>JAQSDJ010000122.1:2465-30165 GCA_029945855.1 Lacunisphaera sp.
GGGGCCCGGCGCCGGGCCGCCGGTTGACTGCCGCGGAGGGCGGGGCTTAGGTCGGGGCAACCCAAACCACGAGCGGCCGGGCGGGCCGCATTGAACCATGTCCACCGTCACCCCCCCACCCCCGGACCAACCGAAAACCGATGAGGGCAAGTCCGTCATCGACATGTCCAAGATGAGCGAAGGCCAGCGCGCCGCGCTGCAGGTCACCGAGGCCGCGCGCGAGTCGCACGACGACATCAGCTTCGTCGCCAACCTTTTCATGGGGCGCTGGAAGCCCGAGAAGCTCTATCCGCTGACCGACATCGACGCGGAGGAGAAGCCCCGGGCGGATAAATTCCTCGCGGACCTCGCGGCGTTCCTGCGCGAGAAGGTGGACGCCGACCTGATCGACCGCACCGGCGAGATTCCCGAGGAAGTGCAGGCGGGTTTCCGCCGGCTCGGCGCCTACGGCATCAAGGTGCCGCAGAAATACGGCGGCCTCGGCTTCTCGCAGACGACCTACTGCCGGGCCTGCCTGCTCATGGCCAGCCACTGCGGGAACACCTTCGCGCACCTCTCGGTGCACCAGTCCATCGGCGTGGCGCAGCCGATTTTGCTGTTCGGCACCGAGGAGCAGAAGGTGAAATTCCTGCCGCGCTCCGCCGGCGGCGAACTGGCGGCCTTCGCCCTCACCGAGAAGGGCGTCGGTTCCGACCCCGCGCGCCTCACGACCGAGGCGAAGCCCGACGGGGATGATTTCATCATCAACGGGGAAAAAGTCTGGTGCTCGAACGGCACCCGTGCCGGCCTGCTGATCGTCGCGTGCAAGACGCCGCCGAAACTGGTGGACGGCAAGCCGCGCACCCAGATCACCGTATTTGTCGTCGAGGCGAAGTCACCCGGCGTCGAGGTCGTGCACCGCAGCCAGTTCATGGGCCTGCATGCGCTCTACAACGGGGTCATCCGCTTCACGAACGTCCGCGTGCCGAAGGCGAATGTGATCGGCGGCGAAGGCCGCGGCCTGAAGGTCGCGTTGAGCACGCTCAATTCCGGCCGCCTTTCCATCCCCGCGTCGTCCATCGGCGTGGCCAAGCGCGCGGTGCAGATCGCCCGCGAGTGGGGCAAGGAACGCATCCAGTGGGGCGTGCCCATCGGCCAGCACGCGGCGGTGGCCGAGAAGATCCGCCGCATCGCGGCGCACGCGTTCGCCATGGAGGCCATGTTGATCACGACCTCGCGCCTGGTCGACCGGGACAAGAAGGCTGATATCCGGCTCGAAGCCTCGATGTGCAAGATGTGGGGCACGGAGAAGGCCTGGATGTGCCTCGACGACCTGATGCAGCTGCGCGGCGGCCGCGGCTATGAGAACGTCGAATCACTCAAGGCGCGCGGCGAAAAACCCTATCCGGTCGAGCGCATGATGCGGGACAACCGCGTCTCGATGATCTTCGAGGGTTCCTCCGAGATCATGCGGCTCTTCATCATGCGCGAGGCGCTCGATCCGCACCTGAAGATCGCCGGCGTCTTCCTCAACACCGAGCGGCCGTGGGGTGAGCGGCTCAAGTCGCTGTTCGCCGCGGCGAAATTCTATCCGTTTTGGTATATCAAGCAATGGCTGCCTGTGGGTGGCGGTGCGCCCGCGGACATGCACCCACGTCTCGCCGGCCACCTGGCCGGGGTCGGCGCGCTCAGCCGGAAGCTGGCCCGCACCCTGTTCCACCAGATGGTGAAGTTCGGCCCGAAGCTGGAAAAGCGCCAGGTGTTGCTCGGCCGTCTGGCCGACATCGGCACGGATCTCTTCGCCATCGCGGCGACATGCATCTTCGCCCAGAAATGTCTCACGGACGGCCAGGAGGCGGGCAAGGTGTTCATGCTCGTCGACGATTTCCACGCGCAGGCGATGCTCCGGATCGACCAGAACTTTCACGGCATCAGCCGGAACGCCGACCAGCACGGCTACGAGCTGGCCCAGCAGGTCATCGCCGGCGATCACCAGTGGATTGAACACGGGATCACCTGATATTCGTCCCGCGACAGGAAGAGACTAGCTTTGTCAGGATTTAGTCTTTTCCTCTGCCGGTGTGCTGAAGTTTGCCATCTTCTGCCTGGTTGCGGGACTCGCGCAGGGCGCCACCGCGCCCCATGGGACGGATCTGCCGGCCAAGGAGTTCTGGGGCCGGCCGGAGTTGGATGCCCGGATTGACGTCGCCGCCTTCGACCGCGGGCTCCTGGCCGCGGCAATTTTCCATGAGACGAACCGGGTGCGGGAAATACTCCATCTGCCGGTGTTCCGGAACCTGGCCAAGCTCAACGAGGCCGCGGACCTGGAGGCCGCCGTGGGCAAGTTCTACCAGCCGCCCAGTCACACCAATCCGTTTCCTTCGATCGGCACGCCGGCCGACCGCGTGCGCCATGTCGGGCTCAAGTATCGCCGGGTGGCGGAGAACATCGCGCTGCTTTCCATCTACGAGGTCGAGCCCGATGTCGGGGTCGGGATAACCACGCGCGAGGGCCGGAAATTATTGGTTCACCCGCGGACGCAGGCAGAGCTCAAGCCGGCGACCTACCGCGGATTTGCGGCCACGGTGGTGCAGGCGTGGATGAATTCACCCGGGCATCGGGCCAACCTGGTCGAACCGGCGCTTATATATCTGGGCTGCAGCGTGCAGCCTTCCGTCAGCCTCATGGGCGTGGACAGTCTTTTCTGCGTGCAGGTGTTCTTCACCCCGGCGGAGAACTAGAGCGGTTTCAATAATTCCGCAGGCGTTTTTGTAGGTCGGGCTTTACGGGCCGAGTGACACCACGTCCCGAACGCTTTTTGGTTTTGAGGCGGCCCAATGAGTTAGATGGGAGGCTGGTGCCAAGGCACGAGACGGAGGTGCAACCAGGCTCCACCGGGGCGGCAGCCGGAGTTTCAGAACGAACGATAGCTGGCGATCACGGGCACATCGGCCGGCGCTAGATCGTAGCCCAGCAGCTCGTCGGGCAAGGCCCACGCGAGCGCAAGATGCTCGTGGGGATGCGGCTCGGGCGAACGAGCGGCGAGGACGCATACGTAGGGAATCATCTCGATGACCACCGCGCCATAGGTGAAGGGAAAGGTCGGCAAGGCGCGCGTGATCACCACCGCGCAGCCGAGTTCCTCCCGGATCTCCCGGACAATGGCGGCGGCGGAATCCTCGCCGGGTTCCACCTTGCCGCCAGGAAACTCCCATTTGCGCGGCAGATGCTTGTTCTCGGGACGCTGCGCCAGCAGCAGGCGGCTGTCGCGCTCGATCAGCGCGCAGACGACGGGGACGGGGGCGGAAGGAGTCACGGCGTGCTGTTGAACAGGGAGTGGGCGGTCGCTGCAACTTTATCCCGGTCGCCGTGTTCTTGAGGCATGAAAACTTTCCTCAAGATCCTGCTCATCGTCGTGCTGGCCCTGCTGGCGCTCAAGTTCCTCCCGGTGGTTTTGGTCGGCTCCATCGCCGGCCTGTTGATCGCCGCCGTGCTCGGGGTGATCGGCGTCTCCCTCCTCGCGGGGCTGCTGGCGGCCCTGCTTGCCGTGGTGCTCGGCCTCGCCTTCGCCCTCTCGCCCATCTGGATCCCGGTGCTGATCATCCTGGGGGCGATCAGCCTCTTCAAGAAGCTTGGCGAAAAGGCGGCGGCTCCGCCGGTCCTGGCGGCCTGAGTGGATTTGGTGCAGACTTGCTAAGTTAAAAGCCGGCGGCCCCGCAACGGGCCGCCGGTTTAATTTACGGGCGGGAAAATGTCATCGGCCAACTTGCTTCCGGTCCGGGGCCCTGCCTGACTCCGGGCATGGCGAAAAAGCCGGACCAACCGAATGCATTTGTCTCCCGCATCAGCCTCACCGGCCGCAGCCAGGGCGCGGTAAAGGCCCTGGCCGGATTCCGCAAGCAGCACCACACGGTGCCGGATGCGGTCAATGCCGCCACCGAGGCGTTCTTGGGCAAACTCTGTTCCGCGGAACTCGCGGCGGAGGGGGAGCAATATTTCCAGCGGGCGAAGCGGGCGTTCGGCTACAAGCGGACAGATCTGACCTTGGAGGTGACGAGCCCGACGGCGGTGCTCACGACGAAGGATTTCACGCTCGAGCTGGCCTATGCCTTGGAGAAAGCGAATCCCGCCAGCTATGACCTGACCCGCACGCTGCACAGCCTGCGGGACGGATTGCTGGTGGAGCGGCCGGAGTTCGATGAGTTGTTTGCGGCCATGTTTACGGGAGTCGTTTTCGGTCTGGCCAAAGGCGCGCGGGTCGAAGCGGTCATCGATGCGGTGGAGGCGCAGGGCGGCGCCGGCGCCCTCACGGTCAGTTATCCTTCGGATTGCCGGCACTGCGTGCTGGCGGTCGTGGGGGTGGCGGCCGAGGTGGTTTGCGACGGCGCCACGCTCGAGATGCGTTTTCCGCGCGCGGGTTCGCCGCGCGAGCTGGTCGCGGCGTTCGCGACCATGCGGTCGGCCTTTGCCCTCGCGAAGAATCCAGTGCTGGCGGGTTTGCTGTAGGCCGGTAGGGCGGCGAGTCCGAATCGGTAGGGGCGCTTGCCCTCAAGCGCCCTCCGAAGGGCCGTTGAGGGCAACGACCCCTACCAAACGTCGAGGGCAATCGGCGACCTTACAAAAAAGGCGGCCCGGGTGGGCCGCCTTGAAAAGGAATCCTTGGACAGGCTCAGGATGACGCTTCGCGTTACTTGATCATGTCGGCCACGAAGGCCCGCTCTTCGACGAGTTCCTTGTTGGTCGCAGCGATCTTGGCCTTGGCGAAGTCGTCCATCGCGTAGGTGGTGATGACCTCGTAGCTGCCGGGGGTCGTGGTGCGCACGGGCATGCCAGCCCAGACGTTGGCGTCGAAGCCGTAGCGGCCCTCGCTCTTCACGGCGACGGAGTGGATGGCACCGGGGGTGACGAGGCTGCGGACGTGGTCGACGAGGGCGTTCGCGGCGGAGGCGGCCGACGAGAGGCCGCGGGCGGCGATGATGGCGGCGCCGCGCTTGCCGACAGTCTCGCAGAAGGGACCCTGGAGCCAGGCGAGATCGGTGATCACGCGGGTGGCGAACTTGCCGTCGATCGAGGCGTGGGCGTAGGCCGGGAACATGGTCGGGCTGTGGTTGCCGTAGATGAAGATGTCCTTCACCGCGGTGAGCTCGACGCCGGCCTTCTTGGCGAGCTGGCTCTGCGCGCGGTTCTGGTCGAGGCGGACCATCGCGGTGAAGCGCTCGGGCGGGAGGCGCTTGGCCTGCGAGGCGGCGATCATGCAGTTCGTGTTGGCGGGATTGCCGACGACGGCGATGCGGGCATCGGCCGCGGCGACCGCGTCGATGACCTGGCCCTGGGCGATGAAGATCTTGCCGTTGTCCTTGAGCAGGTCGGCGCGCTCCATGCCGGGGCCGCGGGGTTTGGCGCCGACGAGCAGGCACCAGTTGGCGTCCTTGAAGCCGACCGCGGGGTCGGAGGTCTGGACGATGCCCTTGAGCAACGGGAAGGCGCAGTCATCGAGTTCCATCGCGACGCCCTCGAGGGCCTTGAGGGCCTTCTCGACCGGGGCTTCGATGAGCTGCAGGATGACAGGCTGGTCGGGTCCGAACATCGCGCCGGAGGCGATGCGGAAAAGGAGGGAGTAGCCGATCTGGCCGGCGGCGCCGGTAACTGCGACACGGATGGGTGACTTCATAGAGGGGCGGAGTTAAGCAAAGAATTCGGGAAATACACGGAAGAAAAACAGGCGAAGACCGGTATCAGCAACCGATGCGGGGGGTAGTAGCGGCGGCGAAAATATCACTTAAACCGCGGGGCGAGGGCCTTGTGAATCTCGCGGACCAGGTTCTCCGTGGTCGGCCAGTCGATGCAGGCGTCGGTGATGGACACGCCGTAACGGAGCTGCGCCTTGGGCTGCGGGAAGGCCTGGCTGCCAGCCCCGATATTGCTCTCGATCATCGCCCCCATGAGGGAGGTGCTGCCCGCGGCGATCTGGGCCAGCAACTCGCGCATCACCTCCGGCTGGCGCTCGGGCTGCTTGGTGGAATTATCGTGTGAGCAATCCACGAGAATGGACTTCATCAGGCCGGCCTTGGCGAGGAGCTGCTCGGTTTGCGCGAGGTGGGCGGGGGAATAATTGGGCCCGGTCGCGCCGCCGCGCAGCACGATGTGGCAGTCCGGGTTGCCGCGGGTGACGATGGCGGAGGCCGAGCCGTCCAGGTTGATGCCAAGGAAGGTGTGGGGTTGGGCGGCGGCCTTGATGGCGTTGATGGCCGTCGCGATCGAGCCGTCGGTGCCGTTCTTGAAGCCGAGCGGCATCGAAAGCCCCGAGGCCATCTGCCGGTGCGTCTGCGACTCAGCGGTGCGGGCGCCGATGGCCGACCAGCAGATGAGATCGGCGATGTATTGCGGCGTGATGGGATCCAGCAACTCCGTGGCCGTGGGCAGTCCAAGGTCGAGCACGTCACGCAGGAAGGTGCGGGCGAGCCGCAGCCCGGTGGCGATGTCGTGCGAACCGTCAAGGCGCGGGTCCATGATCAGGCCCTTCCAGCCGACCGTGGTGCGGGGTTTTTCGAAATAGACGCGCATCACGATCATCACGCGGTTCTCCACCTCGCGGGCGAGGGCGGCCAGCCGGCGGGCGTAGTCGCGGCCGGCCTCGAGATCATGGATGGAGCAGGGTCCGACCAGCAGGAGAAAGCGCTTGTCGTCGGTAAAGATGAGCCGGTGGATCTCTCGCCGCGCGCGGGTGACGAAATCCGCCTGGGCCTCGGTTTTGGGTAGTTCCGCCAGCAAATCCGCCGGGGAAGGCAGGGCGCGGGTTTCGACGACGTTGATGTCGGATGTTCTCTGCATGAAGGTGCAGCTTGCGCTGCCGGGGGGCACTGGATCAAGTCCTCCCTGTGTGCTATGAATCTGGGCAAAGAAAAGGCCGGTCGCCTACCCCTAAGCGACCGGCCATTGCTTTCTTAGTTACCCCAAAACTCCCCGCTAGGCGGGGAGAAGTGTTATCTAACTGACATAGATCTACTCCATCCGTTCCATCCGTCAACCAGAACAACATAAGATTTTTAAATCCTGTGCCATAGCAATGGATATCAGGTAGTTAAGATTTATTTAATTTTCATAGCCCAAGTCATGATCATTCATTCCTATCGCCCATCCGCTTTGCTCAGAGTGACAGGAGACGATGCCGCCGGGTATCTACAGGGGCAATTCACCAATGAATTGCGACAACCCATTGGGGCGGCTGTATTTGGCCTATGGCTGAATCAGAAAGGCAAGGTGCTGGCTGATTCCTCTGTGCTCAAGCAGGGCGAAAACGAATTCACCGTGGTGAGCATCCATTCGACCGCGGCGGTCATACGGGCCCGGCTGGAAGAATATATCGTCGCTGACGATGTGACCCTGACCGATGAATCAAACCAAGTCCAGGCGCTGTCGGTAGCAGGTCGTGGCTGTAGTGCAATTATCCAGCAATGCCTGGGTGCGATGCCGCTTCCCGGACATTTTCTCCAAAGGGATGAAAGGGTTGTTTTTGCCGGCCGCCGTTCGCGCGACGAAAATTATGAACTATTCGGTCCGGCGGCGGTGACCGAGGAGACGAAGAGCAAACTGCTCGCACTCGGCGCTCGTGAGGCTGGCGCGGAGGAAATGGAGTTTATGCGCATCTCGGCGGGCCGACCCGCCGTGCCGCAGGATATCGGCCCGGGGGATCTGCCGAATGAAGGCGGTCTGGAGGTCGAGGCCATCTCCTACACGAAGGGCTGCTACCTCGGACAGGAGGTCATGGCGCGCCTCAAGAATATGGGACAGGTCCGCCGCCGCCTGCACCGCATCCACGGCTCGGGCGCAGCGCCGGAAGCACTGGCCCCGCTCTATCAGAGGGGAAAGCAAGTCGGTCAAATTCGATCGATCGCACGCCAGGGAAACGAATTTGTCGCACTCGCGATGCTTTCCTTCGTCAATCTGGACCCCGCGTCCGGGCTGGGCCTGGCGCCGAACGCGGCGCCGGCGGTCCGGATCATTCCCCATGGATGAATTGACCCGACTGACCGAACTATGCGGCAAGCTGGGGGCGGCGCCCGCCCAGGCCGAGGCGATGGCGCGACAGCTGATCAAACGCACCGATCAACTCTCGGCCGAGCGCGGACAATCACGGGAAGAGACCATGGCGTATCTGCTCCGATTGCTGGTGCAGGGCAGGAGCGGCGAAGTGCCGCCGGAGTTCCGGCCGCCGAATGCCCCCGGGCCGGGCTAAAGCATGGCCGCGATGCCCGCAAAATAGTCGTCCACCCAACGGTGCAGGCACAGGAAGTAAAGCAGGGCGGCGATGGCCAGCATCGGCCCAAAAGGCACCTCGATGCCAAATCCCAGGGCAGGCGGTGGCGGGGGTGTTTCGCCCGATTCCACCGGGGTGGTCGGAGCGGCCGGCCGGCCGGCGATCTGCTGCCAGAGCACGGCGAGGGCGAACCAGAGGCAGCCGACCACCGCGCCGCCGAACACGGCGAACACCGCACCCTTCCAACCGATGAAGGCACCGATCGCGCCAAGAAATTTCACGTCACCAAAGCCCATGGCCTCCTTCTTGAGCACCACCTCGGCGAGCAGCGCGATCCACAGGACGAGGGCAGAGCCCACCATCAGGCCGAGCAGGGAATCAACCGTCGAGCGCAGGCTGGCGACGAGGAAAAGCTCGTGGGCGTGGCCGTGCAAAACGGGCAGCAGCAACGAGAGCAGCACGCCGACCACGGCTCCGCCGATCGTGAACACGTCCGGAATGACCATGTGGTCGAGGTCGATGAAAGTGGCACAGATCAAGATGGAGCAAAGCACCATCCCGGCGACCGCCTTGCCGGGCGGGAAAAGCAGCCAGCAGCCGAGGAACAGCGCGCCCGTCAGCAGCTCGATCGCCGGATAACGGACGCTGAATTTCCGCCCGCAGCAGCGGGCCCGGCCCCGCAGGAGCAGCCAGCTGAGGACGGGGATGTTGTCATGCCAGGCAATGGGCCGGCCGCAGCCGCAGTGCGAGCCGGGGCGGACGATGGATTCATCCTTCGGGATGCGGTAGATGCAGACGTTCAGGAAACTGCCGATGCATGCGCCGAAAACGGCCGCGCCCACCGGAAAGAACCAGGGCAGCAGGCCGTTGATTTCGTTGAAGGTTTCCATGGTCAGGCGGATGACAGGGCGGCACGGGCGGCGTCATGCATGACGGATACCGGCACCGCGGCGCCAGTCCAGAGTTCGAGCGAGCGGGCGCCCTGGTGCACCAGCATGGAGAGCCCGTTGGCGGTGGCGAGGCCAAGGGCGGCCGCCTGCCGGAGCAGCGCGGTTTGGGGCGGACGGTAAATCATGTCGTAGACGCAGGCCGGGCGCGGGATTTCCTCCAGGTCGATCGGCGCAGCGTCTTCCGGCTTCAGCCCGAGCGATGTGGCGTTGATCACCAGGGCTGCCGCTGGCAAGCCGGCCGGCGGCCTGGCCAGATCGAAGCCGTGCAGTCCGGCCTTGGCGGCCAAAGGGGCAAGTTCTTCCAGCAAGGTGGTGAGCGTCGCTTGGGTCCGGTTGCCGATCCACAGTTCCGCGCATCCGCTCCGCAGGCATTCCACCGCGGCCCCCCGCGCCGCGCCGCCGGCCCCAAGCAGGATCACTTTGGCGCCGGCCAGCTTTGCGCCCAGCTCTTCCTGCAAGGCCGTCGCTAGGCCGTAGCCGTCGGTGTTGGCGCCACGCCACCCCGCCTCGGTGCGGATGAGCGTGTTTGCCGCCCCGGCGGCGCGCACGAAATTGTCACCCGCCTCGAGGAGCGCCACCGCCAGCGCCTTGTGGGGCACGGTCAGGTTGAGGCCGTGGAAGTTTTTCCGGTGAAAAAGCGGGAGCGCTTGCGGCAATTCGTCGGGAGCAATGTCGAACTTGAAATAGCGCCAGTCACGGAAGCGGGGTTGGGCGCGCGCCATCCAGGCCAGCGCCGCGTTGTGGATGGCCGGGCTGAGCGAGTGGGCGACCGGCCGGCCGACCACGGCCAGCGCCGGGCCGGCGAACGACCAGGACGCGAGGTCGGCAAGGGTGTGGGGGGGCTCGGCGACGCTCATGGGCGACGGGAGCAAAACCGGGTTGCGCGAGGAGAACGAGCCCGATTTTACACCGGCCACAAACGCCCGCAGTAAGTCCCTCACGGCTGGACGTGGCGCTCGTAGGTGGATTCGAATTCGGCAACGAAGCCGGCAAACAACTGGGCGTGTCCGGGATCGTGAATCACGCGATAATGATTAGCGAGGTTCCGGCAGCAGCGGCACAGCACCTCACGGACCGGGGTGGGCGCCAGGTCCGAAACGGAAGGGTTGTCGCTGTGCTGGCGGAGAAACTGGAAGACATCACCGGCCGTGAGAAACACGCCCGCGTTGAAGGGATCGACGAAAAAGGGCACGTTTTCCTCGTAGCAGCCGACCATGAAGTGGCCGGGCAGGGCGACGGCCTCCAGTTGCAGACCGACGCGCTCGGCGACGAGCAGATAGACGATGGAAAGGGAGATGGGAATGCCCTTCCGCCGGGCCAGCACCTGGTCGAGGTAGCTGTTGCGCGGGTCCGTGTAGTTGTCGGCGTTGCCGTGCAGGCCGAATTCATGGAACAGCACGCGATTGATCACGCGGCATTTTTCCCGGGCGGTCATCGGCTCGGCGATCAGCTCGCGGCAGCGCGCCGCGAGCGAATCGAGCTGTGTGCAGCAGGCGCCCACGTCGAGGTCCGGGTTGACCGTGCGGCTGAGGAGGAGGGCTCCGGACTCGAGCTCGTAGTTGAGCGAACGGATGAAGCCGCGGAACTCGCCGACCGGGTCGGAGAAATTCAGCTCGCGCAGGAACCAGGCGGCGTGCAGCGCGAGCATCCGGTTGGGCTGGTGGGTGAACGCCCGGAGCAGATCGACGCTTTCGCGGCCATGGCGGGCAAATTCGGCGAGCAGGGCGGCGCGCACGGTCGGGGAAGGGTCATCCATCAGCTCCTGCAGGGCTTGGCGCTGGGCGGGCGTGAATTTGTTCTCTTCCACGAAGCAGCAGCCAAGTTGGTTGCGAGGGCAGGGCAACGCGGAAAGTTTTTCCGCGGGCGAAATTAAGCTGGAATTTCGCGCTAGTCGCGCGGTCCGAACAAGGCGGAGCCGATGCGCAGCAGCGTGCTGCCCTCGGCCACGGCGGTCTCCAGGTCCCCGGTCATACCCATGGAGAGCTCGCGCAGCGGCACGCCGAAGCGGGCGGTGAGCCCGTCCCGGATGAGGCGGAGGTGGGCGAAGGTGCGTTGCGCGACCGCCGGGTCGGGGGACAGCGGCGCGATGGTCATGAGCCCGTCGACCTGCAGGTGCGGCCGGCCCAGGGCGAATTCCAGGAGACCGGGGGCGGCGGCCGGTTCGGCGCCGAACTTGGCCGGGTCGTGGCCCGCGTTGATCTGGAGGAGCACGGGGAGCTTTTTGCCAAGCTCGGCGGCGGCGCGATCGAGCGCGGTGAGCAGTTTCTCGCTGTCGACACTCTGGATCCGGTCGAAATGCGTGGCCGCCAGGCGGGCCTTGTTGGACTGCAGGTGACCGATCAACTCCCAGCGGAGGGGCCCCGGCACCAAGGCACGTTTCTCGATGCCTTCCTGCACGCGATTTTCGCCCACGGCGGCCAGGCCGTGGCGTAAGACGTATTCCGCCGCCGCTGCCGGATGAGTCTTTGTAACAGGCAATAAGGTAATCTCGGCGGGATCGCGGCCGACGGTCCGGCACACCCCATCTATTCGATGAAGCAGACTATCAACACGTTCGCAAAATGTGGCGTATTCGATAAACATCTATGAGTCGTGCTTTTAGGGTAGCCAGAAGATAAGGAATGTTTATGCTGGCTCGATCTATTAAGCGGTATGCAAATCGAAAACTTCAAGATTTTTGCCGATCTGGTTGAGACCAAGAGTTTCTCCAAGGCGGCCAAGTTAAACGGAATCACCCAGTCGGCGGTCAGCCAACAGGCCAGGTCGATGGAGCGCAACTTCAAGGCGCTGATGATCGATCGCAGCCAGAAGCAGTTCAACCTGACGCGGGAAGGCCAGCGGATCTACGAGGCGGCGAAGGAAATCCTGCACGTTTACGAGAAGCTCGAGAGCGAGCTGCAGGAGATGAAGAAGGTGATCAGCGGGACCATCCGCATCTCCACCATCTATTCCATCGGCCTGCACGAGCTGCCGCCCTACATCAAGAAGTTCCTCCACGACTACCCGGCGGTGAACGTCCGCGTCGAATACCGCCGCTCCAATTTGGTTTACGAGGACATCCTGCACAATTCGGTGGATTTCGGCCTGGTCGCCTTCCCGCAACGCGTCCGGCAGATCGAGATGATTCCGTTCCGCAACGACCGCCTGGTGCTGATCGCGCATCCCAATCATCCGCTGGCCAAGGCCCCCGACGTGGACATGAAGATGCTCTCGGCGCACAAATTCATCGGCTTCGATCCGGACATCCCGACCCGCAAGGCCGTCGACCAGATCTTCCGCGACTACAAGCTCGAGATCACGCCCGTCATGGAGTTCGACAACATCGAGACCGTGAAGCGGGCGGTGGAAATCGACCACGGCATCGCCATCGTGCCCCAGGCCACCGTTCTCCAGGAGATGCGGCAGGGCACGCTCGCCACCATCACGTTCAAGGGCAAGGAATTCACCCGCCCGCTCGCCATCCTGCACCGCAAGGGCCGGGTGCTCACGCCGGCGATGAAGAAATTCATCGAGATCCTGAACGTCGAGCAGCCCGCGACCTGAGGCCGGGTCTTTCCGGCCTGGCGGGTGGATTTTGGGAACAAGCCGCCGTCTGGCGGCTCCCACCTTCCTCAAGCCCATGACCCGAATCCGTCTCCTCTCCCTCTTTGGTGCTGCTGCGGCCCTGGCCGTTGGCGCCGCACTTTTTCAAGGCAACCGCCTCCAGGCACAGGAAGCGACCGCCCCCATGGCCCCGGCTCCAGCCTGGAAGCTCAAGGACCTCGACGGCCGCGAGGTCAGCTCCGACCAGTTCAAGGGCAAGGTGGTCGTGGTCGATTTCTGGGCGACGTGGTGCGGACCGTGCATCGCCGAGATCCCCGGCTACACGGCCTTGCAGAAGAAATACGGCAAGGACGGCCTGGTCATCGTCGGCGCCTCCGTGGACCAGAAGGGCCCGGCGCACGTGAAGGCTTTTGCGGAAAAAAACCAAATCGGCTACACCCTCGTCATGGCCGACGAGGCGGTGATCGAGGCCTTCGGCGGGTTCAACGCCATCCCGACCACGTTTCTGATCGGCCGCGACGGCCGTATCGCCCACAAGAAGACCGGGTCGATGGCCCATGAGGAATACGAGAAACTCGTGCTGAAGGCGCTGAACTAAGCGCCCCGGCGCCGATTTGGATTGAAGCCGGACCATGGTGTCCGGCTTTTTGTTTTGGTCCGCGATGCATTTCCACCCCAGTCTGCTCCTTCCGCTGGCCTGCGCCCTGCTCTATGTGATCAGCGCCCTGATGGTGCGGCGGGCGTCGGTCCTGGGCGTCGGCGTCTGGCGCACCAGTTTTGTGTCCAACTGGGCGATCGCGCTGCTGTTCGCGCCGTTTTGGTTCTTGGCCGACGGCCGGTTGCATCCGCTGGCGGAATACTGGCAGCCGGCCGCCACGGCGCTGCTGTTTTTCGCCGGCCAGGCCTTCACCTTCATCGCCCTGCGGCGGGGCGACGTGTCCGTGATCACGCCGGTCATGGGCACCAAGGTCATCTTGGTCGCGCTGTTCGCCAGCCTGCTGCGGGTGGGGGAGGTGCCGCTCCAATGGTGGCTCGGCGCCCTGCTGAGCACCGCGGCCATCGGCTTGCTGCACATCGGCGGGACGGCGCACCGGCACCACGTCGGCCGGACCGTGCTGCTGGCCTTGGTCAGCGCCACCTGCTACAGCCTCGGCGACGTGCTCATGCAGAAATGGGTGCCGGCCTGGGGCATCGGCAGCTTCTTCCCGCCGATGTTCCTGTTCGTCGGCCTGATGTCGTGCGCCTTCATGCCATTCTTCAGCGCCCCGCTCCGGGCGCTGGACACGGCGGCTTGGCGCTGGGTGGCGCCCGGGGCGGTCCTGCTCGCGATCAACAATGCCGGGGTCGTCCTCGCGCTGATCATCGTCGGCAGCGCGACGGTGGTTAACATCGTCTACAGTGTGCGCGGGCTGTTCAGCGTCCTGGTCGTGTGGTCCGTCGGCCACTGGTTCGTCAGCGAGGAGCGACACCTCCCCCGGGGCGTGCTCGGGTTGCGGTTGGTCGGGGCGGCCCTGATGGTCGCCGCCATCGTGCTAGTCTTGGTCTAGCCGCGCCAGCGCGGCGCGGGCCCGCCGCTTGGCCGGCTCGTCGGGCTTGTGGCGCGAGGGCATCGCCAGCCCGTGCGCCCAATGCCGCCGCGCCGCGTCCGGCTGGCCTGCGGCCAGACAGGCGAAGCCGAGTTCCAGCCAGTGGGTGAGCTCGGCGGGCTCGAGTTCGGTTGCTCGCCGCAGATGCCGGATACCCTCGTCAAACGAGGCCGCCGGCAGTCCGCCGTAGAAGAGTCGCACGAAGAACTTCGCCGTCGACCCGAGTGAGGCCACCTCGTAATGCCAGCGGCCCAGCACATGATGCGCCCAGGCGTAGTCCGGATTGAGCGCCAGGGCCCGTTCGGCGTCCTCCCGCACGAAGCGGGAATTACGCACCTTTTCCCGGGTGTCGCTGTAGAGCGCGAGCTTCCCATGGCAGATGGCCACCGAGAGCACGTTGACCGGGTCCGCCGGGTTCAGGGCTACCGCCCGCCGCGCGTAGTCCAGGGCGGTCTGCGCGTAGCGCTTCTTTTCCGTGATATCAGGTTGATCGTCGACCAGGTCGGAATACTGCCGCGCGATTTTTTGGAGAATAAAGGCGTTGTCGGGCTGCGCCGCGTCGGCCTGCAGGAACAATTCCAAGGCCCGGCGCACCTCGAGCCGCGCTTCGGCGGCCTGGGCTTCCAGCAGATGGGGGGCCGCCTCGCCCGCGCGGGCAAGCGCCACCAGGGTCAGCAGCAGGATAAAGCGGAGCAGCATTGCGGATATTACGGCCAACCCCAGCGGACGGTTGCCATCGCCGGTGAGTTTCGCAAATTGAGGCCCCATGGAAAAGCTGGCGCCGCCCATCCGGGGCATCGTGGAGACCATACTCTATGTGGACGATCTGGCGCGCGCCGTGGTTTTTTATCGCGATATGCTCGGGTTGGCGCCCATGACGGGCGATCCGGCGCGATTCCAATCGTTTGATGTGGGGGGACGACAGGTGCTGCTGCTCTTCAAGCGGGGCGGCACGCTCACCCCGACGACCGTGCCGGGCGGGATCATCCCGCCGCACGACGGCTCCGGGCCGCACCATATCGGTTTCGCGGTCACGAAAGAGGCCTATGAGCAGTGGCGCGGGCGTCTGCCGGAACTGGGCATCGCCATTGAAAGCGAGGCCGGCTGGCCGCGTGGTGGGCGCAGCCTCTATTTTCGCGATCCTGACGGGCATCTGCTCGAGTTGATCACGCCAGGCCTCTGGCCGAATTACTGACCCCGGCTATGGCTTGCGGAACAAATAGTGGCTGACGTGCCATTCCTCGCCGTCGCGGAAATTCCACAATTCGGCGCACGCGAGATAAAACACCCGCCAGTAGGCCCACCACTTGACGGCCTGTCCGGCGCCGTAGGTCCGGGCGAAGAGCGGCATGATCTCGGCGCGATGCGCGTCCATGTTCTGCAGCCAGTGTTCGGCCGTCTTTGCATAGTGCGTGCCGTTGACCTTCCAGGACTCGACCAGCTTCAGATCATCCTGGAACCGGGAGAAAAGGTCGTGGGCGGGCATCAAGCCGCCCGTGAAGAAATACTTGCTCATCCAGTCGCTCTCGTCGCGGACCTCGAAGTGATAGGCGAAGCGGGCATGCACGAACACATGGGCGAAGAACCGGCCGCCGGGTTTCAGCCCGCGCGCGATGTTCGCCATCAGCTTCGGCCAGTTCTTCATGTGCTCGAACATCTCGACCGATACGACGCGGTCGTAGCGGCCGGGGTCGGCGGTGAAATCGTTCATGTCGCACGTGATGATGTTCACGTTCGTCAGGCCGCGTTGTCGCGCGACGCCCAGGATGTGCTCGCGCTGGGTGCGCGAATGCGAGACCCCGGTGATGCGGGCGTGCGGATATTTCTCCGCCATCCACAGGGTCAGCGAACCCCAGCCGCAGCCGAGCTCGAGGATCTCGTGACCGTCGGCCAGCTGCGCCCGGGCACAGGTGAGCGCGAGCATCTGCTCCTCGGCCTCGGCGAGGGTCTCGTCGCCGCGCCCGTAGAGCCCGCTGGAATATTTCAGGCGGGGGCCGAGGCATTTTTCATAAAATTGCGTCGGCACCTCATAATGCTGTTCCTTGGACTCGGCCGTGTTGACCGCGATGGGCATGGTCCGCAGTTTTTCGGCAAACGCGGTCACCTGGACCTCCGGGGAAGGATGTTCGGTCTCGTGCAAACGCTGGCGCAGCAGGCGGCGGATGCCGAGACGGATGAGCCAGTCGGGCAGAAGGTTTTTCTCGAGCAAGGTGTCGATCATTTGGAAGTAGTGAGTAGCGGGTAGATTACCGTTGGACAAACAAGCGTCGGATGCGCGTCACTCGCCGATGTGGGTTCGATGCTTCTTGGGGAACCACGGCACGAACGCGCTCGTGGTCTGCTGGTAGCGGCGATAGGCGTCGCCTTTCGAGCGGAGGGATTGTTCCTCCGTGAGCGGAATGCCCGTCACCCGCAGCAACAGGAAGAGGATGCTGGCGGGACCGATGAGCGCGATCCAGCCCCCGGGCGAAGCGAGCGCGAACACAAAAAAGGCCACCCAGACGAGCCACTCGAAAAAGTAATTCGGATGCCGGCTGTAACGCCACAGGCCGGTGTCGCACACGCGACCCCGGCTGGCTGGCTGGCGTTTGAAGGCCGCGAGCTGGGCGTCGGCGAGCGCCTCTCCGCCCACGGCCAGCAGCCACAGCAGGGCGCCCGCGATCTCCAGCGGATGCAGCTGCGGCGCGGGATTCAGACAGATGATGAAAAAAGGGAGGCCGAGCAGCACAACCGAGCCGGCTTGCAGCTGGAAAAAACCGAACATCTTGGGCGCGAAGTTGCCGACCCAATCCCGGCGCAGCTGCAGGTAACGGCCGTCCTCAACCGGATGGTGGCCCATGACGCGACGGTAGAGATGCGTGCCCAGCCGCAGGCTCCAGAGCCCCGCCAGGGTGGCGATAAGGGCCTTCCGCATCGGCCAACCAGAGGCGAATGCCGCGTAGAATACAGCCAGCACCGAGAAGGCGTAGGACCAGGCGATGTCCACGATGCCGTAGTTGTCGATGCGCCGGGCGAGCACGTAGCAGAGCGCAAAGGCGGCACATAGCCCGGCCAGCGCGGAGAGGATGAGCAGCGTCGCATTCATGGATCAGGCCAGGAGCACGACCGTGATACCGGCGAGAGCCAGGCCGAGGCCCAGCCACCCGGGACCGTCCCGCCGCACGGTAAGGAGATCGGTGAGCCGGCCGTTCGCCGGCAGGGAAAACAATTCCCGCAGGCAATAGGCCGCCATGGCGATGTTGCCCAGCAGCATGATGGCGGCGAACCAAGCGAGGCGCGCCAGCCAGGAGGATTGCTTGAAGCCGACCCAGACATAGAACGTGATGAAACCCCAGTAGGCATCAAACAGCGTCGCGATGAACCAAGGGTGGGTGTAAACCTCCCGCGGCACGGCGAAGAGCGGGCATTGGAAACTGGCCCAACTGGTGACCCAGAGCATCGAGGCCAGGATGACAAGGAAGAGGAGGCGGAGAAAAAGGAGCATGGGGATTGAGAATGAAGGAGCGGCGCTTGATGCCGCCCGCGGGCGTCCACAAGGGACGCCCCTACAAGGATCAGAAACTCAGGTTGTTGGGCCGGGTGTGGACGGTCTGCACGACGGAGATGTTGCGCATGGCGAAGGCGGCCTCGCAGTAAGCCAGGTAGTAGTCCCACTTGCGGATGAAGCGGTCGTCGAAGCCGAGCCCGCGCACGCGATCCAACCGGGCGTGGAAGGATTGCCGCCACTCGGCCAGCGTGCGGGCGTAATCCCGGCCCAGGTCCTCCAAGCCGTGCAGCACGAACCCGCCGCGCTCCGCGAACAGCTGGTTCAGGCGGTTGACGGACAGCAGCAGGGAGCCGGGGAAAACATGTTTCTGGATGAAGTCCACGCCGCGGCGCAACTGGTCGTAGCGCGAGTCGGGATAGGTGATGAATTGCAGTGCGATGAGACCGTCGGGCTTGAGCACCCGGTCGCAGACCGCGGCATACTCGCCGAGGTAGCGGTGGCCCACCGCCTCGAGCATTTCGATCGAGACGATCTTGTCGAACCGGCCGGTCAACTCGCGGTAGTCCTGCAGGCGGACCTCGATGCGGTCGGTCAGCCCGGCCGCGGCGATGCGCCGGCGGGCCAGGTCGCATTGTTCCTGGGAGATGGTGAGGGTCGTGACGCGGCAGCCGTAGTGCTTCGCCGCGTGCAGGCTCCAGCCGCCCCAGCCGGTGCCGATTTCCAGGACGTGATCGGCGGGCTGGAGGTGGAGTTTGCGGCAGAGCGCGTCGTTCTTGGCGATCTGCGCCTCCTCCAGCGTCGTGGCCCCGGCCCAGCGGGCGCCGGAATACATCATGGTCGGGTCCAGCCAGAGGGCGAAGAAATCGTTCGAAAGATCGTAGTGCGCGCTGATGTTACGCCGGGCGTTGGCGCGCGAATTGGGCCGGAGCAGATGACCGAGGCGGTTGCCGAGGCGGAGCAGGTTCAGCGCGAGCGATTTCGCCTGCTGTGAACCGGTCAGGGTCGGGGCGTTCTCCAGGTTGAGCAAAAACCAGCCGAGCAGCGAGGTGAGGTCGGGGGTCTCCCAGTCGCCGTCGATGTAGGACTCGGCGAAGCCGATGTCACCGTAGAGCGCACAGCGGGTGAAAAACGACGCGCGCCGGACGCGCAGGAAGGCGAAGTTGCTCACCCCGGGGGCGACCGGCCGGGCGGTCGTGTGCGGATCGCCGAATTCGCGGACGGAACCGTCGGGCAGCTCGAGGCGCAGCCGGCCCAGCTGCATGGCGGCAAAGGAATCGAGCACGGCCGGCTGAAACAGCGAGGGGCGCGGCGCGGTGGTGGCGATCGGGGTGGAGCGGGTGGTGGCGAGGTCGTGGCTCATGCTTTCGATGCGGTGGAGGGCTGGGGTGTGATCTCTCCGGCGATGCTGGCATGCGGGCGGTAGAGATCGCGCTGGGCGTCGGGCCGGGCGGCCTTGGCGAACCAGGGGATTCTTTTCAGGTATAGCCTCAGGGCGTGCCAGTGGATCAGCGCAATGATCCGCAGGGTGATGAAAGGATATTTCACCGAGAACCACGCCAGCCGGGCGTCGGTCAGCGGTTGGCGCACGCCGGTCAATGCGCTGGTGAGCGTGCGCTGGCCGGCCTCGTAGTCGTCGATCTGCACGGAGAGCTTTTCACCCGGGGGGTGGAGCGTGAAGTCGAAGGACACGTCCAGGTCGGTGAAGGGTGAAACGTAGAAGTATTTCGGCAGCCGCAGGGAAAACGTGCCGCCGGAGTGCGTCGCCGGCCCGAGCACAAAGGGCTTCATCTCCTTAAATGTGTTGGTGACCTCGGCGATCGAGGCGACAGGCCGACCCGTGCGGTCAAAGCAGAAATAGAACGAGACCGGGTTGAAGAGATAGCCGAAGACCCGGGGCAGGGTGACCAACATCACCCGCCCCCCGGTCAGGTCGATGTCGCGGTCGGCGAGATAGGTGAGGACGCGCGCCTTCAGGCCGTGGGGCGTCGCGGCGGGAGCCATGGGGGGCGAGGCGTTGTGCCGTGGTTCCCCGGCGGGCAGGAAATCCTGCTCCCGGAAGCTGTAAGCGTTGGCCCGATTAAAGGAGAAAAGGCGCAAACCCCGGTGCAGTGCGTCGAGTTCGTCCAGATCGAGGGCGAACATGAAGAGGCGATACACAAACCGGTGGCTTTTCGGGGAAAACCGGTGGTGCAGCACATGGCACTCGTAGAGGCAGGAGTTCACTGGGGCTGTTACGTCCCGGGTCCGAGGCGGGATGCACCCCAAAGAGGGTATTTCAATTGCACCCCGAAGCAAACGCCTAGGTCGTCCAAGGATCACGCCCGAGCAGCAGCTCGCCGAGGCGTTCCGCGGAGAGCAACCCATCCTCGTGGAAGCCATGGCGCTGCCAGGCCCCGGCGAAATAGGTCTCCGTGCGACCGCGCGCGGCCGCGTTGAGGGCGGGCAGCTCCGCCTGCGCCTGCACCGCGCCGAGGCTGAAGAGCGGGTGCTCGTAGGGGATGGTTCTGAGAATCTTGGCGGGAGCGAGGCGCTCGGCGCCGTTGATCGAGACGAAATAGTCCTGGCGGTCGGAGACGCCCTGCAGGCAGTTCATCCAGTAATGGGTGGCCGGCGCGATCCGACCGGCCGGATCGCGGGCGATGGAGTAGTTCCACGCGGACCAGGCCAGCCGGGCGCGCGGCATGACCGAGGCATCGGTATGGAGGGTGGCAACATTGGCCTGATAGTGGAATTCGCGCAGCAGGCGGGTTTCATCCGGGGTGGGATCGGCCAGCAACGACAACGCCTGGTCGCCGTGGCAGGCGAGCACGACCCGGTCGAAACGCTGCACCGCGCCCTGGGCGGTGGTGACGGTGACGCCGCCGGATTCGCGGCGGACGCGCACGATCTTCGTGTTGTGCCGGATGCGGTCGCGCCACGGCGCCGTGAGGCGCCGCACATACTCCTGGGAACCGCCGTCGACGGTCCACCACTGGTGCTGGGTGTGCAGGCCGAGGAAGCCGTGGTTGTGGAAGAAGCGCAGCAGGGTGGTCGCGGGGAACGCCAGCATCTTGTCGGGCGGCGTGGACCACACGGCCGAGCTCATCGGGACAAGGTAGAGATTGAAGAAATCCTCGCCGTAGCCGCGGGCCTTCACGTAGTCGCCCAAGGTGACCTGCGCCCAGGCCGGATCGGCGAGGGCGGCGACCGCCTCGCGGTTGAAGCGGTCGATGGCGAACAGCATCCGGTAAAAGCGCGGACGAAGGAGATTGCGACGCTGCGCAAACAGGTGGTTCAGCGAGGAACCGGCGAACTCGAGCCCGATGTCCTCGTGGCGCACGCTGAAGGACATGGCCGTCTTCTTCACCGGCACCCCGAGCTGGCCGAACAGCCGGGTGAGGCGGGGATACGTCTCGTAGTTGAACACCATGAAGCCGGTGTCGATGGGCACAGGCCGGCCGGTGCCGGTCTCCGGCACGGTCACGGTGTTGGTGTGGCCGCCGGTGTAATCGTGCTGCTCGAAGAGCGTGACGTCAAAATGCCGGTGCAGGAAATGGGCGCAGCCCATACCCGCGATGCCGGTGCCGATGATTGCGACTGAAGCCATGGAAGAGCCGGCGCCCGATGGTTGGGCGCCAGACCCTTCTTACGCTTCAGCCGACGGGCTGGATGCCGGGGACTGATCGCCGACGATAGGTCCGCTGACATCCTTGTGGATCGCGGGGCCGTCGGCCTTCTTGAACTGGGCGGCGGCCTCGGGGGTGTTGACCGTGGCGATGGCGATGGCGGCGGCGGTGGGCACGACCCGGCGGAGGGTGTTGATCTCGTGCTGCACGGAGGAGAGGGAGAAGCGGGCGACAGTGTCGCGGTGGGCGTTCTGCGCGGCCTCCTCGTAGATGGACTTGGGCACGGGCTTGAGGCCCCAGATGAAGCCGGTCCACGAAAGCAATTTCAGCCCGTAGTAGGTGGGGTCGATTTCCCACCAATAGAAACCGTTGCGGGTGGACGACTGGTAGCGGTGATGGTTGTTGTGCCAGCCCTCGCCGAGGGTGATGAGGGCCAAAATGAAGCTGTTGCGGGAATCGTCGGTGGTGTTGAAGCGGCGGTTGCCCCAGAGATGCGTGAAGGAGTTGATCGAGGCGGTGCCGTGGAAGAGCACGGTGGTGCTGATGAAGAAGCCCCAGACGAGCAGCTGGCCGCCGCTGGTGCCGAGCGCCGGCGCGGCGGTCTCCAGATAGCTGCCGAGCAGGAAGAGGCTGGTGGCGAAGAGCACCGGCACGACGATGTCGAAGCGGTTCAGCCAGACGAGCTCGGGGTATTTGGCGAGGTCCTTGATCTTGGAGTAGTCCGTGGGAAAATTGCGCTTGCTCGTGATCCAGCCGATGTGCGCCCACCAGAATCCGTGGACGTGCGGCGAATGGGCGTCCTCCGGGTCGTCGGAGTGCTGATGATGGTGGCGGTGATGGTAGGCCCACCAGAGCGCACCGCGTTGCACCGTGGTGCCGGTCCAGAGCGCGAGGAGGAACTGGCCGAAGCGGGACGTGCTATAGGTCTTGTGGGAGAAATACCGGTGAAAGACCCCGGTCACCGCAAACATGCGGATGAAATACAGCGCGACGGCGGTCCACACGGCGAACCAGCTCCAGCCGGTCCAGATCACGCCGAGGCAGCCGGCGTGCAAAATGACGAAGGGTATGCAACGCACCCAGTTGACCCCGTCGGGCATGGCGCGGATGACTTCCGGCGGCTCGACCGAATAATCGGTGTCAATCCATTGGACGAGGGAGCCGAACAGGCTGCGGGTGGGTTTGATCGGGGAATTCACGTGGGAAGTCAGAAAAAGCGTGCGGGCAGGGAAAGCCCCCGACCGGAGCAGCGCAAGCCGCGGTTCGCGTCATATAAAGATAACCTGGCGTTCCCGCCCGGGTTCCCGCCTGGGGCGGGAATAGGCCTCCCCTCAGGCGGCGAGGCGCTCGGAGGGCGGAAGCGGGTCCTGCCTGGACGAAAGTTTGCGCTCAGGCTGCTGGGGCGGCTCGGGAGAGGGAGGCACGGGTGTATCTGCCGGCTCGGGTTCGGTGGCCACGAGCAGCGAGAGCAGACTGAGAACTATTACGGAAAAGATCATGCTTGGTGTTGGCGCCGCTGGGTCAGAGCGGCTTGGGCCGGTTAATGTTCCCGGCATGTTTGAATACGCGGTGAAGCGGAACAAAGTTGCAGGAAACCGCCGGATTCGCCGGATGTGGTCAGCACCCGTCGATGAAACAGGTAAAAGATGCAAATCCCGGCCCAGCGCAAGCCGGGGGTATAAATTAGCTGCTGTAGCAATGAGCGGTGGCCGCTGGATTAGAAATGCTACCGATTATTAACGGGTTCCGGTTTCACTGGCGCAGTGAAAGTGGCGACGGCGAAGGGAATGAATCTCTGCAGGGCGGCGGCGGCATCGTGATCGCGGCAGATGCCGTGGGTCCGCACCTTCATGCCGTGCAGTGTCGCCAGGCTGTGGTGCATCGCCCCGATCACGAAGCTGAAGCGCCAAAGATATTCCTCCGGGGCAAGCTGGGGTGAGTGGCGGCGCAGCGCCTGGCCGAAACGCGCCATGACCGGCTGCAGTTCCGCGGTGATGATTGCTTCCATGAAGGGCAGCGGCTCAACCAGGCAGCGGCCGAGAATCCGCGCGAAGTATTGGCCCCCATGCTGAGTATCGGCAGCCAATTCAAACAACGGCCGGGCCATGATCTCGATGAGCTGCTCCATGCCCACCAACGAAATATTGGCTTCCTGCTCAGCCCGAGCCAACCGGGCTAGGCGGGATTCATTGATGGGCTGCAGCCGGCGCGTGAAAACCTTGATGTAGAGCGCCTCCTTATTCCCCAGATGATAGTGTGCAGCCGCTAGGTTTACACCCGCAAGACCGGTGATGTCCCGCAGGGTCGTTCCATCAAAACCTTGTTTCGCAAACAGTTCCTCAGCTGCATAAAGCAATATTTCAAGAGTGTCCGATTTCTGAAATCCTGGCATATGAAACAATATTTTTAAACATCTGTTTGTATAGTCAGGGCCCATCCCGCGCAACCACTAATTTTGGTCTGAATCTCAATGTTCGCTTCGAGTCCAACGGCCGCGTTATCCGATGATGGCATAGGTCTTACGCGGGCCTTTTCTTTTGACCCGTGACGACGCCTGACCGCAACCTTCCCCCGATGAATACACCGGAGTTCGTTCCATCCGCGGCGGCGAAGGACGTGGCCCCACATTGGGTTTATGCGAAATTTGAAACCGAGCTGCAGGTGCGACCCGACGACATCGACATGTATCAGCATGTCCACAGCAGCCGTTACATGGATTACGTGCTCGCGGCGCGCTTCGAGCAGATGGAGCGCTGCTACCGGATGCCCATGGCGGAATTCCAGCAGCGCGGCTTCGGCTGGTTCATGGCCGCGACGCAGATGAATTTCAAGCGGCCCCTCGGGCTCAGCGACCGCTTCGTGGTGCGCACCTGGATCGAGCGGTTCACGCTGATCGGTGTCAGGGTGCAATTCCAGATCGAGCGCGCCAGCGACGGAAAACTCAGCTGCGACGGCTGGTTTGACTACGTCTTGATCTCGCTCGCGACGGCCCGGGCCGTGCGCTTGCCGGACGATATTCGCGCGAAATACGCGATTTGACCGGTCCCGCCGGATCAGGACAAATGCCTGTCCCGGGGCGGTTTGTCACGGCGGGTGCAATAATTCCCTTGCTTTACCCGCCGGACTGAGCGTCCTTACCCGCCTCGTTAGAGATAGCGTTTTGATGACAGCATCTGGTGAGTCGTTGGCTGAGCGTTTGGCTTAAGTGATGATTTCGAAACCCATAGTGGGAACGGACTGGCAGATGGCGAAGGATCTACGATTTATCACATGAGCAATTCCAAACTATACGTTGGAAATCTATCGTTTAATACCACCGAGGCCGAGCTCCGCTCGCACTTCGAGCAGTTCGGTTCCGTGACCGACACCTACGTCGCCATGGACAAGATGACCGGCCGCCCCCGCGGTTTCGCGTTCGTCACCATGGGCACGGCCGATGAGGCCAAGATGGCCATCGAGAAGACCAATGGCGTCGAGCTCGGCGGTCGCGCCCTGCAGGTCAATGAGGCCCGTCCGAAGGAAGAGCGCCCGGGTGGCGGCTTCGGCGGCGGCGGCGGTCGCGGCGGCTTCGGCGGCGGCGGCGGTGGCCGTGGCGGTCGCGGCGGTTACGGTGGCGGCGGCGGCGGTGGCCGCGGCGGCTACGGTGGCGGCGGCGGTGGTGGCGGCGGTCGCTACTAATCCCCCGTTCGCACCAGCGAACAAACTTTCGAGGCGGAGCCCTTTGCGGCTCCGCCTTTTTCTTTTCCATTTCCATCGGCCTCCCGTCAGCCAACCTCGCCCGCATGCCCGCCTCCGTCGCCTCGGTCAAAACCCACCTGGCCAAGCTCTCCGCCTGCGCGCTCTGCCCGCACATGCACCCGCCGGTGGTCGTGGGCCGGCCGGTCGCCAGCCGCATCGTGCTCGTCGGCCAGGCGCCCGGGGACAAGGAGCCCAAGCTCGGCCGGCCCTTCGCCTGGACCGCCGGCAAGACGTTGTTCAAGTGGCTCAATGAATCGCTCGGCTGGACCGAGGAAGAGGCGCGCGACCGGATTTACTTCGCCGCGGTCTGCCGCTGTTTTCCCGGCAAGAAGGACACCGGGGGCGACCGCGTGCCGGACGAAGAAGAGATTGCCCGCTGCTCCCGCTGGCTCGCGGCGGAATTCGCCCTGCTCCGGCCGGCGCTGGTGCTGCCGGTCGGCAAGCTCGCCATCACGCAATTCCTGCCGCCGGCGCCGCTGAATGACATCATCGGGAAAAAATTCCGCATCGATTACCGCGGCCACGCGGTGGATTGCATCCCGCTGCCGCACCCTTCCGGGGCCTCGCCGTGGCACCGCATGGAGCCGGGCAAGACGCTGTTGCGCCAGGCCCTCGGCCTGGTGGCGAAGCATCCGGCGATCAAGTCGGCGTAGCGAATCCTCTGCGGGCGGGAATTATGGTTGCACGGTCCGGCGCGGGCCGCTGGCTTGGCGCATTCCCATGACCCATTTCCGCCGGCTGCTGAGCGCCGCCACCCTCTGTCTCGGATTCACCGTCGTCACCGCGGCGGACAACAACGCCCGGCCGGTCTACGCCGGCTTCATCGTCACGGACGCCGCGACCGGCCGCGTGCTGCTCGAGGAGAACGCCGACGCGTCCAACCCGCCGGCGAGCATGGCCAAGCTGATGACGTTTGCCGTGCTCCACGACAAGCTGGCGAGCGGCGGCCTCACGCTGCAGACGCCGGTGAGAATCACCGTCGAGGATTCGAAAATGGGCGGCACCCAGGTCTTTCTCGACCCGCGCGAGACCTTTCCGGTCGAGGAGCTGATCTACGCCATGATGATCCAGTCCGCCAACGATGCGTCGCATGCGCTGGCGCGCGCCGCCGCGGGTTCGGTGGAAGCTTTTGTCGAGCTCATGAACGCCAAGGCCCGCGAGCTCGGCATGATGCACACCACGTTCCGCACCCCGCACGGGCTCCCCCCCTCGAGCCGGCGCATCGCCGATGGCGACCTGACCACGCCCCGTGACTTCGCCTTGCTGTGCCGTCACCTCGTGACGCACACCGACGCGCTGAAATACACCGCCGTGCGCAACCGCGATTTCGGTGCCGCGCGCACCTCCGGCCCGCAGCACATGCAGAATCACAACAACCTCCTCGGCCGGGTGGCGGGCGTCGACGGCCTGAAGACCGGCTACACCATGGGCGCGGGCTACTGCCTGAGCGTGACGGCCGAGCGCAACGGCCGCCGGGTGATCGCCGTCATCATGGGGTCCTTCGGCCCCAACCGCCAGATCGACAAGGGCAAGTCCCGCGACTTGAAGTCGATCGAGCTGATCGAGCGCGGTTTTGCGGCCCAGCCGGCCGCACTGCCCACGGTCAGCCCCGCACCCGCCGCGGAAATCCCGACGGTCAAGACGGACAAAACCGCGGTCGCCGCCGAACGGAACTCGACGGCGGCAGAACCGCCATTTACCTTTCGCGTCACTCCGCCCCAGAAAAAGCCATGAGCCTCTCCGCCGTCCGCCGTCTCACATTTCTTTTCGCCGCGCTGCTTAGCCTCGGTGCCGCACCGCTGCACGCCCAGCGCGAGAAGCTGCCCATGGCGGATCTGGAGGTTGTTGAGAAGCGCTGGCCCAACGCGAAGCGCACCTACACCGGCCTGCGCTACGTGGTGCTGCAACCGGCCACCGATTCCACGAGCGCCACGCCGGCGGAAGGCACCAAGTGCACCGTCCTCTACAAGGGCATGCTGCTGGACGGGACGGTGTTTGACGAGTCCCCCAATCGCGAGTCCCCCCTCACCGCCCGCATCGGCCGGGGGGAACTGATCCAGGGCTGGGACGAGGCCTTGCAGCGCATGCGTCGCGGCGAGAAATGGATCCTGATCGTCCCGCCGGAAATGGCCTACGGTTCCCGCGGGCGCCCGCCGACTATCGGCCGCAACGCCACGCTGGTGTTCGAGATGGAACTGGTGGACTTCGAGAAGAAGTAAGGGCCTACCCGCTATCTCCTATCTGGTTCGGGGTGGGCCAGCGACTTTGGTCGCGCTCCGAGGGAAATGCAGCGCGTGCAAGCACGCGGGCCTACGCAAGGCTGGGTTATTCGGATAGGCTCTAAGCCGCCGCGGTGGGCCGTGTAGGGACGGCGCTTGTCGCCGCCCGCGGGCGTCCGCCCGGGACGCCCGACAAACCCCCGCCCCTACTTCATCATCTCGTTCAACAGCGGCAGGAAGGACTCGGTCCAGAGCTGGTAGCCGGCGGCGGTCGGGTGCAGCTGGTCGGGCATGATGGTCCACGGGATCCGGCCATCCCGGCCGAGAAAGACGGCG
>JAQSDJ010000123.1 GCA_029945855.1 Lacunisphaera sp.
TCGCGTTCCACCGCGATGGTCTCCACCTGGTCGAGCCACCAGCCGACCAGCCGGTTGTGCCAAAGACTCTTGCGGGCGAAGAACCGCATCTGTTTGGCGATCTGGCTGCCGACGAGCGGCGGGTCGAGATGGCTGGCGTGGTTGGACGCGATCAGGAACGGACCGGTGCGGGGGAAATTTTCCGTGCCGACCACCTCGCCCCGGAACCACATCGCATGGATCTGGCCCGCGAGATAATGAAAGAAGCCGTAGAACGGCGTCATCTTCAGGTGGTCAGGCGAATTCGGCATGGGTCAGCAGGCAATAACACGCTGCCCGTGGCAGAGGTGTAATCACAGTTTCGGGTCGGTTGGGCATGAAGCTGAAGGCAGGAGACAGGGAACAGAGAACAGGCCGATCTGGGGTGGCTGGCGAGCAGGGAAAACCGGGTTCACGCGGGCAGCTTCGCCCGCCTCATATCACCGCATACTCCGGCGGCACGAGCGCCGCGATTCCCTGCATGATGCGCTCGGCGGCAAGTTCGTAGCGGGCCTTGCCGGCGGTGGGATCGTCGAACTGCGCGGGCAGGAGGGGCGGGCCAAAAACGACGCTGACGGGGGTGCCCAGCCGCGGCAGGGCCTTGCCTTTGCGGAAGGCCTCGAAGGCGCCGAAGATCCGGCAGGGCACCACCGGCACGCTGGTGCGGCAGGCGATGAGCCCGACGCCGGACTTGGGCGGCTGTAACCGGCCGGTGGGCGAGCGCGTGCCCTCGGGGAAGAGAATGAGCCCAAGATTTTCCTCCAGCGCCTGCATCACCCGCCGGATGGCGCCGACGTCGGCCGAACCGCGATCGACGGGAATGCAGCCCACGCCATCGAGCCACCAGTTCACAATGCCGCCGGCCCACAGCGTCCGCCGGGCAAACGGCCGCAACTGGCGCGGCACCTGGCAGCCGATGAACGGCGGGTCGAGATAGCTGACATGATTGGCGGCGACGATGAACGGCCCGGTGCGGGGCAGGTTATCCGTGCCGACCACCTCACCGCGAAAGAAGGCCTCGTAGCACCCGCGCACCGCATAGTGGGAGACGCCGTAGAGGGGCGTCATGCAGAGGTTGTCGCACAGGTAGGACATGCCCGGGGCTCAGCCGATCTTCCCGGCGATGAGGGTCGCGGCCTGCTCGACAACCTGGGCGAGCGGCAGGGACGTCGTGTCGATGGAAATGGCGCCGGTCGGGCAGGTGAGCGGGGAGGCCTTGCGCGAGGAGTCGATGCGGTCGCGCTCGGCGATGGAGTCGGTCTGGCCCTCGTTCGCGCGGCGCTTGGCGCGCTCGGCGGGATCGGCGTGCAGGAAGAAGCGAAAATCCGCGTCCGGGAAGATCACCGAGCCGATGTCGCGCCCTTCCATCACCAGGCCGCGGAAGGCGTGCGCCTTCGCCACGTCGACCAGGCCGCGCTGGTAGCCGAGCAGGGCGTGGCGCACCTCGGGGATGGCGGCATAGTGCGAGACGTGCTCGTTGACGTTCTGCCCGCGGATCTCGCTGCCGGCGGGTTTTCCGCCAATGAGCATCTGGGCGGAGCGGCCGTTGAGGCGGGTCGTGAAAACCAGCGTGGCCAGCGCGGCGTTGATCGCCGGCAGGTCGGTGTGGGCCACGCCCATGCGCAGCAGCTCGTAGGTGATGTGCCGGTAGAACGAGCCGGTGTCCACGTGGAGCAGGTTGAACCGGTCGGCCAGGATCTTGGACGACGACGATTTGCCGGAGGCGGCGCCGCCGTCGATGGCGATGATGATGAAGGAGGTGGGTGCCATCGGAGGGTCAATGAGAGCCAGCATGGAGCCCGGCCAGCAAGTCAAAGAATGCGGGAAAAGTCTTCGCGCAGCAGCCCGGATCCTTGATCGTGAGCCAGGGTTGGCCATTTTTCCGCAGGTCGTGGCAGCCGAGGATGCCGAAGCTCATGGCGAAACGGTGGTCGTGGTAGGTCTCGATCTCGACGCCAGGCGTGAGCGGCCGCGGGTGGATCTCGAGCGAATCCTCGGTCTCGATGACGTGCTGGCCGAGTTTTTTCAGTTCGCGCGCCATGCCGGCGACGCGGTCGGTCTCCTGCTTGCGGGTGTGGGCGATGCCGGAGATCTTCGTCGGGCCGTCGAGCAGCGGGGCGATGGCGGCGAGCGTCAGGAAGGTGTCGGAGAACTCCCGGAAATTCCGGTCGAGACCGCGCCGGTCCCGGGCGATCGCGCCGATGACCTCGCTGAATTTCATGTCGCCCTGGAGCGGACCGCCATGGTTCGGCAGCGCGAGCGTGCCGCCGGTGACGAGGGGCAGGGCGAGAAAGTAGCTGGCGGCCGACGCATCCCCCTCGATCCGGTAGTCGGCCGGCGCGGCGGCGAACTGCCGCACCATCGCCTCGGTCATCGTCACGAACGGCTTGGAGCCGGTTTCGCCCTTGAGTCTCACCGTGAGCGGCGCGTGCGCGTGCGGTGAGACCATCAGCAGCGCCGACAGCATCTGGCTGCTCTCGGAGGCATCGAGCTCGACGGTGCCGCCGCGCAGGCCGGCGGTGCTGAGGGTGAAGGGGAAACTGCGCGCCGAGGCCCGGGCGCCTTGCGCTTCCAGGGCTTCGAGCAGCGCGCCGATCGGGCGGTGGCGCATGGCCTCATCGCCGTCGAAATGGTAGACGCCGTCTGGCCGCAGGCAGACGAAGGCCGTCAGGAAGCGTGCGGCGGTGCCGGCGTTGCCGACGTCGATCTTCGCCTCGCGCACAGGAATCTCGCCGCCGTGGCCGGTGAGCGTGATGGTCAGCGCGGCCTCGTCGGTCCGCACGGTGA
>JAQSDJ010000124.1 GCA_029945855.1 Lacunisphaera sp.
GCGACCGCATCGGTCTCATGGGCAACGTCAATCCCCTCGAGGTCGGCGTGCGCGGCACGCCCGCCGACGTCCGCGCCGCCACCCTCGATGTGCTTGAGAAGGGCGCCAACAACGGCAAGGGCCTGGTCCTCTCCGTCGGCGGCGGCACCAGCCCCGGCATGCCCCGCGAAAATATCGTCGCCATGAAGGCCGCCCTCGACGAATTCAACCGGGCCCATTTCGGCGTGAGCTGAAAAACTATTAATTGTAGGGCCGGCGCTTGTCGCCGGGCCGCGGCCTGCCGACGAGCGGCAGCCCTACAAACCAACCACGCAACCCAACTATTTCGCTTCGTTCTCATTTTCGTAATCCTTCTCGTTCTCCCAGCCTTGCCCTGACCGACGGGAACAGTGAGAGAAGGAGAAAGATTAGGAGAACGAGAACGATTCAACCCCCACGCCCCATGCCCGACTACGCCTTGATGAACCAATGCCTCTATGAGGGCAAAGCCAAGGAGATCGAACAGCTCGTCGCGGCCGCCCTCGCCGAGGGCCGCTCCGCGCAGGAGATCCTCACGGAAGGCCTCATCGCCGGGATGAGCGTCGTCGGCGAGGATTTTAAGCACAACATCCTCTACGTGCCCGAGGTGCTCATCGCCGCCCGCGCCATGAAGGCCGGCATGGGCGTGCTCAAGCCGCTCCTCAGCGCCCAGGGCGCCGTCGATTCCTCCGCCGGCCGCCTCCTCATCGGCACGGTGCGCGGCGACCTCCACGACATCGGCAAGAACCTCGTCTGCATGATGGCCGAGGGCGCCGGGTTCATCGTGAAGGACATCGGCGTCGACCAGAGCCTCGAGAAATTCACGGCCGCGGCCGACGAGTTCAAGCCCGACATCATCGGCATGAGCGCCCTGCTCACCACGACGATGACCTACATGAAGACCGTCATCGACGGCCTTGACCGGCCGGGCTACGACCACATCAAAATGACGATCGGCGGCGCGCCGATCAGCCAGATGTTCGCCGACGAGATCGGCGCCGACGGCTACGGGTCTGACGCCTCGAGCGCCGTGGACCTTTTTCTCTACCTCGTGGGCAAGGGCGAGGCCCCCAAGGCAACCTTGCGCGCCGGCGTGAAGCCTGTCGCCACCGCCGTGGCCGTCGCGCGTCCCGCCGGCAACGTCGTGAAATACCAGATCCTCTACTGGCGCGACCTGCCCGCCTCCCTGAAGGTGTGGGACGATTTCGGCGAGGTGAAGGTGGACCTGCCAGCGAAGTTCGCCGAGCGGATTGACCTCGAGGCCCTGAAGCTCGGGCTCACTACCGGCGACGCCTACACCGCGCAATTGCGCTGGGGCGATGAGCAGTCGCGCCCGGGGGTGCCGGAGGAGGTCGCCCAAATCATCGTCAAGGAGCTCGACAGCTGCCGTTGATGGGGGTGGAACCGGTCCTCCGGACCGGTTTGCCTTGGTGTGCGTCCCACAACCCGTCCGGAGGACGGGTTCCACCATTTTAGTGAGCGCCTCTTGAGAGAAAACAGGCTGTTCGATTGCATGATTATGGTTGAGCGCAGTGAAGAATAACAAACAGCGTTCGCCTGCATTCCTTGGGGTAGGTTCGGGCAAAAGATTCTCCGTCTTCATCCGTGCAATCCGCGGCTAAATATTCTTTCTTTCCTACATGAACCGTCCCCCTCTCCTGGAAGCCCTGGTCACCCGCCGCCTCGTGTGCGATGGCGCCATGGGCACGCAACTCATGCTCGCCGGCCTCGAATCGGGCGCCTGCGGCGAGGCTTGGAATCTCACGCATCCCGACCGCGTGCTCGGCATCCAGCGCCGCTACGCCGAGGCCGGGGCCGACTGCATCATTTCAAACACCTTCGGCGGCAGCCGCATCATGCTGCGCCGTCACCATCACGAGCCGGACCTGGCGGAGATCAACGCCGCCGCCGTCCGCATCGCCCGCGAGGCCTTCGGCGGCCGGACCGGCTATGTGTTGGGCGACATCGGTCCGCTTGGCGCGCTGCTCGAGCCCTACGGCGACCTCCCCGAGGCCGAGGCGCTCTCCGCGCTCGAGGAACAGGCCGCCGCCCTGGTCAACGCCGGGGCCGACGCGATCATCATCGAGACGCAGACCGGGCTCGAGGAACTGGGCCTCGCCATCGACGCCGCAAAGGCGGCCAAGGCACCCTGCATCATTGCCTCGCTCGCCTACGACCTGTCCATGGACGGCACTTTTTACAAGACGATGATGGGCATCTCCCCCGAGCAGGCCGCCGAGTTCGTCGCGGCGCGTGGGGCGCACATCGTGGCGCTCAACTGCGGCACGGGCATGGACATGAAGGGCGCGGCCATGGTCGCCCGCCTCTACCAGCAGACTTGCGCGCTGCCGGTCATGGTGCAGCCCAATGCCGGGTTGCCCGTCCTCGAGAAACTGAAGGCCGTCTACAAGCAGCTGCCGGCCGAAATGGCGCAAGACGTGCCCGAGGTTCTGGCGGCGGGCGCGGGCATCATCGGCTCCTGCTGCGGCAGCACGCCCGACCACACCAAGGCCATTCGCGGGGTGGTGGAATCCTTCAACCGCGGAAAATAGTTGAGTCTGCTGGACGTCACAAAACGCCAAATTCCAAACGCCAAATCCCAAATAATCTCCAGACACCAAATTCGGAATTCGGATTTTTCGGTGCTCGTTCCGGTTTCTTTAGCGTTTGGACGTTTGGCTTTTGAGGTTTCCCTTTAATTCCATGTCTTCTGCCAAACCGCTCAAATTTCCCGACGTCTTCTCGCTGCAGGGCGAGCACGCGCTCATCACCGGCGGCGGCACCGGCATCGGCCTCGCCGTGGCGCAGGCCATGCATGCGGCCGGCGCCCGCGTGACGCTCATCGGGCGGCGCGAAGCCGAGCTGGCCGAGGCGGTGCAGGGGCTCGGTGACCGCGCCGCCTATGTCGTGCACGACATCACGCAGTTCGACGCGGCGCCCGCGGTCGTGGCGCGCATCGAGCGCGAGCACGGGCCGGTCACCTGCCTCGTCAACAATGCCGGCAAACACCTCAAAAAGCCCGCGATCGAGACCACCCCCGCCGAGCTGCAGGACGTGATGGGCACGCACATCTTCGGCGCGCACGCCCTGGCCCAGGCGGTGATCCCCGGCATGATCGAGCGCAAGCACGGCAGCGTGATCTACATGGCGTCGATGGCCTCGCTCTTTGGTATCCCGCTGGTCGTCGCCTACGCCGCGGCCAAGTCCGCGATGATCGGCATGATCCGCACCATGGCGACGGAGCTGTCGCCGCACAACGTGCGCATCAACGCGATCGCGCCCGGCTGGATCGACACCGCGATGTCCCGCAAGGCCTTCGCCGGCGACCCGCACCGCCGGAGCAAGATCATCAGCCGCACGCCGCTGGCCCGTCTCGGCGATCCGGAGGATGTCGGCTGGGCCGCCGTCTACCTCGCGTCCCCCGCGGCCAAGTTCATCACCGGTGTCGTGATGCCCGTCGACGGCGGCGTGAGCATGGGCTTCTGAGCGCGTCAGGCTGTCATGGCGCCTTAAGCGCATAGATGCCGACGAGCGCGCCGGTGAAATGCATGCCGCCACCGGCGGCTTGCACGCTGGCCGGGTAGGAGTCGATGCCGGCGAGCAGGAGCTCAGGCTCGCCTCCGTCGCGGGCACAACGAAAGGTGTAGGTCGTCGCGTCGGCGTGAAGCTGCAGTTCGATCTCGTCCGTCGCGGCGAGCGAGCGCTCGACCAGGGTCTCGCTCTTGCCCTGGTGGCACCGCACGACGGCCAGGCTGACGAGGTCGCCGGCCCGGCTGACTTGGCAGGTGAAATACTGTTTCTCGTTCTGAATGATCGTGAGGCCGGCTTGGATGCCGCTCTCGGCCGGCACGGCGAGGGTGACCGAGGCATCGAACTTCGCATGCTGCACGCGGCGGCCGAGGAACGACGGATTGCCCTTGCCGCCGAGCGCGTCGACCCGCGGGGTGAGGCTGAGTTTGCCGTCGGCGAGCTGCCACCAGGTTTCTTTCGGCGTGCGGAGCATTAGCCAGAGGGGAGAGAGCGCCGGCTGATCGAATTCGTCGGTGAGGGTGAAATTGCCGGACAAAGGCACCAAGGCATTTTCACAGGAGGTAACGGAGGAAACAGAGGGTCTGGTATTAGAGCTATGATTCTTCTCCGTGCCCTCCGTTTTCTCCTGTGCAATAGTTTGGGCGGATTGGTTTTTGAAGATCGGTGACTTCACGATGTAGGGCACGCGCTCGCCGGGCGGGAGGATCTGCGGCCAGCCGTCGTCGGTCCACTTCACCGGCAGCAGGAAGGTCTCGCGGCCCGTGGCCCAGCGGTCGGGGGCGTAGGGACGGCAGGCGAGGAAGACGGACCACCAGTTGCCGTCGGGTCCGATCACGAGGTCGGCGTGGCCGGTGCAGGTGACGGCGTGCGGGGCGGATCCGTCGAGGTCGCGCTGCGTGAGGATGGGATTCTTGTCCCACGGGGTGAAGGGACCGGTGGGCGACTTGCCGCGCAAAATAACCTGGGAGTGCTGGCTGGAGGTGCCGCCTTCGGCGCAACAGAGGTAATACCAGCCCTCGCGTTTGTAGAGGTGCGGTCCCTCGATCCAGACGGGTTTCTGCGCAAGGTCGACGCCGCCGTTGACGATGATCGAGCGCGGGCCGGTCAACTTTTGGTTCGTGATGTCGAATTCCTGGATCCAGATGGCGCGGTGGCCTTGGTAGAGCGGCTGGTTGTCGGGCGGGTTGCCGTTGTTGACCATCCAGGCGCGGCCGTCGTCGTCGAAGAAGAGCGAGGGGTCGATGCCGTCGAAATCCAGCCACACCGGATCGGACCACGGGCCGGCGGGATCCTTCGCGGTCATGAGGAAGTTGCCGCCGGCATCCACCATCGTGCAGACGATGTAGAAGACGCCGTTGTGGTGGCTGATCGCGGGGGCGAAGATGCCGCGGGTGATGCCGAGGCCGTCGTATTTGAGCTGGGTGGGCCGGTCGATGACATGGCCAATCTGCTCCCAATTCACGAGGTCGCGGCTGTGGAAGATCGGGATGCCGGGAAAGTGGGCAAAGGAGGAATTGATCAGGTAGTAATCATCGCCCACCCGGCAGATGCTCGGGTCGGGGTAGTAGCCGGCGAGGATCGGGTTGCGATAGTGGCCGACGGGGAGAGGCGGGGCGAACACATCGTCGCGTCCGGTGTAGGTGAACGAGTCGAAGGCGACTGGTTCGGCGGCGGCGAGCGCCGCCGAGGAAAGAGTGAGGGTGAAAGTGAGAGTGGGGAGGAGGAGGCGTAGTGTCATTCTGAGGGGAGAGGGAATGTGGCTTTGAGGGCACTCCGCCCACAGGGGGAGTGGGCGAAGACGTTTCAACCGAGAAAATGCACTTGAAACGCAGAGGTCGCAGCGCGGCTTCGCCGCAACCAAAGAAAACCGTAGGAAGGAACGCTAATCTGCGCTCATCGACGCTGATGGGCAGAACTCGGAAAGGATAAAGCGCTTCCATTCGAGCGTGTCCTTGTGGCCGAAGTTGACGAGATAGCCGACCGGCTGGCGGGGGAGGCGCAGATAATTGATGAGTTGGGCTTCGTGTTCGGCCGCGAGCTGGGTCACGGCTTTGAGTTCCACCACCAGGCAACCGAACGCGAATAGATCGGGGACATAGCGCTTCTTCAACTCCCGTCCTTTGTAATGGCAGCGCAACTCGGGCTTTGAGTGGAAAGCGATTCCTCGCAACTCAAGTTCGATTTCCAAGCTCTCTTGATAGATTTCCTCTGCCATCCCATACCCACGATCGTTATACACTTCAAAGGCGGCACCCATGAATTGATACCCCTCGGCCTGATATATCTCTGGTTTCATAATCAGCGCCGATTAGCGCAGACCAGCGTTCCCGTCAGGGCAAATCCGCCGGCTGGGGATTTCCTCGCGCCCTGCGAGGATTTTACAGGATAGCAGTGCGGAGAACGCACTGAGGGAATCGATCGATTGCGTTCAGATGTCTGCGCAGCCATGAGGTGAATACTTTTCTTGTGATCAATCGGTCTCAAACTTCTGCTTTTGCGCTTTTTGTGCCTTTTGTGGCCAATCCTTCCGCTGTATTTAGGGTCAATAATCGCTGGGATGCCCGGGGGCGTAGCGCAGCTTGATCGCCTTGTAATAATCCAGGTCGTGCGCGGGAGGCTCGACGCCGGCGGGCAGCGGGCGTTGCGAGAAGGTCTGGAAATACAGCAGGCAGGCGTCGCGCCAGATGACGGCGTCATCGGCCTGCCGTTGCAGCCGGGCTTGCACCTCGGTGAAGCGCGGTTCGTCGATCTGGCCGGCCAGCGAGACCCAGGCGCGCTGCATGGCGCGGACTTCGTCGACGCCCTGCTGGTAGCGCAGGCAGAGTTCGTCCCAGAGCGGGCGGCCCGACTTCATGGGGTGGTCCCACGCGACGTGGTGGAACCAGAGCAGGAGATTTTCCGGGCATTTTTCCGGATCGCCCCAGAGCGCGGCGAGTTCGGGGGCGTATTGGGCGATGGCGTTCGAGCCGCCGGCGCTGCGGGCCGCGCCGAGGCCGGCGGCATCGGCCTGATGATAGTAAATCGAACTCCAGTCCGCGCGCTGGTGGGTCGCCCACGGGCCGGGGCCGTAATGGTGGCCCTCGGCCATGATGTGATGCAGGCCCAGTGGCATGGAATAGTTCACGACCGTCTCGCGCGAACCGAGCAGGAGTGACGTGATGGTCTGCACAAGTTTCGCGTCGTGGCCGAAAGTCATCCGCGTCCATTCGTCGGCGATGGCCTCGCTGCTGAGGGTGTGATCCCAGGCGAGCCGGCCGAAGGCATACCAGTTGGCCTGGGCGAGCGGGTGGCCGGTCCAGTTGCGGTCGGTGCCGGTGTTGGCCACGCCGGCGATGACGCTGAGCGGCTGGTGGCGCAGGCTGCCGTCGGCCACGCGCGCGACCGTCGAGCCCCGGCCGGCGGCCGATTCGACAGGCTCACGGCGGGCCCAGGTGTCGGCGTCGAGCACCTCCTTCCACATGGGCGCCAGGAAGGCGAGCTGGGTGGACATGCCGAGGTATTCCTGGGTGAGCTGCAACTCGGGCGCGAGTGGGGTTTTCGGCATGGCGCCGAACAGCGGGGAGAAGGGTTCGCGCGGCATGAAGTCGAGCGGGCCGTTCTTGATCTGCACGACGACATTCGGGCGGAATTTGCCGTCGAGCGGCGTGAACTCGTTGTAGGCCTGCTTGACGCGGTCGACGGTGTTTTCGGCGGCGTAGACAAACGCCCGCCACATCACGATGCCGCGGTGCGGGGCGAGGGCGTCGGCGAGCATATTCGCGCCGTCGGCGTGGGTGCGGCCGTAATCCTGCGGTCCGGGCTGACCCTCGGAGTTGGCCTTCACCACGAAGCCGCCGAAGTCGGGGACGTGGCGGTAGATTTCGTCGACCTTGGCTTTCCACCAGGCGGCGACGGCGGGGTCGAGCGGGTCGGCGGTCTTGAGCCCGCCGATCTCGAGCGGGGCGCTGAACCGCGCCGTGAGGTAGACGCGAATGCCGTAGGGCCGGAACTCGTCGGCGAGCGCCGCGACCTTGGCGAGATAGGTGGGGGTGAGGACGAGGGCGTTGGCATTGACGTTGGTCAGGACGGCGCCGTTGAGTCCGAGCGAGGCGCAGGCCCGCGCGTAGTCGCGGTAGCGCGGGTCGCGGATCCCCGGCAGATAGAACCATTGCCAGAGCGAGAAACCCGCGTAGCCCCGCTCGATGAAACCGTTCAGGTTGTCCCAGTGGTTGAGGATGCGGCGCGAAATCCTCGGGGCGCTGGTGAGGTCCAGCTTTTCCAGCGACCGGCCGGTCTGCAGGTGACGCAACAGCGCAAAGGCGCCGTAGAGCACGCCGGTGTCACTGTTGGCCGAAATATGCACGGCGCCGTCAGCGGCGGTGCGCAGCGCGTAGCCCTCGGCGCCCGCGGCGGCGATCTCGCCGCCGGTCTTCTGGAGGGTGATCGTGGGGGTGGCCCCGGTCAGGCCGCCGAGGCCGCTCTGGAGTTCCTGCCGCGCGGCGGTGAGGGTGGGCGAGTCGGCGCCGCCCGGGGTGGCGAGGACCACGGTGGTGACGGCCGGCGCGCCGGCCAGCCGGTCGTAGCGCAGCCAGAGCCGGTAGCCGTCCTCGGCGCGCAGTCCGAGGGAAGTGAGAAGAAAGAGCAGCAGGGTGATGATGCGGGACATGGTAAAGGGAGGGCTCAGCGAAACGCCCGCTCGGTCGAGCGCGAGCGCTTCCACTCGGCGAGCCGCTGCTCGATCAGCAGCAGCTCGATGGTCTCAATGACAATCTCAAGCTGGTTCTCGTAGATCGTCTCGCTGGTGGTGGTGGGTTGTCCCGTGATGGGATTGGTCGCGGGCACGTCGCGGGTGCCGATCGGCACCTGCAGGACCGCCTCGGAAATCTTCCGGCGGTAGACCCAGACCTCGCTGGGGAGGGCGGTCGTCTTGAAGGGCTTGATCTCGTCCGGCTCCCCCACGAGGGCCTTCACCTGCGTTGCGTGCAGGTTTTTCTGCAACGCCGCAAAGGGATCCGGCCCGGCCGGCGGCGGGGACACCGGCGCGGGATGGGAAACGCAGCCCGCCCAGGCCAGAACCAGCAGGCAGGCGGCGAGGGCGGTGAGTTTCATGGCGGAGGTGCGTCCGCGCGGGACGGGAGATCAAGTGGTGGCGACGGCTTTCCGGCGGCGCTCGTCGAGTTCGGCGGACATCTGCAGGGTCTTGCTCTTGTTCAAGCCGCACGCGGCGACGGACAGCACGCAACCCACGAAGAAGAGGCCGACGAGGATGCTGGAGCAGGCGCGGAAACCGGCGATGGCATTGGGGGCGCTGGGCAGGTGGGTCTCGTAGCCCCAGAAACCGGAGAGAACCCAGAGCAGGCCCGCCGAACCGAGGGCGAGGCCGGACTTGAGGGAGAAGCCGATCGTGGCAAAAACCATGCCGGTGAAGCGACGGCCGGTCTGCCATTCGGAGTAGTCGGCGGCGTCGGCATACATCGCCCACATGATGGCGCAGGTCGGGGCGTAGACGATGGAGCCGGTGATGGCGAGGATGACCATGCCCCAAGTGGCGTCGGGCGGCAGCAGATACATCGCAAAGGCGTTCACCGCCGCGAGCGAGAAGCAGACGAGGGCGACGTTCTTCCGGCCGAATTTTCCGGACAGGCCCGTCGAAAGCATGATGAAGATGATCGTGGTGCCGGTGCCGACCATGTTGACGATGCTGTTGAAGACGTCGGCGGCATTGGTGGCGGTCTCGCGGGTGCCATGGACGATGTAGCCCAGCCAGTCGGCGAGGCTGCCGGTGGAGGCCAGGTCCGGCGTGGTGAGGCCGAGCTTCGCGACCCAGTCGAACATCGCGCCCTTGTCGGCGTAGTGGTGGTAGTAGTTGTAGTGCGCACCGCCGCGGAAGGTGAGCATGGCGAAATGGAAGCCCGTATAAATGAAGAGGGCGATCCACGGGCCGTTCTTCAACAGGTCGCTGAAGTCCTGCTTGGGGGAGGACTTGGTCGCGACGACGGGCTGGATGCGCTCCTTGGTGGTGAAGAACGTGACGAGGAAGAGGATGAAGCAAAGGACGGCCCAGATCGTCATGGTCATCTGCCAGCCGTGCTGCTTGTCGTGGCCGGCGGCGAACTTGGCGACGAGCGGGAGCGTCAGTCCGCCGACGATGAACTGCGCGATGTTGGCCGAGACGAAGCGGTAGGAGTTGAGCTTGGTGCGTTCGTTCAGGTCGGCCGTCATGACGCCGCCCAGGGCGGAATACGGCATGTTGTTCATCGAGTAGAGGGTCATCAACACGGTGTTGGTGATGCCGGCGTAGGCGATCATCGCCCCCATGCTCCAGCCCTGCGGGGTGGTATAGGCGAGGATCATGACCACGGCCCAGGGTAGCGAGGTCCAGAGCACCCACGGACGGAACTTGCCCCAGCGGGTGTTGGTGCGGTCGGCGATGATGCCCATGATGGGATCGAACGCGGCGTCCCACAGGCGGGGCCAGAGCAGGATGGCGGCGGCGGCGCCCGCGGAGAGGCCGAAGACGTCGGTGTAGAAGCTCGTTTGGAAGAGCACCATCGACATGAACACGAAGTTCGCGGCGGCGTCGCCGGCGCTGAAGCCGGCTTTTTCGAAGAAGGATAGTTTCTGTGCGGGGTCGCTCATAAAGGGGGTGACGGACAAAAAAGGCTGCGGAAAGCAGCCGGGGGATTAAACCAAAATCACCTGGCCCGACGCCGGGGCGGGGGCGCCGAGGGCCTCGGCCCGCGGGCCGGGCGAGGCGGAACCGACGACGAGACCGTAGCCTCCGGGAGCGTGGACGCGCTCACCGGCGGCGTTGACCTGGGCGAAGGCCGCGGCGGGCAGCCGGAAGGTGACCGCGACCTTGGACTGCGCGGGCACGGTGATCTTCTGGAAATCCACCAGGGTCGCGCGCGGGGCCTCGGGCCAGTCGCGCGGCGGCACGATGTAGCACTCGACCGCTTCGGTCGCCGACCGGTCACTGCTGTTGACCAGCGTGGTCTCCAGCACGACCTCGCCGTTCCGGGCCAGTTCCGGGGCGGACACGGTCAGGGGCCCGTAGGAGAACTTGGCGTAACTGAGGCCAAAACCGAATGGATACAGCGGCTCGGCCTGCGCAAAACGGTAGGTGCGGCCGCGCATGTCGTAGTTTTCGAAATCCGGCAGGTCGGCGGTGCACCGCGGGACGGTGACGGGCATTTTCCCCGAGGGGGAGGTGACGCCGAACAGCACGTCGGCGAGGGCGAAACCGCCTTCGCAGCCGGGATACCAGACCTGCAAGACAGCGTCGCACAGCTCATGCGCCTCGGGCACGGCGATGGCGCTGCCGCCGGTGAGCACCAGCACGAGTTTCTTCGCGTGTTTGCGCAGCTCGAGCAGGAACTCGCGCTGGACCGCGGGCAGCTCAATGGCGTCGCGGTCGCCGCCCGTCGGCGAGGCCACGGCGTCGCCTTCCTCGCCCTCGAGCGAGGGGTCGAGGCCGAGGACGACGATGGTGAGCTCGTTTTCCGCGGCGGTGGAAAAGGTGTAGTTGACGCCCGGCGCCATCGGGCTGAACAGCGGGCAGCCCGCGCGGTAGACCACGCGGCAGCCCTCGTGGACACTGCCGACGATGCCCTCGAGCAGGGTGACGAGCCGCGAGGAGATGCCGTAGTAATTGCCGAGGAGGGCGCCGGTGTTCGCCGCGGTGGGGCCGCAGACCAGCAGGCTGCCGAGGTTGCGCCGGAGGGGCAGGACGCCGTTGTTCTTGAGCAGGACGATGGATTCGGCCGCGGCCTCGCGGGCGAGGGCCCGGTGGGCGGGGCTGTCGATGACCGAGGCGGGGGTCTTGGACCACGGCACCCGGGCCGGCGGATCGAACAGGCCGAGCTTGAACTTGGTGGCGAGCAACCGGCGCAGCGAGACGTCGATCTCGGCCTCGGTGATCAGCCCGGCGCGCACGGCGACCACGAGGTCGTGGTAGGTGCAGCCGCAGTTGAGGTCGCAGCCGCGCTTGACCGCCAGCGCGGCGGAGGCCGCGGCGTCCTTGGTGACCTTGTGGTGCTGGTGAAAATCATCGATGGCGCCGCAGTCGCTGACGACGTGGCCCTGGAAGCCCCATTGCCCGCGCAGGATCTCCCCGAGCAGCAGCGGGCTGGAGCACGCGGGCTCCCCGAGCACGCGGTTGTAGGCCCCCATCACGGCCTCGACCCCGCCGCGGACGAGCTTTTCGAAGGCGGGGAGATAGGTCTCGGTGAGATCCTTGGGGGTGGGGCGGGCGTCGAACGTATGGCGCGCCTGCTCCGGGCCGCTGTGGACGGCGTAGTGCTTGGCGCAGGCTGCGGTCTTGAGCTGCCGCGGGTTGTCCCCCTGCAGGCCGCGGACCGTCGCCAGGCCGAGTTCACCGGTGAGAAACGGATCCTCGCCGAACGTCTCCTGCCCGCGGCCCCAGCGGGGATCGCGGAAGATGTTCACGTTGGGCGTCCAGAAGGTGAGACCCTGATACTGGCCGCGCTGGCCGACGGCCAGGGCGGCGTGGTGCTTGGCGCGGGCCTCGTCGGAGATGGCCGTGGCAACGCGTTGCACCAGCGCCCGGTTCCAGGTGGCCCCTAGGCCGATGACCTGGGGGAAGACGGTGGCCCGGCCGTTGCGCCCGACCCCATGGCAGGCCTCGTTCCACCAGTTGTAAGCGGGCACGTCGAGGCGCGGGACGGCGTTGTTCTCGTGCAACAGCTGGTTGATTTTCTCGGGCAGCTCCAGGCGCGCCACGAGGTCGTCGATGCGGCGGGCGAGCGGCTGATCGGGATCGAGAAAAAGCGGGGCGGCCGTCGGGGTGGCCTTGGGCGTGGCGGGCGCAGCAGGGAGGGTCCGGGGGGAGTCAGCCATGGAAGTGGGGGATGAACGATTTTCCGGCGTGTTCCAGCCGGCCCGCGCGGGCGGTGCACAGCAGGCGGAGAATCATGGGGAAAAAATCATGGGAACAGCACACAGCGGGGCAGCCGGGGTAAGTGCTCAGGTCGTGATTTGATACGCTCGGCCGGCGGGCAACAAGGGGTGGAGCATACTAACAATAGACTTGAATTCGATCCGCCCTCGCGCGCACAGTTCCGGCGTGAGCGATAAACGGATTACCCTGGCGGACGTCGCGAAAAAGGCGGGGGTGCATGTCACCACGGTTTCGCTGGCGCTGCGCAACCACCCGCGGCTGCCGGAGACGACGCGGCGGCGGCTTCAGGCGCTGGCGCTCGAGATGGGTTATACGCCTGATCCGATGCTGCGCGCGCTTGTGTCCTACCGGAGCAAGGTCGCGTTGCCGCGCAGCAAGCCCACGCTGGCCTACGTGACCAACTGGACCACGCGCTGGGGGTGGAAGGAGGTCACCGCCCATCCGCAGTTTTTCTCTGGCGCCGCGGCGAAGGCGGAGGAACTCGGGTTCCGCCTCGAGCATTTCTGGCTGCGCGACGAAGGCATGACGCACGGACGGCTGAGCCAGATCCTGTTTTCCCGCGGCATCAACGGCCTCATCATTGCCTCGCACGGCCGCGAGATGGGGGATGCGCTCCAACTCGACTGGCGCAACTTCAGCGCGGTGAAGATCGACTATTTCCCCCACCAGCCCGTGCTGCACAACGTCACCAACAACCAGTGCGACATCGTGCGCCTGGCGCTGCAGAAGGTCATCGCCGCCGGTTACCGCCGCATCGGCTTCGTCATGCACCGCGGCTGGGACCATGCGGTGGACCATCTCTGGACCGCCGGCTACCTCTGCGAGCAGCAGAACCTCACGGCGGAGGAGTGCATCCCCGCGCACATCTTCCCCGACCCGCTGCCGGTCGAGCGCTGGTTCAACGAGAATCGCTCCGACGTCACGCCCGACGCGAAGCCCTTCGAGCGCTGGTTCAAGGAACATCAGCCGGAAGTCGTGATCAGCAAGGGTTCCTTCGTGCTGCCGCAGCTGCGCCGGATGGGGCTGCGCATCCCGCGCGATGTTGCATTCGTCGACGTGTTCCTCGAGGAATTCAACGGCCTGACGGCCGGGGTGCGGCAGAATCACGAGACCGTGGGCGCGCAGGCGGTGGAAATCCTGGCCGGCCAGCTCCAGCACAACAAATTTGGCGTGCCGGAAATCCCGACGACGACCTTCGTCGAGGGCACCTGGTTCGACGGCAAATCCTGTCCGGTATGACCGGTCTTTTAGGGTTGTAGGAAGCGCGGGACTTACACGCCGGAATCGGGTGTTGGGGCGACCGTGACTGCTGCCGCCAGCTCAATAACTTGTGAACAAGTTTTTACGAAAACCACCCTTAGTTTTCTTGACTGTAGGGGGTGAAATGGGGAGAAATGGGACGTTCTGGGGAACAGAGGACCCGGGGCACTCCATTCATGGCGCAAACAGGCACAACCGTTTACTCAGGGCGTTTCGAGCACACGCTCGACGACAAGAATCGTCTCACGATTCCGTCGGTCTGGCGCTGGGTGCATACGGACACGGAGACCTTCCTCGCCATTCCGCATCCCGACGGTTACATCGCCGTGCTGCCGCCCGCGCGGGTCGACAAGCTCCTCGCGCAGATCTCCGAGATGAAGCTGTCGGACCGCGACGCGCAGGCCGTGAAGGCCAAGATCTTTTCCGAGGCGCTGTCCTTCACCTTCGACAAGCAGGGCCGCTTCGGCGTCAGCGCCAGCCTGCTGCACCACGCCGGCATCGCCAAGGACGCGGTCCTCAGCGGCATGGGCGACACGTTCAACATCCTCAGTCCCGCGCGCGATGCCGAGATGCGCCGCGCCACCGCCGGCGAGAACTTCGGCGACATGATGCGTCGCATCGGACTTTAAAAAATGAAAACCACGCCGATCCAGATCCGCTCGCAGCCTTTGCCCAAGCTCTCGCCGGTGTTCAGCGCGAACCGCCGTTCGCTCCTCCGGGAGCCGCTCGCGATCGCCCTTCCGTGGAAGAAACTCCATGCCCGCGCCCGCGCTTGAAATCCTTCCCCGCACCATGAGCCCGGGGCACCAACCCGTGATGTTGCACGAGGTCCTTGAATACCTCGCGCCGCTGCCGGGTTCGCGCCAGCTCGACTGCACGTTCGGCGGGGGCGGGCACACCCGCGCCCTGCTCGCGACCGGGGCCAGCGTGGTCGCCCTTGACCGCGACCCGGCCGCGGCGGAGCGCACGGCGCAACTCGCGGCGGACTTTCCCACGACCTTCCGCTTTGTCGACCTGAACTTCGGCGAGGTGGCCACGCTGCCCGACGACGGCTTCAACGGCATCCTCTTCGACCTCGGCGTCTCCTCCTTCCAGCTCGACGAGGCGGACCGCGGTTTTGCCTTCCGCGCCGACGCCCCCGCCGACATGCGCATGGACCCGCGCGCGGGTTCGCCCGCCGCCCGCTGGCTCGAGGTGGCCTCGCATGACGCGCTCGTGCGCGCCATCCGCGACCTGGGTGAGGAGAACAACTGGCGCCGCGTCGTCAGCGCCATCGAGGGCGCCCGCGGCACCGGCGCCTTGGCGCGCACGGTTTCCCTCGCGCAGCTCATCGCCGACGCCATCCCCGCCGCCGCCAAGCGCGAGAGCCGCATCCATCCGGCCACCCGCGCCTTCCAGGGCATCCGTATCGCGGTGAACGACGAGATCGGCGCCATCGAGCGCGCCCTCCCGGCGGCGTTCGCCAAGCTCGCCCCCGGCGGCGTGCTCGCCGTCATCAGCTTCCATTCCCTCGAGGACCGGCCGGTGAAGCAGTACGTCCGCCGCCAGGGCGGTCTGCCGGTCGACGCCAACGACGCCACGCCCCAGCAGCTCCGCGCCAAGCACGCCGACCTGCTCACCCGCAAGCCCGTCACGCCCTCCGCCGCCGAGATTTCCACCAACCCCCGCAGCCGCTCCGCCAAGCTGCGCGTCCTCCGCAAACTCTGACCCGCCATGAGACCGCCTCCCGCCCACTCCCTGGTCAACCGGCTGATCGCCCTGACCCTCCTCCTCGTGTTCGCCGGCTCGCTCGGCCTCGGGGCCGTGTGGTTTCGCCAGGAAATCTCCCAGACCGCCAACCGCAGCCGCTCGCTTGAGAACAAGCTGGCCGACGTCGAGCGCCGCCTCGACGAGGTCAACGCGCAGGTGGCCGCCGCCGTGAATCCCGACACGCTGCTCCGGCAGAACGCCATGATGCGCCTCGGCCTCGCCGTTCCCCAGGAAATCCAGGTGCACCGCGTCGCCGTTTCGGCCGAACTGCGCCTCGCCGCGAAGCGCAATGCCGAGGCCTTCCGCGAGACCGCAGCGTCCGCCTCCGCCCGTAACGACCTCTCCTTCCGCGTTGTGACCGCCGCCCTGCGCTGATTTCCATGTCGAAGGGTTATGCCAACAACCGGATGACGCTGCTGGCCATGGGCGTCGTCGCCTGCTTCATGGCGGTCGGCGTGCGGCTGATCTTCCTCCAGGTCGTGGACCGCGAGGAGCTGCTCCGCTTCGTGGACAAGGCCCGCCGCCAGATCGTAATCGAGCATGCCCGGCGCGGCACCATCCTGGATACGAAGGGCAATCTCCTCGCGACCAGCCGTTCGGAAATCACCGTCGCGGTCGACGCGTGGTCGTTGGAAGAATTCCTGCAGATCGAGAAGAACCCGGCCAAGCGCGCCCGCAAGGCCGCCGAGGAAAAGGCCAAGCAGGCCCAGCTCGCCGTCTTGCTCGGCCTGCCGGTCGATGTGGTGCAGCAGGCTTTCACGCCGGTGCTGCGCGCCATCAAGCCGGAGGACGACAAGCGCGACGGCAAGGTGGACGGCCTGACCCGGGACCGCTGGGTGAAGCTCCGCGAGGCCGTCGATGAGCCGACTTTCGACCGGATCGCCGGCCTGAACATCCGCGGCATCACCTCCGAGCGCGTCTACCGCCGGGTCTATCCCGGCGGCGGCCTGGCGGCCCATGTCATCGGTTACCTCAACAAGGAGGGCACGCCGGTCACCGGCGCCGAGCAGCACCTCGACCTTTATCTCAAGGGCCAGGACGGCTGGATCGAGTCGGAGAAGGACGGCGCCCGGCGCGAGCTCGCGCAGTTCCGCTCGCGCGAGGTCGACGTGCAGGACGGCAACGACGTCGTGCTGACCATCGACTCGGTCGTGCAGCACATCATCGAGGAGGAGCTCAAGGCCATCGCGGAGAAGTTCTCGCCGAACTTCGCCACCATCATCGCCACCGACCCGATGACCGGCGCCATCCTCGGCATGGCGAACTACCCGAGCTTCGACCTGAACAATTACAACAAGGCCCCGCTCGAGACGCAGCGCAACTACGCCGTCACCGACCGCATCGAGCCCGGTTCCACGTTCAAGATCGTCGCGGCCGGCGCCGCCCTGAACGAGGGGCTCGTGACGCCCTTCTCGACCTTCAACTGCGGCCTCCAGACCATCGACTACAAGGGGCGCACGATCAAGCTGCCGAAGGAAGACGAGGATTTCGGCGTGATCAGCGTGGCGGACATCGTCGCGCATTCCAGCAACCGGGGCGCCGCGCAGCTCGCGATGATGCTCGGCGAGCAGCGCTTCTATGATTACGCGCGCCGGTATGGCTTCGGCCAGACCACGTTCTTCCCGCTCGGCGGCGAGGTGCGCGGCACCCTGGCCCCGCCGGCCAAATGGGACGGCCTGACCATCTCGCGCATGCCGATGGGCCACTCCGTCGACGCCACCCCGCTGCAGATCCACATGGCGATGAGCGCGGTCGCCAACGGCGGCGTGCTGCTCCGTCCGCAGATCATCCGGGAAATCCGCGATCCCGCCGGCCGCGTCATCCGCACCTTTGCCCCGGAACGGCGCGAGCAGGTGCTCCGGCCCGGCACGGCCGCCCAACTGGCCCAGCTGCTGACGGGCGTCCTGCGCGAGGGCACCGGGAAGGGCTTCGACCTCCCCGGCTTCGAGATCGCGGGCAAGACCGGCACGACCCAGAAGATCATCAACGGCAAGTATTCCACCAGCCACCACGTCGCCTCCTTCGTCGGGTTTTTTCCCGCGAGCCGCCCCGAGGTCGTCCTCTCCGTGATCGTGGACGACGCCCATGTGCCTGGCGGCACCGCCTACGGCAGCAAGGTCGCCGCCCCGGCGTTCCACCATATCGCCGAGCAGCTCGTCCAGTATCTCGAGATCAAGCCCGTGACGCCCGCCCCCCGCAGCTTCCTCGCCATGCAGGGAGGTGTCCCGTGATCGGTTATCTCACGCCCAACTATCCGCTCGTCGCCGCCTTCCGCTCCCTGCCGCCCGCCCGCACCCGCACCACGCGCGCCACCCCGCGCATCTTTAAAATGGCCCCCAAACTCTCCGACTACTTTCCCGAGGGTGATTATCTCTCCAGCAAGGGCGATCTCGACCGCCCCATCTCCGGCCTCGCGATGGACAGCCGCCGCGTCATGCCGGGCAACCTCTTCTTCGCGCTGCCGGGCCGGCGCACCGACGGCAATTCCTTCATCGACGAGGCCATCCAGCGCGGCGCCGTCGCGATCGTGGCCGAGCGCATCCCCTCCGGCACCGCCGCGCGGGTGACCTACCTCCAGGTCGCCGACGCCCGCCGGTCGCTCGCCCTCGTCTCGCAGCGCTTCTTCAAGTTCCCCGACAAGTCCCTCGACCTCATCGGCGTCACCGGCACAAACGGCAAGACCACCGTCACCAACCTCATCAAGCACCTGCTCTCGACCAGCACACAGCGGGTCGGCCTCATCGGCACGGTCAACTACGACCTCGGCGCGCGTGTCGTGCCGTCCTACCGCACGACGCCGGAATCGCTCGAGCTCTTCGGCATGCTCGCGCAGATGCGCGACGCCGGCTGCCGGCAGGCCGCGATGGAGGTCAGCTCGCACGGCATCGACCAGCACCGCGTGCTCGGCATGAATTTCGGCGTCACCGTCTTCACCAATCTCACCCGCGACCACCTCGACTACCACAAGACGATGCCGGCCTACTTCGAGGTGAAGTCGCGCCTGTTCAACGGTGCCGCCGGCGTCGCCCCGCGGGCCGCGGCCATCAATATCGACGATGCCTACGGCCGTCAGCTGGCCGCCGCTTCCCCGGCGCACGTCAAGGTCATCACCTTCGGTGAGTCCCCGGAGGCCGTGGTGCGCGCCGAGAATGTCCGCCTGAACTTCAAGAGCACGCAGCTGCGCCTCGTCTGGCCCGAGGGCGCCGTGGAGCTCGAGAGCCCCTTCATCGGCCGCTACAACGTCAGCAACCTGCTCGCCGCCTTTGCGGCCTGCTACGCGCTCGGCCGCGATCCGTCCGTCATCGCCGTGCGCCTCCGGAGCTTCGCCGGCGTGCCCGGCCGCATGGAGCGCATCGAGGAGGGCCAGCCCTACAATGTGCTGGTCGACTACGCGCACACCGACGACGCGCTGCGCAACGCCCTCGGCATGCTTCGCGCCATCACGCCCGGCCGGCTGTTCGTCGTCTACGGCTGCGGCGGCAACCGCGACCGCACCAAGCGCCCGCTCATGACCGGCGCCGTGCAGGAGTTCGCCGACTTCGCCTGGGCCACCGCCGACAACCCGCGCAACGAGGCGCTGGCGCAGATCTTCACCGACATGAAGACGGGCGTCACCGCGCCGGACCAGATCACCTTCAGCGAGGACCGCCGCCACGCCATCAGCCTCGCGCTCGACGCCGCGCGCGAGGGCGACTGCCTGCTCATCGCGGGCAAGGGCCACGAGACCTACCAGGAATTTGCCGACACGATCGTCCCCTTCGACGACCGCCAGGTGGTGCGCGAGCTGATCGCCATCAAGAAGATCAAGACGGTCTGAACCTCTTTCGATGCCAACCTTCGCCGCAGACAAAATGGCCGCCTGGACGGGCGGCCGTTGGACCCGCATACCGGGCGGCACCGTCGGCGGCTTCACCCAGGACACGCGGCAGCTCGCCGCCGGCCAGGTTTTCGTCGCGCTTAAGACCGACAAACGCGATGGGCATGATTTCATCGCCGAGGCACAGCAGCGCGGTGCCACCGCCGCGCTGGTGAGCCGCGAGGACCGGGCTGTTACGCTGCCGCAGCTCGTGGTGGGCGATACGATTGAGGCCTTCCAGCGCATCGCCCGCGAGCACCGGCGGGAGTTTCACGGCACCGTGGTCGGCGTTTCCGGCAGCGTCGGCAAGACCTCGACCAAGGACCTGCTGGCCCTGCTGCTCGGCGGTGCGCCGCGCGTGCTGGCGACCGAGGGCAACCTCAACAATCACCTCGGCGTGCCGCTGACGCTGACGCGGCTCGATCCCGCCGTCCACCAGGCCGCCGTCATCGAGGCTGGGATCAGCGCGCCCGGGGACATGGCGCCGCTGGCCCGGATGATCGAGCCCGAGCATAGCGTCATCACGCTGGTCGCCCCGGCGCACCTGGAGAAACTGGGCTCGCTCGAGGTCGTCGCCTTGGAGAAATCGCTCCTGCCCGCGGCCAACCGGCCGGGCGGCCAGGCGGTGTTCCCCGTCTCGGGCTGGGCCTTCGAGTCATTCCGTGCGCTGCGCAACCCGCTCGTGCTCGTCCCGGAAAACGAGGGCATGACCAAGGTTTCGGCGCGCACGATCCGCTTCAATGTCTTTCACCGGCCCGAGCGCACCGAGGTCACGCTCGACCGCACCCGCCGCTTCCTGCTGCGCCGCGTCTCCGGCGGCATGGCGCAGAACGCCGCCCTGGCCCTCGCGCTGGCCGGCGATCTCGGCGTGGCGGACGCCGTCCTCCAGACGCGCCTCGCGGACTGGGCGCCCTCGAAATGGCGCGGCGAGCTGCGGGCCTTCGGCGAGGCCACGGTCTACTGCGACTTCTACAACGCCAACCCCGCCTCGATGGCGGATGCCATCGACGCGTTCAACGGCTCCGTGCCCCAGGCGCTGCCGCGGCTCTACGTGCTCGGCTGCATGGAGGAACTGGGGGAGGCGTCCTTGCTCTACCACCGTCAGCTCGGCCGGCTGCTGCACCTGCGGCGGGGCGATTTCCTCTTTGTCCTCGGCGCGCAGGCCGGGGCGCTGCGCGAGGGCCTGCTGGAGAACGGCAACGATCCCGCGGCCGTCGCCGTCATCCCGGACCTCGCCCCCGTGCGCGAGCGCCTTGCCGGCTGGCAGGGGGCCGTGTTTTTGAAAGGCAGCCGCCGTTACCAGCTCGAAACCGTCCTCAACCCCCATGCTCCCGCCCATGCACTTTGATTTCAGCTCAGCCATCGACAACGCCCGGCTCATCGCCGAGCGCGATGCCGCCCTGCGTCGCTGCGCGCAGCACAACGTGGCGGTCCAGCTCAAGTCCAGTCGGTGGTGCGCGCTGCCGGCCACCGGGCGGACAGGAACCCGGAGCCGGGCCGAGGTCCCCGCGGTGAACCTGCATCCGGCGGCCCAAGGGAGCACCACCCATGCGCACTAATTTCAGCCCGACCCTGGAGGCGGCCCGCCGCCTCAGCCTATCCGCCCCCCTCTTGAGGACCCCCACCGGTTCCACGCCGCCCATGGAGATCCGGGCCTGCGCGTGGCCGCGGCGCACCCGGTCGGCCCCGGCGCGGACCGGCATCTGGCAGGCGCTGCAGCAGATCCAGGCCCGCCATGCTTAGCCTGCTTTCCAGTTACGAGGAAGTCTGGGGGCCGCTGCGGCTGCTCCATTACATCTCCGTGCGGACGGTCGGCGCGGCGGCGACCGCGCTCGTGATCGGCTTCATCATCGGGCCCTGGCTCATCCGGCGCTTCCGCGAGCTGAAGTTCGGCCACGGTTACATCGACGAGCGCACCGGCATGCTCGGCGCCACCTACTTCGACAAGCAGCACACCCCGACGATGGGCGGGCTCATCATCTTCATCGCGGTGTTCGCCAGCACCGTGCTCTGGGCCGAGCCCAACGTCTGGGTGTTCGTCTCGCTCTTCGTCTACACCGCCCTGACCGTGCCGGGCTGGCGCGACGACTACCTGAAAGTAGTCCACAAGAACAAGGACGGCATCAAGTCCTGGGAGAAGATCGCCTGGCAGTCGCTCGCGACGGTCGTGGCGCTCGGCATCTTGCTCTGGCACCCGCAGAGCGCGGCCAAGATCCGCGAATTGTGGGTGCCGTTCCTGAAGACGGCCCTGATCGCGCACATGCCCTGGTGGCTGCTGCTGGTGCTGATCTACCTCTGGATCGTCGGCTTCAGCAACGCCATCAACCTGACCGACGGCCTCGACGGCCTCGCCGTCGGCTGCACCATCACGGTCGCCCTCGTCTTCGGCATCATGGCCTACGTCGCGGGCAACGCCATCTACTCCCAATACCTGCTTATCAGCCACGTGCCCGGCACAGGCGAGCTGACGGTCATCTGCGGCGCGCTCATCGGCGCGTGCATGGCCTTCCTCTGGTTCAACTCGCACCCGGCCGAGGTGTTCATGGGCGACACTGGCTCGCTCGCGCTCGGCGGGCTCATCGGCGTCATGGCCTTCATGATCCACCAGCCGCTGACGCTGGTGATCGTCGGCGGCGTGTTCGTGATGGAGGCGCTCTCCGTGATCTTCCAGGTCGGCTGGTTCAAATGGACCAAGCGGAGCACCGGCACGGGCCGGCGGCTCTTCCTCATGGCGCCGATCCACCACCATTTCCAGAAACGCGGCTGGCCGGAGACCAAGGTCGTGCTGCGTTTCTGGGTTCTTTCCCTCGGCTGCGCACTCGCGGGCCTGGCCACGTTGAAGCTGCGCTAACCAATCCCACGCCCATGCCCATTGACTACAACTTCGAGCACACGCCCAGTTTCCGCGACATCACCCGCACCAGCCTGATTTTGCTGCGCCAGCCGGTGGTCCGCTCCCTGGCCAAGCTGCGCCGCCTCCGCTCGGGGCGGTCCGTCCCCGAGGGGCCGCTCGTGCGCAGCGCCAAGACTTTCGCAGGAGTTCGCTGACAGGTTCTTTATACCAACAATCGGAACCTTACCAAAATTTCTGTCAGCGGACACCTGCTCTTTTTCCCATGCTCCCGTCTCCTCCCGCCCTCATTGCCGCGCTGCTCGCGCGCCCGGTCGCCGTCCTCGGCGGAGGCGTGAGCGGGCAGGGCGTGCTGGCATTGCTCGCGGCGGCCGGGGCGCGAGGCATCCTCTACGACGAAAAGGCCGAAGGGGCCCGGCGGGACTTCAGCGCCACCGAGGCCGCTGCGCATGGTCTCGTCGTCTTCAGCCCGGGCTTCGCGCCGGAGCATGCCTGGCTCGCCACGGCCGGCGCCGCGGGCTGCGTGTGCCTGGGCGAGCTTGATTTCGCGTCCCTCTTCTGGCGCGGCGAGCTCGTGGCCATCACCGGCACGAACGGCAAGACGACCCTGACCGAGTTTTTGACCCACGCCCTCAACGCCGCCGGCCGCCGCGCCCACGCGACGGGCAACGTCGGCTATCCGCTCAGCCGGCTCGTGGTCGAACAAAACGGGGGCATGGCCGGGCCTGTGGCGGCGGTCTCTGACCGCCGGAACGACGCCGAACGACGGTCACAGACCGCCGCTACAGTCGGCGCCAGCGCGCCGGTGATCGCCGTCTGCGAAGTCAGCTCCTTCCAGGCGGAGACGCTGCAGCATCTGCGACCCACCGCGACGCTCTGGACCAATTTTGCCGAGGACCACCTCGAACGACATCCCGGGATGGCTGCGTATTTCGCGGCCAAGTGGCGGCTGCTGGAACGCACCGCCCCCGGCGCCGTCTTCGTCGGCTCGTCCGTGCAAAGATACGCCGCAGCATCGGGCAACACGCTGCCGGCGCCGGCTTGCCTCGCCACCGAAGGACAGCCAGCCGACGCCCGGCTGGCGGGCTCGGTCTTCGCCAGCTACCCGCAGCGCGAGAATTTCCTGCTCGCCGCCGCCTGGTGGCGCCAGGCCGGGCTGCCCGCCGACACGCTTTACGCCGCCGCCTGCTCGTTCCGGCTGGGTGAGCACCGGCTGACCCGGGTGGGGGAGAGGAGAGGGGTGACCTTCTGGAACGATTCGAAAGCCACCAATTTTCACGCCGTCGAGGCCGCTCTGGCCACTTTTGACTCCCCGGTGCTCTGGATCGGTGGTGGCAAGGCCAAGGGCGGCGACCTGGCCGGCTTCGTGCGCCGCATCGCCCAAAAGATCCGCCACGCCTTCCTGATCGGCGAAACCTCCCCGGCGCTCGCCGGCCATTGCCGCGATGCGCAGGTGCCCGCCACCCCTTGCGGCACCCTCGAGGAGGCGGTCCGCGGCGCCTACGCCCGCGCCGGGGCTGGCGACCAGGTCCTGCTCAGCCCCGGCTTTGCCAGCTTCGACATGTTCCGGGGCTACGATGACCGTGGCCGCCAGTTCACCCGTGTTGTGGAAAAGCTGTGAATAAGTCCGTTTTTTAGATAGCAAATCTCAAACCCCAGTCCTCATATAACATCATGAAAATCCTCCAGATATTCGGAGCAGTTGTCGCCGTGCATCTGCTCGCGTTCATCTTCATTTTCGCCAGCCCCGGTTGCCAGTCCGGGCCGCGCCACATCCCGACGCCTGACGCCACCGTGACGGGCCCGTCCGCCGGCGCGCCCCTTTCCTACAATTCCAGCCTCGCCAACCCGCAGCCGGTCGATCTCGGCACCGCGGGACCGTCCGTTTCCTACTCGCCGGTCCGCGAGCCGGGCCACGCCGCGCCCACGCGCCCGGGTTCGCCGGCCGCCGCCGCCATCATGCCGACCAAGCCGGTGGCCGACGTCGCCCCGGTCTCGACCTACACCGTCGGGAAGGGTGACAGCCTCTGGAGCATCGCGAACAAGAATCATCTGACGGTCGCCGAGCTCGCCAAGGCCAACAACATCGGGGTCGGCACCGTGCTGCAACCCGGCAAGAAACTCATCATCCCCGGCGGCAAGATCACCGCCGCGCCGAAGGATCTCGCCTCCGCGGTCACCGCCCCGAAGACCGTCGCCCCGGCCCGCGTCAACGGCGAGGCCGTGAAGCATACCGTGCAGCCGGGCGAGAGCCTCGGCGTCATCGCTCGCAAATACCAGGTGACGGTCGGCGAACTGGCGACGGCGAACAACCTCAATGGCCCGACCATTCGCGCCGGCCAGACCCTCGTCATCCCCGGCTTCAAGGCCGTCGGCGCCAAGCCGGCCCCGGCCATGTCCGCGGCCAGTCCGGCGGCAACCGCTGCGACCACGGTGGAGACCCCGACCGTGACGGCCCCGGCCGCCCCCCGTTTTGAAATCACCGCTCCGCCGCCCGGGCAGGATCTTGATGCCGGCCTGAAGGAGGCCGTCACCGAGGTGCCGACCATCAAGGTGGAAGAAGCCCAGCCGCCGAAGAAGTAAGCCACCATCCCCATGGTGAGTTCGCCGAGCGCCGCTGTTCCCCGCCGACCTCTCACGATCACCCCCGCGAGCGTCATTGTCGTCTGCGTGGTGGCGCTCGTTTGCATCGGCCTGGCCGTGCTGTTCAGCGCGAGCTCGCCCATCAAGGGCGGCCCCTACGCCTACCTCTACAAGCAGTTCATCTTCCTCGCGCTGGCGATCGGCGCCGGTTGGCTCGTCGCCATCGCCGACCTCGAGCAGCTGCGCAAGTTCGCCTGGGTCGCCGCCGCCATCACGTTGGTCGCTTTGGTCTTCGTCCTCATCCCCGGCATCGGCATCAAGGTCAACGGCGGCCGCCGCTGGCTCGGCTACGGCGGCATGCGCCTGCAGGTGTCGGAGTTCGCCAAGCTTGCGATGGTGTTCTCGCTCGCGCACTACCTCGCCCTCAACCAGAGCAAATTGCATGATTTCTGGCGCGGCTTCGTGAAGCCCGCCGCCTGGGTCGGGTTGTTCGCGGTGCTCGTGCTTGTCGAGCCGGATTTCGGCGCGGCCTTTCTCATCGGCTCGATCGGCGTGCTCATGCTGTTCCTCGCCGGGGCGCGGCTGAAGTTCCTGCTGCCGTCCATCGGCCTGGCGCTGGGGGCCTTCGTGCTGCTCATCGTGAACAACCCGGTGCGCCTGCAACGCGTGTTGTCCTTCCTCGAGCCGGAGGCCAACCGCCAGGGCACGGGTTACCAGCCATGGCAGGCGCTGCTCGCGTTCGCCGCCGGCGGCGTCGACGGCGTCGGCCTCGGCAACGGCCGGCAGCAGAACGCCTTTCTGCCCGAGGCGCACACCGATTACATCTTCGCCATCCTCGGCGAGGAGCTCGGTCTCATCTTCACCCTGCTGGTCGTCGCGCTCTTCGTGACCATCTTTGTCGCGGGCCTGATGCATGTCCGCCGCGCGCCGAACCTGTTCCAGTTCCTGCTGGTCACGGGCAGCCTGCTGCTCATCTGCCTGCAGGCGATCATCAACCTCGGGGTCGTGACGAGCCTGCTGCCCTCGAAGGGCATGGCGCTGCCGTTCATCAGTGCGGGCGGCTCGAACCTCCTGCTGATGGGCCTGCTCGTCGGCATCATCATCAACACCGCCCGCACCTGGGAACGGCCCAAGCCGCTCGTCCGCCGCCGCTCCCTCACGGAGGTGGTGGCATGAGCAAATTCCTCATTGCCTGCGGCGGCACCGGCGGCCACCTCGCACCCGGCATCGCGCTGGCCGAGGCCCTGCACGCGCGCGGCCACACCACGACGCTTTTCATCAGCCAGAAGAAGGTCGATGCGCGCCTCTGCGCGCATTATCCGGAACTCAATACGCTGCGCGTGCCGAGTGCGCCGTTCGGCTGGCGGCCCGACGTCCACCTGCGCTTCCACTGGCAGCAGGCCCAGGGCCTGCTCTTCAGCCTCCGCTTCATCCGCGCGCACCGGCCCGATGCCATCATCGCTTTCGGCGGGTTTGCCAGCGGGGCCGTGGTCTTTGCCGGCAAGCTCCTCGGCGTGCCCGTGGCACTGCACGAGGCCAACCGCATCCCGGGCCTCGCGATCCGCGTGCTCTCCCGCTTTGCCCAGCGCCTTTACCTGCCGCCCGGCGTGCGCCTCCCGGGCCGGCTCGGCCTGGTCGTCCGCCATACCGGCCTGCCCGTGCGCCGCGAGGTGGCCCGGATCCCGCGCGCTGAGGCCTGCGCGCTGCTCGGCATCAATCCGGCGCAGCGGCTGCTCGTGCTGTTCGGCGGCAGCCAAGGCTCCACGCCGCTGAACAATTGGATCCGCGACCACCTCGCCGCACTCGCCCAGGAGGGCGTGCAGGTCTGGGGTGTCACCGGCCTGGGCAAGGGTGAGCACGGCGTCCGCGAACTCCACGCGAAGGACGGCTCCGTCGTCCGCGCGTGGTTCGAGCCGTTCACGGACCGGGTGGGCACGTTGTTGTCCGCCGCCGACCTGGTGTTGAGCCGCGCCGGCGCCGGCACCATCGCCGAGCTCGTCCGCTGCGAGACGCCCGCCATCCTCATCCCTTACCCGCACGCCGCCGACAACCACCAGCAGGCCAACGCCGCGTATTTCGAGCAGCAGGGCGGCGGCCTCGCCGTTGCCGAGCGGGATCTGGCCGGCCTGCGCCAGGAGGTGCTCGACGTCCTGTTCAACGACTGGCTGCTGAACAAATTTCGCGTCAACCTGCACCGCATGTCGCAGGAGAACACGATCGACACGATCGTGCAGGATCTCGAGGACCTCGCCAACCGCACGCCGCCGCCGCGGCACCTGCGGCACGCCTCCACCCCGGTTCCGCTATGAACGCACGGCCCCGCTGCTTTGTAGGGTCGGCGCTTGTCGCCGGACCGGTCCGCCGGCAAGCGGCGACCCTACAATTCGCCCCATGATTTCGCGGCCCAAAATATTTGGCCGGGACGTGGCGCAAGTGCACCTGCTCGGTGCCGGCGGCATGGGCATGGCGCCCTTGGGCCTTTATCTGTCCCGGCTGGGCTTTCGCGTCAGCGGCGAGGACGACGGCTGGAATCCGGTCGTGCGCGAACTGCTGGAGCAGGCCGGCGTGGCGGTCACCGTCCCGGGCGGACTGCCCGATGAGGCCCGGTTGGTCGTCCATTCCGCGGCCGTCGCGCCCGGGCATCCTTCCCGCCGCCGGGCCACCGCGCTGGGCCTGCCGCAGGTGCGCCGGGGCGAGATGCTCGCCGAGCTGGTGAAGGGCAAGAAGCTCGTCGCGGTCGTCGGGTCGCACGGCAAGACCACCACGACGGCGATGCTCGTCACCGCGCTGGCGCGGGCGGGTTTTCCCTGCGGCTGGATTCTCGGCGGATTGTTCCAGGATGACGCGCTCCCCCCGGCCCGGGTGGACGACAGCGACTGGGTCGTGGCCGAGGTCGACGAGAGCGACGGCACCATCAACGGCTTCGCGCCCGAGGTCACGGTCGCGGTCAACCTGGACTGGGACCACGCCGACCACTACGCGAAGCTCGCGGACCTCGAGGCCGCCTTCGCCGCCTTGTTCGCCCGGACCAAGGACGCGGTGTTCATCAGCGACGCCTGCCCGCTGTCGGCCCGGATCGTTTCCCGATTGGTCGAGCGCGACGGCCCGCCGCACGGAGGAGACGCCGTCCGGCGGCCGGCGGCCACCTTCACTTTCGGGCGCAACGGAGATTTTCAATGTCACCTATTAAGTGACATCGGTTCCAGGCTGAAACTGGCCTTGGGGGGAAGGTTTTCGTGCAAGGAGGCGGCGGTGCGCGCGCAGGGCGAATTCAACGCCACCAACGCCGCCGCGGCGCTGGCGGTGGCCCAGCACCTCGGGGCGAAGATCGCCCCGGATTCGCTGGCCGCGTTTGCCGGCGTCCGCCGCCGGCAGACCTTGCTGCATGCGTCGACGATCAGGGTTTACGAGGATTACGCGCATCACCCGACGGAGATCCGCGCGCTGCTGAGCGCGCTCAGGCACTCTGTAGGGTCGCCGTCCCGCGACAAGCTCGGGACCCTGAGCCTGTCGAATGGGCTCGTCGGCGGACCGAGAGCAGCGGCACGGCCACAAGGGCCGGCCCTACAGGAATCGAGCGGCCGGCTGGTGGTCGTGTTTCAGCCGCACCGCTTCACCCGCACGGCGCAGTTCAAGGCGGAATTTGCCGTCGCGCTGGCCGGGGCCGACCGCCTTTATCTGATGGATGTCTACGCCGCGAGCGAGTCGCCCGTCGCGGGCGGCACGTCGGCCGACATCTATGCCGAGTTGCGGAAGACCGGCGCCGGGCACCCGGTCACCTACCTGCCGGGCAACGATGCCGGCCTGCTCGCGGGCCTGACGGCCGCGCTCAAACCTGGCGACACAGTGGCGTTTGTCGGCGCTGGCGACATCGAACAGACGGCGCGCAAGTTCGTCGCCAGACTCCAGGCCGCGGAAAAGCGCGAGGCGGCCTGCCATGAATTTATCACCGTGGTGCGGATGCGGCTCACGGCGGAAACGAAACTCCTCGAGCACGAGGTGCTCGCCTCGAAGACCACGATGCGCGTCGGCGGTCCGGCGCGCCTTTATGCCGAGCCGGCCAGCACGGAGGATCTGCAGCAGCTGCTGCGGGAGGCGAACCGCCGGAGCCTGCCGGTGCTGCTGCTCGGCCGGGGATCGAACCTGATCATCCCGGACGCCGGCGTCGACGGGCTCGTCATCAGCCTCGGGCATGAGCACTGGCAGAAATTTGAACTCCAGCCCGACGGTCGCGTCTGGGTGGGCGGGGGACTGCGGCTCAAGAATCTTTGCGGTCTGGCCACCAAGGCCGGGTTGCAGGGCTTTGAATTCCTCGAGGGCATCCCGGGCTCGGTCGGCGGCGCGCTGCGCATGAACGCCGGCGCGATGGGGGGCTGGATGTTCGACGTCGTGGATGAGGTCCACCTGATGAGCCTGGCGGGCGAGGTGCGGGTCATGAAAAAGGCGGAGATGCATTTTGACTACCGGCATTGTGACGAGGTCCAGGCCGGGATCGCGCTCGGGGCCTGCCTGCGGCCGGCGGCGACGGCCGCCTCGACCGACATCCGCCGGCAGATCAATGTCTACCAGAAGAAGCGCGTCGAATCGCAGCCGCGCGAGCCGAGCGCCGGTTGCGTTTTCAAGAATCCGCCCGGCACCTCGGCCGGCCGGCTCATCGACGAGCTCGGCCTGAAGGGCGCGCGGGTGGGGGACGCCGAGGTTTCGCCGGTGCACGCCAATTTCATCGTCAACCGCGGCCACGCGACGAGTGCCGACATCATCGGGCTCGTGCGGAAGATCCGGGCCCGCGTGAAAGACGCGCGCGGCATCGACCTCGAGCCCGAGGTCATGCTCTACGGGCAGGACTGGAGGGACGTTTTATGAACACTCCCATCATCGCCGTGTTCGCCGGGGGCACCTCGCCTGAGCGCGAGGTTTCGCTCGGTTCCGGCAAGGCCGTGGCGCTCGCCATGGCCTGTTCCTGCCCGACGCAGTTCTTCACGG
>JAQSDJ010000125.1 GCA_029945855.1 Lacunisphaera sp.
GCCGTCGATGAAAACGCTGTCGAAGAATCCGTCCGGGTATGCTCGCGTGTCCCAGCCGCGGCTGTCGCAATAAACTTGGCAGACGCGGTGCCCGAGCTGTTTTTCCCGATAGAGGCGGCCGATGTAGGCGGCCGCGTCGGTGCGGTGGTAGTTGCGGGGGCCGGACTCGTCATAACCGTAATTGGCGATGACCGCGCCCCGGGGGGTCTTCGACTCGTCGATAACGCGTTCGCCATAGGCCCACGAACCGTCGGGCTTGGCCTCGCCATCCGGCAGATTGAGGGTCCACACCGTCGCGGCGCAGGATTCAAGACACAGACAGGTGCCGAAACCCTGCCAGGTGCCGAACTCGAGATGCCGGCGGGGCTGGTGATTCTGGTAGAGGTAGCGCAAGATCCGGCCGTCATCCCGCTCCGTGTTCCAAGCCGCCCAGCCCGGATGCGAGGCGACGGGTGGGAGCGTCCAACCGGGGCGGCGGGCCAGATCCGAGAGCGACAGCGTGGTGATGTGGGCGCCAAGGTTCATGAACGTTTGGTGAGATCGAACCAATTGAAGTCGTGGTTGTGGAAATTGATATCAAGGACGGTCTCGAACCGGTGTGGCTGCAGGGAACGCTGGAGTTTTTCGAGGTCATACCACTCAACCCAGGGAGTGCGGTCACCATCGGTTTTCTTGCCCCATTCGGAGAAGGGTAGACTACCTTCGCGCTCCCAGCGTTCGCGCGGATAGCATAGCTCAAGCCAGCGGCCGTCGCGACGCAGGTGGGTGGCCAGCGCGTTCCGTTCGGCGCACATGAGGTCGAAGGGCGCATTGATGAGCGATCCGACAGCGAGGATGCAGTCAAAGGTGCCGAGAGGGCGGATGTCCTCGAGCGAAGTGAGCACCCGGAAATTCACCTGCTTGACGCCGAGGATACCGCAAAGCCGCTCAATGACCTGGAGGTTGCCTTCTACAATGTCGAGGAAGGTCACCTGGGCGCCCTGCTGGGCGAAGAAGATGCCGTCATAGCCAAGGCCACTGCCGATTTCGAGCCAGGCGCCGCCGGTGCGGGCCAGCGGCGCGTAGAGATCGTGATACCAGCCGCGGGTGCTGTAGCCCGCGCCCGCGCAGTTGTCGTCATACCAGCCCTGCCAGAGCCGCAGCAGGTCCGCATCGGCCAGTGCCAGCAGGTCGGAGGAAAACGTCCGGTCCTGCGTGCTGGAGGGGACTTCGCGCCATTTCTCACGCAGGATCTTCAGGTAGTCGGGAAGAAGAGAGGGGGAATTGTTCATGTTTTTTGAAACACGGTGAAAAATGCGGCCCATGTCACCATTAATCCATGCGCGGATGGCACCCGGTAAATCCTGGTCTGGTCCGGGCGGATCAGCTCGCGGAGCGGCTGGCCGGCCGGCAGCACCGACAGATCCTGCTGCAGGATCTTCAGACGGGTCATGCGGGCGAGGATGGCCGGCAGGTTGATGTTGTCGTAGGCTTGGCAGTTGCGCCCCGCCATGTCGGGGTCGGCCTGGGTTTGGCGGAAGAAGTCGGGTGAATCGTAGTCGAAGTATTCGCAGGCAAAGAGGAAACGGCCGCCCGGCCGCAGGCAGCGCTCGATTTCCAGAAAGGCGGCGAGCCGTTCCTCGGGCCTGAAATGATCGAAACTGCCGTTGCTGGTTACTACCTCCAGGCTGTTGTCCGGCAGCGGCAGCGGCTGACCGGCCGACTGCCGGTGCAGGTGGTAGCCTGGTTTTGACGGGGGCAGGAAGCGGCTGTCGAGGAAGTGATATTCGCGGGCACCCGGGGCCAGTTGGGTGATTTCCTCGCTGGGCCCGCTCGCGAAATCGAGAATCCGCCCGACCTCCAGTCCGGCCAGATAGGTCGGGCCATGATGCAGCACGAGCTCCTTGCAGTTCAGTTCGCCGGCCCAGGTGAAGGAATTGGCGGGGGACGAGATCATGGGGTGATGGCGGAAATAAACTGGGTGGTCGCGCCGTAGCTTTCGCCACTGAGGCGCCACGCCATGGTGCCATGGATCGTGTCCCACAGCTCAATGGTATTGTGGTCGCTGAGCGCGCAGAGGTAGAGTCCATCACCCAGATGCAAGACATCGTGCAGCCAGCCGGAGTTAAGCTGGAAGCGGCGTCGCACGCGCCCGTTCCAGTCCATCTCGACAATCAGCCCGTTGCAGCTGTCGCTGAAGTAGAATCCGTGGGGTCCCAGCGGCCGGGCGCCGTGGCAGCCTACATAGCCGGTGGTCAGCTCCCGGTAGCCGCCTTGTCGGTCGAACAGGCCGACGGCGCCGGGGATCAGCAACGAGCAGAGGTAGCAGCCGTCCGGTGCGGGCGCCCCGCAGTTGATGTGGCCGGCTTGCTGGTCGTTGCCGATGTAATGCGCCCGCAGGTCGTCGGAACGGCTGAGGTCGTAGTTCCGCCCGTAAAGAGCGGCCGGAATGCGCCAGGCATCGGCGAGGGTTCCGTCCGGCCGGAAGAACAGCAGGGCGTCTGGTGCGGAGCAGGAGACGACGAACCGGCCCAGTTCGTCGACGAATACCGTATGCGCGCCAGAAAACCAAGGGTGTGTGATCACCTGCTCCGGTTTTTCAAATGGTCCCGTCAGCGGATAGATTTCCAGGAAGGCGGTGCCGCAGACCAGCAGCTTGTCGCGCCAGATGGTCGCGTGCTGAGCTTTGTAGGTCTTGGCCAGGAAATGGCGCTGAACCGGAAGGGTGGTGAGATTTCCCGACCAGTCCCAGATGGTGATGTTTCCGATGAAGTCCGGATTGTGCTCGGAAGGCAGGTCCGCCAAAGGAGGAAGATTACGCAGCCGATCAGGCGCCGCGTAGCGCCGCGTCAGGAAATTGAGCGTGGCCCGGGTGAAGTCCATCCGGCGTGAAGAGTGGCTGAAGCAAAAGGTGTGGGTGGACATGAAACGAGCCGATTAGCAAAACAACCGGCGGGCTAGGAGGGAAGAAGGAAGGAAAAGTCCGCGTGGACGTGGACCGGACCGGCAAGGGGCATGCCGGCCCAGGGGCGGACGGTAAGGTGGGCGGCGTCCTCACGCACATCCCACAGGATGGCCCGGCTGAAATCGTAATGGCCGTCCGGCCGCGCCAACCCGTCGGTGAAACCAAAGACGCCGGTGCGCATGAGGTAGTCGCCATGAGTGAGTGGTAGACGGAATTCGACCCGTCCGTAGGCCACGCCGCCGGCCGACAGGGAGAGGCGGTGCGTGGTGTGTAGATCTTGGACGGAAATCACATGGTTGCCGTGCTTGTCACGCAGGCGTATGCCGACGAGGAATTCGGAATCGACCGGTTCACACGCGCGCAGTTGGTAATGCACGACCAGTGGTTCATCGTAATCGAATTCCTGCGCGGGTTGCCCGTCAGCACGGGCCAGCACGAGGGCGGCTATGACCACCATCCCGTTGCCCAGCCGGGTGGAGGGATCGATTACCGGCAGCAGATGGTTGTGCTCCCCGACGAGTTGGACACTGGTGTCCCAACTGGCGGGGGGCCGGCCGGCCGGCCGCGTCTTCGCCGGCAGGGGTGGGGTGCTGTCCGTGCGTCTGCCGGGGCCTGCGGCCGTGACCCCCTGTTCCTGCCAGCAGAACTTCTCGTATTCCTTGGCGACCTGCTTGGCTTCGCCCCACATTTCGGCGCGGCCGTTCTTCAACCACAAAGCGCGGGTGCAGATCGAGCGGACCGTGCCGATGTCGTGTGAGACGAAGAGCAGGCTTACGCCCTTGTCGATCAGCTGGCGCAGCCGGCGGAAGCATTTCGCCTGGAAAGGGGCGTCGCCGACGCTGAGGGCCTCGTCCACGATGAGGATGTCGGGGTCCACACAGGTGTTCACCGCGAAGGCCAGCCGCATAGTCATACCACTTGAATATGTCTTCACCGGTTGCTCGATGAATTCGCCGATGTCGGCGAAGGCGGCGATCTCGGCAAATCGCGCCGTGATCTCGGATTGGGACAGACCGAGCACCGCGCCGCTGAGGAACACGTTTTCCCGGCCGGTGAAGTCGGGGTTGAAACCCGCGCCCAGTTCCAGCAGCGCGGCCACGCGTCCACGGATGGTGGCCCGGCCGGAAGTTGGCCGCAGCGTGCCGGCGATGATCTGGAGCAGAGTGCTTTTGCCGGCGCCGTTGCGGCCGATGATGCCGACGGCCTCACCGCGTTGCAGCTCGAAGCTGACGTTTTCGAGGGCGTGGAAATCCTGGTAGCCGGCACGGGCGTGGCGGCGGAGGCTATCGCCGATTCCGCCGGGCAGCCAGCGCGCGGTTTCTTCGGCCAGCGGGCTGACCAGTCGCCGGGCGGGCGTGGCCCAGATGCGGTAGGCCTTGCTGACGTTCCGGACGGATATGACGGGGTCCTTGCTCATGGCTTAGCGGATCATGCCGGCCGCCACGGTCGCGTTCGTCAGTTCATCGACGAGGAGGATGCTGCCGGTCTGCCGGTTCTGCTTGTAGCTGTCAAAGAAGAGCGGGACGGCGGTGTGCAGGGAGACGCGGGCGAGGTCGTTCATGGTGAGCGGCGTCCCGTCCTGATTGCGGTGCAGGGTCGTGATGTCGAGTTTGTAGCGCACCTCGCGGATGAGGCAGCCGGTCTCGCAGGTGGTGTGGCGCAGGACGTAGCGGCGGGCCGGCTCGAGGGGCTTGGTCCCGAGCCAGCAGAGCAGAACATCGAGGTCCTGGCCGACGGTGGGCTGGTTGTTGGGCCGGGCCAGCATCTCGCCGCGGCTGATGTCGAGGTCGCGGTCGAGCTCGATCACCACCGACATCGGGTAAAACGCCTCGGCCACCGGGCCGGCGGGGCCGTGGATGGCCGTGATGCGCGCGGTCAGGCCCGTGGGCAGGTGCAGGACCTCCTCGCCGGGCCGGAAGACCCCGCTGGCCACCTGGCCGGCGAGGCCGCGGAATTCCGGCGCCGCGGGATCCTGCGGCCGGATCACCGTCTGCACCGGGAAGCGCGGGTCGACGTGGTTGGCGTCGTTGCGCACGTAGACCGTCTCGAGCGTGTAGAGCAGCGGCGCGCCCTCATACCAGGGCATCGCCGCGGACTTCGTGACGATGTTGTCGCCCTGCAGCGCGGAGATGGGGATGAACTGGATGTCCGCCGTGTCCAGCCGCGCGGCGTAGGCCATGAACTGTTCGCGGACCCGGTCGAAGGCCGCCTGCTCGAAACCCACCAGGTCCATCTTGTTGACGCACACGATGAGATGCTTGATGCGGAGCAGGGTGGCGAGGAACGCGTGGCGGCAGGTCTGCTCGGTCAGGCCGTTGCGCACGTCGACCACCAGCAGGGCGAGCTGGGCCGACGAGGCACCGGTGACCATGTTGCGCGTGTATTGGAAATGGCCGGGGCAGTCGGCCATGATGAACTTGCGGCGCGGCGTCGCAAAGTAGCGGTAGGCGACGTCGATGGTGATGCCCTGCTCGCGCTCGGCGCGCAGGCCGTCGGTCAGCAGCGCGAGATTGGTGCCGGTGTCGCCGCGGCGCTCGCTGGCCCGCTGGACCGCGTCCCACTGGTCCTCGAAGATGGACTTGGTGTCGTAGAGCAGGCGGCCGAGAAGCGTGCTCTTGCCGTCGTCGACGTTGCCGCAGGTGATGAGCCGGAGGAGATCCATGGCGGCTTAGAAATAACCCTGGCGTTTGCGGTCTTCCATCGCGGTTTCAGAGCGGCGGTCGTCGTAGCGCGTGCCGCGCTCGGTCTGCCGGGCGGCGGCGACCTCGGCGATGATCTCGGGCAGCGTCGCCGCGGCGGAGCGGACGGCGCCGGTGCAGGTCATGTCGCCGACGGTGCGGAAACGGACGCGCTCGCGTCGGGCCGACTCGCCCGGCTGCAACGGCAGGTGGGGGGAGACGGCCAGCAGGGTGCCTTGGCGCAGGAAGACCTCGCGCTCGTGGGCGAAATAGAGCGAGGGCAGCGGGAGCTGTTCGCGGGCGATGTAGGCCCACACATCGAGCTCGGTCCAGTTGCTCAGCGGGAAGACACGGAAGTGCTCGCCATGCTTTTTGCGGCCGTTGTAGAGGTTCCAGAGCTCGGGCCGCTGGTTCTTGGGGTCCCACTGGCCGAAGGCGTCGCGGTGCGAAAAGATGCGTTCCTTGGCCCGGGCTTTCTCCTCGTCGCGGCGGCCGCCGCCGAGCGCCGCGTCCAGCTGCAGTTCGGCGATGGCCTCGAGCAGGGTGGTGGTCTGGATGGCGTTGCGGCTGGCGTTGGGGCCGGTCTCCTCCGCGGCGCGGCCGGCGTCGAGCGTGTCCTGCACCGAGCGGACGTGGAGCCGGTAGCCGAAGTCCCGCGCGATCTGGTCCCGGTAGATCAGCGTCTCTGGGAAATTATGCCCGGTATCGATGTGGAGCAGGGCGAAGGGCGGCCGGGCGGGGGCGAAGGCCTTGCGCGCCACCGCGGCGAGCACCAGCGAATCCTTGCCGCCGGAAAAGAGGATCGCCGCCTGCGGAAACTGCACCGCGGCCTCCCGGATGATATGGATGGCCTCGTGTTCGAGCAGGTCGAGCTGACTGAGCTGCAGGTGAAACATGGCAGGGTCAGCCGCGGGGCGGGGCCAGGCGCGTCCGGGCGAACCGGAGCAGTTGCGCGGCCGAAGCGGCGATGCCCTCGTGCGCGGTGGCAATGACGAGATCGGCGCGCCGCGGGGCTTCGAAGGCGGAGGACAGGCCGGTCATCTGCGCCACCTGCCCGGCCTGGGCCCGGGCGTAGAGGCCCTTGGTGTCCCGGCTGCGGCAGACCTCGAGCGGGGCGCTCACATGGATGAACGAGAGGTTTTCCGCGCCGAGGATATCCGCCACGAGCCGGCGGTGGGCTTCGAGCGGCGTGATGAAGGAAGCCACCACGCAGAGACCCGACGCGGCGCCCAACTTGGCGGCTTCGGCGGCGCGCCGAAGATTCTCCGCCCGGTCGCTGTCGGAGAAGCCCAGCCCGCGGCACAGTCCGGCGCGGAGGGCATCCCCGTCCAGCGCCAGCACGGCGATGCCGCGGGTCCGCAGGTCGTCGATCAAGGCGGCGGCGAGAGTGGACTTGCCGGCGCCGGAGAGCCCGAACAGCCAGAAAATTTGTCCCGGGGTGCCGGGGGCGGGCTTGGCGTCAGAGGACATCGGCGAAGGCGGGTTTCATCCGGCGGAAGGCCAGGTGGCCGAGAAAGCAGGCCAGGAACCCGCAGAGGTAGAGGTAGCCGAGGTGATGGTAGTTGAGCGGCCGGGCCCAGAGCGCAGCGTCGCGGGTGAGGTCGATCGCCAGCAGCAGGGGATTCCACCGCAGCCAGACCCAGGCATCCGGGTATTTCGCGGCGGAGAAAAACACCCCGCTGGCCCACATGAGGGAGGTGGAAACGAACTGCACAACCTGGCCGATGTCGCGGAAGAAGACACCCAGCGCGGAAAGCAACCAGCTGAGGCCCAGGCCGATCAGGATCACGGGCACGATGATGACGGGCAGCCAGAGGATGGTCAGGGGGAGGCGCTGGCCGAAGACCAGCAGGCTGACCAGCACGAGGCTCAGGCTGATCAGCATGTGGAAAAGGGCGCCGCCCACGCTGGCGGCCGGGAGGATTTCGAGGGGGAAGACCACCTTCTTCACAAAGTTGGGATTCCCCACGATGAGGGTGGGCGCCAGGCCCAGCACCTCGGCGAGGAAATGGAAAAGCGTCAGGCCGAGAAATATGCCCAGGGCGTAGTCCGTGCGGGTTTCGTTGGGCAGGACCCCGAACCGGCCGCCGAAGATGTAGCCGAACACGAGCACGTAAAGACCGAGCATGAGCAACGGGTTCAGGAACGACCAGACGAGGCCCAGGTGGCTGCCCTTGTGCCGCACCTCGACGTTGCGCAGGGTGAACTGCCAGAGCAGCTCGCGGTGCGCCCAGAGATCGGTGGCGAAAGGCAGAATACGGCGCAGCATGTTTGGCGGAAGTAACCTTTGTTAAAGCCTTGGCCGTTTGGGCAAGTAAAGGCAATTTCTGACGCGCGGGAACCTCCCTTAGGCATTCCGGGTCAGCCAATTTCCTGATTGCCATGCCTGCGCCTTTCCGGCGCTTTTAAGCTCTACGCCATGAATATTCGCAAACTTCTCGCGGTCCTGCCGCTCCTTGCCGCAAGTCTCTGGGCGGCCTCGCCTGCGGTGAATGAAATGACCCTGCCCGAGACGCTCTACCCGCAGCTGGATGTGATCCTCAAGCAGGCGGTGCAGCAATCGCCCTCGATGGTCAACCGGGCCCTGGACCTGGAGATCGCCGAGAACACCCGGATCGCCGCCCGCTCGAACATCCTGCCCAACGTCGGCGGCTATTACTCCGTTTACAAGGCCTGGGATGACCGGGCGGACCTGAACGGCCGCGTGAAAGTGGACAAGTTGGCCTACGCTTTCTCCGTCACCCAGCCGGTCTTCCATTGGGGCGAGCGGATGAATTATGTGCGCATGGGGGAGATCCAGGAAAAAATCGCTCAAGGCAACTACCAGGACGGCTATCGCCTGCTGGCCCAGGAAATCCGCTCCCAGTATCTCCAGCTGATCATCAAAAAGCTTTCGCTGGAGCGCAGCCGCGTGATCAACAAATACAACCAAGATGTGCGCAATGCCGCCGAGGACCGGCTGGCCAAGAAGGTGATCTCGGAGGCGGAGATCTTCATCGTGCGCCTCAACGCCGAACGCGCCCTGATCGACCTGGAGCGCACGGGCCTGGACCTGGAGTCGGCGAAGCAATCGTTCGCCCGCCTCACCGGCACCCCGCAGCTGGACGACGGCGCGATCCCCGACATGGTCGCCGAGGCGCCGCACACCCCCGAGGCCTTCGAACGCGTCCTGGCGGGCTTCCTTGCGCAAAAGGATCCACCCACGATCGCCGCGGCCAACCTGCGCAGCCAGATCAAGCTGGAGGACCTGACCTACCTGAACCAGAAGACCCGCCTGCGGCCGAAGTTCAACCTCACCTTGGGCACGAGCCAGGACGAGCAGAGCTACACCCTGAACGTGGCGCAGAAATACAAGGTGAACTCCCTCTTCGGCGGCCTGTCCGGGTCCTGGACCCTGTTCGACGGTTTCTCCGCCAAAGCCGGCCAGCGTAGCGCGCTCAACCGCCGCCGCCAGGCCGAGAACGATTACCGCAGCCTCACCGACAGCCTGGCCCGGGAGGCGCAGGCCCAGCTGAAGCAGGTGGATTTTTCCGCCCGGCTCATGTCCATTGCCAACCGCCTGCTGGCCGCCACCAAGGGCGGCTTCGAGGTGAAAAAGACGGACTATGCCCGCGGGGTGGTCTCCGAGAATGATGTGACCCTCGCCAACATGAACTATTACGAGGCGCTCATCAGCGCCAACGCCGCGCGCGCCGATTACCTGGCCAAGGTGGGTGTTTTCCTTGGCACCGTGGCGGAAGACCCGGTGCTTGCCAACGTCGCCCTCGCTCACAAATGAAAACCGCCTCCCCCGGTCTCAACTGGAAACTGATTGTCGCCGCCAGCCTGGCGGTCGTGGCGCTGGTGGGTTTCCTCATCAGCTATCTGCTCCGGCCCGAGGCCGTCGTGCAACCGGCCCTGCGGGGCAAGGCGGTGGATACCGTGCAGGGCACCGTGACGGTCTTTGCGGAATTCCAGAGCGAGATCAAGAGCGAGGTCGGCGGCCGCATCCTCACCTCCGTGCTCGATGTCGGCCAGCGGGTCGGCAAGGGCGACGTGCTGATCCAACTCGACCCCGGCGCCCTCGACCTGGAGATCGAGCGGATCAAGAACGAGATCACGGCCGCCCGGCGCAAGGTCGAACTGGGTTCCCTCCTGCGGCCCGAGGTGCTCAACGCCCGCGACACGCTCGACACCTCCGAGCGCCAGATGCGGGCCGGGGCCTATCCCGCGGCCGAATACGAGAAGCAGAAACGGCTTTACCAGCAGCTCGAGCAGCGCATGGAGCTCGACGAGGTGAACAACAAGCTCGTCCTCGACAACTACGAGAACAGCCTCCGCTCGAAGGAGCTGGAGCGGCAGAAGATGACCATCACCAGCCCGCTCGAGGGCGTCGTCACGACCGTGCTGGCGCGCGAGGGCGACCTCATCAACGCCAACTCGCCCATCGCGACGATCATGACGATCACGCGCACGGTCGAGGCCAAGATCAGCGAGGAGAACTTCGCGCGCATCAAGCTCGGCCTGAAGGCCTCGGTCCGCTTCCTCTCCTTCGGGCAGGACCAATACAACGGGGTCGTCACCAAGATCCTGCCGGCGGCCGATCCCGCGACCCAGCGCTACACCGTGTTCCTCGACATGTTCATCCCCGAGGGCAAGGTGCTGGTCCCCGGCCTGACCGGCGAGGCGAGCATCGTCATCTCCGAGCACCCCAATGCCATCATCATCCCCCGGCGGGCCATGGTGGGCGATTACGTCTACGTGGTCGAGGGCAGCAAGCTCGCGCTGCGCAAGGTGGTGAAGGGCTTCGAGGGGCTCAAGGAGGTGGAGATCGCCTCGGGCGTGCAGGAAGGTGAGCAGGTCGTCGTCGAGGAGCAGGATCGCTTCCGCGATGGCGTCCGGGTGCGCACCAAACTCCTCGCGAACTAACCGCCGTCCGGCCCGTCGCGCAGTGTCCAACAATCTCCGTATCGCCTTCCGCTTCCTGACGGCCCGCAAGCGCTCGATGCTGATGAGCCTGGCCGGCATCATCTTCGGCGTGGGCTTCTTCATTGTCACGCAGGCGCAGACCAGCGGCTTCGAACAGTTCTTCATCAAGACCATTTTGGGCACCAACGGGGCCATCCGCATCGAGGACAAGTTCCAGCAGACCATGTTTGCGATCGCGGCGGAGGGACATGACGCCGGGGCGAGCAAGTTCGAGGTCGCCGCCGACCGCTCGGCCCGCAAATACATCAAGGGCGTCGAGGATCCGTCGCTCATCATGGAGGCCCTGCGCCGCTTCAAGAACGTCTCCGGCCTCTCCGAGGTCGTGGAGGGCGGCGTCATCGCCGACAGTTCCTTCAAGAACGAGGCGGCGCGCGTCTACGGCATCCGGCTCGAGGATCACCTGGCCGTCTCCGACCTCGCCCTCCAGATCACCCGCGGCAGCCTCGAGGACTTCCGCCGCTCCCAGCAGGGCCTGCTGGTCGGCAGCAAACTGGCCGAGCGCCTGCAGCTGCGCGTGGGCGACTCGCTGATCATGCAGTCCAATGACGAGCGCCGCCGCTACCGGGTGGCCTGCATCTACGAGACCGGCGTGGGCGACATCGACCGGATCCGCATCTACATGCACCTCGGCGAGGCGCGCTCCCTCCTGAAGCGGACCTCCGGGGCCTCCTTCATCCAGGTGGCGCTCTTCGACCGCGACCGCGCGCCGCAGGACGCCGTCCAGATGTCGGACGTGCTCCGCCACGGCGCGCAGAGCTGGCAGGACCGCGAGGTGAGCTGGCTCAACGCCTTCTCCGCCCTGCAGATTTCCGCCGCGCTGACCGTCTCGACCATCATCCTCATTTCCGGCCTCGGCATGTTCAACACGCTCGCCATGCTCGTGATCGAGAAGACCAAGGAGATCGCCATCCTGCGCTCCATGGGCTATTCCCGGCGCGACATCTCGCAGATCTTCCTCTGGCTCGGCGCGATCGTGCTCACGATCGGCACGCTCGGCGGGTGGGTGCTCGGGGCGAGCGTGACCTACGCGGTCTCCAAGTGGCCCATCCACATCACCGGCATCTTCACGGCGGAGACTTTTCAGGTCCACTGGTCGATCATGCATTATGTGGTCGCCACGCTCAGCGCCGCCGTCGTGGTGATGACCGCCGCCGTCATCCCCGCCCGGCGCGCCGCCCGGCTCGAGCCCGGCGACATCATCCGCGGCACCTCCCAGTAGGCCATGGCCACCTCATCCGACATCGCCCTCCGCTGCGAAAACCTCCACCGCTACCTGGGCCAGGGGGAGGGGAGGGTGCATGTGCTGCGCGGCGTGTCCTTCGCGGCCCGCCGGGGCCACGTCACCGCCATCGTCGGCCCCTCCGGCTGTGGCAAGAGCACGACCCTCTATCTGCTCGGCCTGCTCGACCAGCCGGATGCCGGCACGATCTGGATCCGCGAGCAGATGATGTCCAACAGCAGCGACCTCGAGCGCACCGCCGCCCGCTGCGAGCACATCGGCTTTGTCTTCCAGTTCCACTTCCTCATGCAGGAATTCACGGCGCTGGAGAACGTCATGATGCCCATGCGCAAGCTCGGCCGCCTCGGGGAGGACGAGATGGAGGCGCGGGCCCGCGGCCTGCTGACCGACGTCGGCCTCGGCGACAAGGGCCACCGCCTGACCACCCAGCTCTCGGGCGGCGAGCAGCAGCGCGTCGCCATCGCCCGGGCCCTCGCCAATCAGCCGGCCATCATCCTCGCCGACGAGCCCACGGGCAACCTGGACGTGAAGAATTCCGCGGTGATCTTCGACCTGCTGACCCGGCTGGCCAAGGAAAACGGCCAGGCGGTCGTGCTGGTGACGCACAATCCCGACATCGCGAACCGCTGCGACGAGATCAAACCGATGCGCGACGGCGAATTCTGCTGAGCGTCGGGCGCCGCCAGCCGGAAATAATTCGCCTTGGCGAGGAAATTTCATCGCCCGGGCCGGGCAAATATTCACCGCCCGGCGGTTAGTTGTGGAAATTTTGTTTTACATTAGTGAAACGCCTTACTTGCCTGTGCAGGAATTTTAACGCACCGCACACACCACACCGTGAGTCCGCATAGTTCGCGAAAGTCATTTTTGGCCAAATTGGGCGGCCTGCTTGCCGCCGTCGGGCTGGCCCCGGCCCTCCTGGGCCGCGCGGCCGTGGTTCCTCCTGCCTCCCCGGTGTCGCTCCGGGTCGAACCGCGGGCCGTGCCACGCAAGGAAGGCAGCTGCTGACCGCCGTCCGGCGCTCCAGCAATCCCCCCGGGCCATGTCGAAGATCTTCCCCAAATCCGCCAACGCGCTGCCGCTGCAGATCGTCATTTTCCTGTTCGTCCTCGGCGGGGTCGCGGCGGCGGGCATCACCTACTACGCGACGCCGGCCTACCTGCGCGTCGGCTACCAGCCGGTCCAGCCCGTCCCCTTCGACCACAGCCTCCACGCCGGCCAGCTGGGCATGGACTGCCGCTATTGCCACGCCTCGGTGGAAAAGTCGGCCACCTCCAGCGTGCCCGCCGCGCAGACGTGCATGAACTGCCACAGCATCATCAAGCCGCAGAGCCCGCTGCTCGAGGTGGTGCGCCAGAGCTACCAGACCGGCGACCCGGTGCCGTGGGTCAAGATCCACCAGAATCCCGACTACGTCTATTTCAACCACTCCGTCCACGTGGCCCGCGGCGTCAGCTGCGTCGAGTGCCACGGCAAGGTCAACGAAATGGTCACGGTCCAGCAGGCCAAGCCGCACAGCATGAGCTGGTGCCTCGACTGCCACCGCAACCCCGCCCCCCGCCTCCGCGCGCCGGGCGACGTCTACAACCTCGATTCCCCGACCCTCGCCGAGCAGGGCAAGCTCGCCCAGGCGCAGGGCTACATCCACGACTGGAAGGTCAACGCGCCGACCAGCTGCTCCGGCTGCCATCGCTGATGAAACGCAAATTCGACCATGCCGCCCCCGCGGCGCCCGGCCTGAACGGCCCGAAATACTGGCGCAGCCTCGACGAGCTGGCGGACACCCCCGGCTTCCGCGAGCATCTGGCCCGCGAGTTCCCCGAGGGCGCGTCCGAGCTGAACGGCGTGGACCGCCGGCAGTTCATGCGGCTGATGGCGGCCTCGTTCGCCCTCGGCGGCCTCGGCCTCGCCGGCTGCCGCCGTCCGGAGGCGCACATCCTGCCCTACGGCAAGTCCGTCGAATACACCGTCCCGGGCCTCCCGCTCTATTTCGCCACGGCGATGCCGCTGCGCAAGTCGGCCATCCCGCTGCTGGCCGAGACGCACCAGGGCCGCCCGACCAAGCTCGAGGGCAACCCGAGCTACCTCCCGCACGGCGGCGCCAGTTCGCTGCTCGCGCAGGCTTCCGTCCTCGACCTCTACGATCCCGAGCGCGCCACCGCCCACACGTCGGGCGGCAACACGATCACCCCGGCCGCGGTGAACACCATCCTCGCCGGCATCAACTCGACCTACGCCGGCAGCGGCGAGGGCCTGGCGTTCCTCGCCGACGAGTCCGCCTCCCCGACCCGCGCCCGTCTGGTCAAGAAGCTGAAGCAGCTCTACCCGCGCGCCGTCTGGACCGAATACGAGCCCGTGCAGGACGAGCCGCCGCTCGCCGCCGCGCAGGCCGCCTTCGGCCGGAACGTGAAGCCGGTCTACCGGTTCGCCAAGGCCAAGCGCATCCTTTCGCTCGACGCCGATTTCTTCCACGCCGAGGCCGGTTCGCTCTACTACGCCCGCGATTTCGCCAAGGGCCGCCGCGTCAGCAAGCCGACCGACGAGATGAACCGCCTGTATGTCGTCGAAAGCGGTTTCTCGCTCACCGGCAGCATGGCCGACCACCGCCTGCGCCTCGCGAGCAGCCACATCCTCGCCCTCACGGCCGCGATCGGCAGCCACGTGCTCGCGACGGACATCATGGCCCCGCTGACCCAGGGCCTTGAGGTTAACAAGGATTGGGTCGAGCAGTGCGCGAAGGATCTGCTGGAGCACAAGGGCGAGTCCCTCGTCGTGGCCGGCGCCCATCAGCCCATGCAGGTCCACCTCATCGCCTACGCGATGAACGCCCGGCTCGGCAATATCGGCCAGACCGTCGACTTCGTGGAGTTCACGCCCTCGGGCGCCTCGACCATCCAGGCCCTCGCCACCGCCCTCAAGGCCGGCGCGGTCAAGACGCTCGTGGTTCTCGGCGGCAACCCGGCCTACAACGCGCCCGCCGACCTCGATTTCGGCGCGCTGCTGAAGTCCGTGCCGACGGTCATCCGCCACGGGTATTACGCCGACGAGACCTCCGCCCTGGCCGGCGTGCACATCGCCGGCACGCACTATCTCGAGTCGTGGGGCGACGCCCGCACGGTCGACGGCACCATCGTGCCGATCCAGCCGATGATCATGCCGCTGTTCAACGGCATGTCTGAGGTCGAGTTGCTCGCGCGCGTGGCCGGCGAGGCCAACGCCGACGCCTACGCCGAGGTGTTTGTCACCCACGGCGGCGACAAGAAGGTTTTCGAGAAATTCCTGCACGACGGCCTGCTCGAGGGCTCGGCCTACCCGGCGGTGCCGGTGGCCTATGATGGACGGGGCGCCATGGCCGCCTTCGGCCAGCCCGCGGCTTTGGTCGCGCTCTCGAAGGATAACCTCGAGATCCGCTTCGCCACCGATCACAAGATGGACGACGGCCGCTTCGCCAACAACGGTTGGCTCCAGGAGTGCCCGGATCCGATGACGAAGATCTCGTGGGACAACGCCATCCTCGTCAGCCCGCGTCTGGCCAAGGAACTCGGCATCGTCCCCGGCGGCAGCCTGCTGCAGGTCGCGCGCAAGGAAGAAGCCGAATTTGTCCAGGGCAAGGAGAACGCCCATGTCTTCGAGGTGACGGTCAACGGCCGCAAGGTCAGCGGACCGGTCCACATCCAGCCCGGCCTCGCCAATTACACCATCGTCCTCCCGCTTGGCTACGGCCGCGGGCAGTCCGGCCACATCGGCACGGGCACGGGCTTCAACGCCTACGCGGTCCGCACGAGTGACGGCCTGGGTTTCGTCACCGGCGCCAAGCTGACTGACACCGGCCGGCGCATGAAGCTGGCCAACACGCAGGAGCACTGGTCGATGGAAGGCCGTGACATCGTGCGCGAGGCCAATCACGCCGAGTTCAAGAGCAACCCGAAGTTCGTCGACGGCATCGGCATGGAGGCGCACACGCCGCCGGTCCTCGGGAAGGACGCCGGCAAGGATGCGGCGTTCATCGCCACCACGACCCCGCGCGGCAATTCGCTCTACGAGTTACCCGACCTGACCGGCACGCACCAGTGGGGCATGTCGATCGACCTCAACACCTGCATCGGCTGCAACGCCTGCATCGTCGCCTGCCAGGCGGAGAACAACATCCCGATCGTCGGCAAGGACCAGGTCATGCGCGGCCGCGAGATGCAGTGGATCCGCCTCGACCGCTATTATTCCGACGGCAACGCCGACGCCGAGGCGTTCGGCGCCGAGGGCAACAAGGTCCTCCCCGAGGACCCGCAGGTCTCGATGCAGCCCATGACCTGCCAGCACTGCGAGCTCGCCCCGTGCGAGACGGTGTGCCCGGTCAACGCCACGGTGCACGACGACGAGGGCCTCAACGTGATGGCCTACAACCGCTGCATCGGCACCCGCTATTGCGCGAACAATTGCCCCTACAAGGTTCGCCGCTTCAATTTCTTCGACTTCAACAAGCGCGCCACCGACGCCCTCTATATGGGCCCGCTCGGCCACCAGAGCGAAATGCCGGAGCTGGTCAAGATGGTGAAGAACCCGGACGTCACCGTGCGCATGCGCGGCGTCATGGAGAAGTGCACCTATTGCACGCAGCGCATCCAGCAGGCCAAGATCGCCCAGAAGCGCAAGGCCGGCGCCAGCGGCGACGTCGTCATCCCCGACGGCACCGTCCGGACCGCCTGCCAGCAGGTGTGCCCGGTGGATTCCATCGTCTTCGGCGACATCAAGGATGCCGCCAGCGCCGTCTCGCGGGCGAAGGCGCAGGACCGCGACTACGCCGTCCTCGGCTACCTCAACATCCGCCCGCGCACGACCTACCTCGGCAAATTGCGCAACCCGAACCCGCACATGCCCGATTACGCCGCGCTCCCGCTCAGCCGCGTCGAGTATAACAAGAAGAACGGCACCGGCGCCGGTCATGGCGAGGGCCACGGCCCGGAGAAGCATGATGAGCCCAAGCACGGAGGGCATGGTTGATGAGCGCTCATTCCACCGATCACGCCGCCCCCGCCATCCTCGCCGAGGTCAAGCCCGTGGTGATCCCGCGCCGCGAGCTCGTCGAGCACGGCCGCGACTTCCACTGGATCACCGAGAAGGTGTGCGGTATCGTCGAGGGCCCGACCCCGCTGTGGTGGTGGATCTGCTTCAGCATCGCCGGCATCGTCGCCTCGTTCACCGTCGCCGGCCTGACCTACCTCGTCTCCACCGGCGTCGGCGTCTGGGGCCACGCCAATCCCGTCAACTGGGCGTGGGACATCGTCAACTTCGTGTTCTGGATCGGCATCGGCCACGCCGGCACGCTCATCTCGGCCATCCTCTGCCTCCTGCGCCAGAAGTGGCGCACGTCGATCAACCGCGCGTCCGAGGCCATGACGATCTTCGCCGTCGTCTGCGCCGCGATCTTCCCGGTCTTCCACGTCGGCCGCATCTGGTTCGCCGTCATGCCGGGCTACCTGTTCCCGTTCCCGAACTCGAACGCCATCTGGCAGAACTTCCGCTCGCCGCTGGAGTGGGACGTGTTCGCCGTCTCGACCTACGGCACGGTCTCCGTCCTCTTCTGGTATGTCGGCCTCATCCCCGACCTCGGCACGCTGCGCGACCGTTTCACCGCGAGCGGCAAGCTGCTCAAGGCGCGCATCTACGGCTTCTTCGCCATGGGCTGGCGCGGTTCCAACCGCCAGTGGAGCAACTACGAGATGGCCTACCTGATCCTCGCCGGCATCGCGACGCCGCTCGTGCTCTCCGTGCACACGATCGTGTCGTTTGACTTCGCCGTCTCGCTGATCCCCGGCTGGCACACGACCATCTTCCCGCCGTATTTCGTCGCGGGCGCCATCTTCTCGGGCTTCGGCATGGTGATGACGCTCATGCTGCCCCTGCGCGGCATCTACCGCCTCGAGGACCTGATCACGCAGTATCACATCGACTGCATGTGCAAGATCACCCTGGCGACGGGCACCATGGTGGGTTACGCCTACTCGATGGAGTTCTTCATCGCGTGGTATGGCGCGAATCCCTACGAGGGCTTCGCGTTCATCAACCGCGCGTTCGGCCACTACGCCTGGGCCTACTGGATCATGATCGGCTGCAACGTCATCACGCCGCAGTTCTTCTGGTTCAAGGCCGTCCGTGAGAACACCACCCTCGTCTGGGTCCTCTCCATCTTCGTCAACGTCGGCATGTGGTTCGAGCGCTTCGTGATCATCGTCACGTCGCTGGCCCGCGACTTCCTGCCGTCGAGCTGGGGCTACTATTCGCCGTCGATCGTCGAGATCTTCACGTTCTTCGGGACCTTCGGCGTGTTCTCGTTCCTGTTCCTGCTTTTCATCCGCTTTGTCCCCATCATGCCGATGTCGGAAGTGAAGGCGGTCATCCCCGCGGCCGATCCCCACGGATCGTCCAAACACTAAGGAGGCCGCCATGAACAAGACTTACGGCCTCATCGCCGCCTTCGATACCACGCCCGACCTTTATCACGCCTGTGAAAAGGTCCGCGACGCCGGCTACTCGCAGTGGGACGCGCTCACGCCGTTCCCCGTCCACGGCCTCGACGCCGCCATGGGCGTGCGCCGCTCCAAGGTGCCGCGCTTCTCGCTCGCCGGCGGCATCACCGGTTTCTGCACCGGCATGGGCTTCATCGCCTGGCTGGGCCTGGTCGAGTATCCCCTCGTGGTCGGCGGCAAGCCCGCGTTCAGCCCGATGTTCGCGTTCCCGGTTTCCTACGAGCTGACGATCCTCTTCACGGCCTTCGCCACCATCGGCGGCATGTTCTTCCTGAACCGCCTGCCCATGCACTACCACCCGGTGCTGAAGGCGCCGCAGTTCGTCCGCGCGATGGACGACCGCTTCTACATTGTGATCGAGGCCAACGACCCGAAATTCAACGCGGCCGAGACCCGCGCCCTGCTCGCCCGCGCCGGCGGCAAGGACATTGCCGAACTCGAGGAGTAAGATGCGCTACGCCTACTACACCCTCGCCTTCGTCGTGGTGCTTCTGATCTCGGTCATGGGCACCCGCGGGCTCCTCTCGACCCGGCCGCCGATCCAGGTGTTCCCCGACATGGACCACCAGGCCAAATACAAGCCGCAGGCTTCGTCGAAGTTCTTCGCCGATGGCCGCGCCGACCGCCCGATCCCCGCCGGCACCGTGCCGTTCGGCCGCAACGCGCGCCAGGCCGACCCCGCGTTCCTCGGCGCCGACGAATTTCACTATGCCGGCAAGGCTGCCGACGGTTCCTTCGCCCGCGGCTTCCCGGTCGCGGTCACCCAGGACCTCCTCGCGCAGGGCCAGGGCCGCTACCAGATCTACTGCGCCCCGTGCCACGGCACGCTGGGCGACGGCAACGGCATCACCAAGGCCTACGGCATGCTCGTCACCCCGACCTACCATGACGACCGCCTCCGCGGCCTGGCCGAGGGCGAGATCTTCAACACCATCACGCACGGCAAGAACACGATGATGCCCTACGCCGACAAGCTCTCGCCCGACGAGCGCTGGGCCGTGGTCGCCTACGTGCGCGCCCTGCAGCGGGCCCACCATGCCACCCTCGACGACGTGCCGGCCGAACTCCGCGGAGGGCTGAAGTAACATGAGCGCCCCCGTCTCCACCGCCACCCTGGCGAACAAATTCCTGGTCGCCGGCCTCCTCGGTCTCGCGCTCACCGGCGCCGGCCTCTTCGCGGGCGACGTCCGCGGGGTCGCCCTGTCCTACGTGGTCGGCATCTCCTACTGGACCGCCGTGGCCATCGGCATGCTGCTGCTGGTGCTCATCCACCACATCTTCGACGCCGGCTGGTCCACCGTCATCCGCCGCCAGTTCGAGCACGGCCTTTCCGCCTTCAAGTGGCTCGGCCTGCTGTTCGTGCCCTTGCTGATCGGCATCTGGCTGAAGCCTGGCCTCATCTGGCCCTGGATGGACACGGCCAGCGTCATCCACGGCGGCCACACCGTCGGCGCCGACCCGCTCTATCTCAAGAAGGCGAGCTTCCTCAACCGGAACATGTTCACCGGCATGACCGTCGCCTTCTTCGGGATCTGGATCTGGCTGTCGGCCCGCCTGCGCAAGGCTTCCTTCACCCAGGACACCGACGGCGACGCCAAGTGGACCTACATGAGCCGCAAGACCGCGGCCTTCGGCATCCCGCTCACCGCCCTCGCCCTGAGCTTCGCGGCCATCTACTGGATGAAGAGCCTCGAGTATCACTGGTTCTCCACGATGTATGGCGTGTGGTTCTTCGCGAACTGCATGCGCGCCGCCATGGCCTTCGGCGTGGTCATCACCTGGTGGCTCGTCACCCGCGGCGACTACAAGGGCATCTTCAACACCAACCAGCTGCACTGCCTCACCGCCCTGGCCTACGCCTTCGTGGTGTTCTGGGCCTACGTCACCTTCTCGCAGTATTTCCTGATCTGGAACGCCAACGTCCCCGAGGAGACCTTCTGGTATAACATCCGCGAGCACGGCGACTGGCTGTGGGTCGGCATGCTGCTCCTGTTCGGCCATTTCTTCCTGCCGTTCTTCGCGTGGCTCTCCTACCGCAACAAGACCACGCTCAAGCCCGCCCTGCGCATCAGCCTGTGGATCGCCGCCATCATCCTGGTGGACCTCTGCTACAACATCCTGCCGGCCCTCAAGGATGCGCACGACGATCCGCTGCCGTTCCTCTCGATCAACCTGCTCTGGGTCCTCGCGTCCGTCGTCGGCATCGGCGGCATCTGCGTCTGGGCCTATCTCCGCAGCTTCGCCACGACCAAGCTGATCCCGATCCGCGACCCGCGCATCGTGGAATCACTCACGCACCACGAAGCCACCGCGCCATGAGCGATTCTTCCTCCAACTTCTCGTTCCCGCACCGCACCCCCGTGTTCACCACGGTGCTCGTGCTCGCGTGCTTCGCCCTGTTCGGCTGGCTGGCGCGGAAGGCCTACGTCGCCTACGCCGTTCCCGTCGACCGGGTCGAGGGCGTGCTGTCCCCCGCCGACCGCGCGGCCCGCCTGGCGGAGCTCCGGACGAAGGAACACGCCGCGGCGACCACCTACGGCTGGGTAGACCAGCCGGCGGGCATCGTCCGCCTGCCGCTCGATCGCGCCATGGAGCTGACGGTGCAGGAGCACGCGAAGAAGTGACCACGCCGATGAATTCCACCGAGAACACCCGCACAGAGCCTGTCGAACGGGACGGCCGCACCGAGCAGATGGAGATCGACACCTCCGCCAAATGGCCGCTGCTCGTCTTCTTCGCCTACGCCATCGGCTGGCTCATCGTGGGCGGCGCCCTCGAGCTGGCCGCCGCGATCCAGCTGCACACGCCGACCTTCCTCGCGACCTGCGAATGGTTCACGCACGGCCGCCTCGCGCCCGCCGCCCAGAACGCGCTCGTCTACGGCTGGGGCTTCAACGCCGCCTTCGCGGTCGGCCTCTGGCTGATGGCCCGCCTGTCCGCCACGACCCTGCGCCACGGCGGCTGGCTCTTCATCGCCGCCAAGTTCTGGAACACCGGCGTCGCCTTCGGCGTGCTCGGGATCCTGGCCGGTTACTCGACCTCCTTCGAGCTGCTCGAAATGCCGCGCTTCGTCGTCTGCCTCTTGCTCGTCTCCTACGCGCTCGTCGGCGTGTGGGCCGTCACGACCTTCAGCATCCGCAACACCGAGAATGTCTTCGCCACGCAGTGGTATCTCTTCGGCGCGGCGTTCTGGTTCCCCTGGCTCTACGCCGTCGCCCAGCTGATGCTCTTCAACGCCCCGGTGCGCGGCGTGCTCCAGCCCGTCGTCAACGCCTGGTATGTGCATGGCCTCCACGGCCTGTGGTTCGTGCCGGTCGCCCTGGCCGCCGCCTATTACCTGTTGCCCAAGATCCTCGGCAAGACCATCGCGCACTACTACTTTGCCCCGCTGGCCTTCTGGTGGCTGGCGATCGCGACCGCCTTCGCCGGGGGCAGCCGCCTCATCGGCGCCCCGGTGCCGGTCTGGATCCCCGCCCTCGGCACGGTCGCCAACTTCATGCTCGTCGTCCCGGTCGTCCTCATCGGGCTGAATCTCTTTGGCACGCTGTCCGGCCGCTACGGCGCGCTCAACGGCAGCGTCACGCTCCGCTTCGTCCTCCTGAGCATGCTGGCCTTCGTGCTCGGCTCGGCCGCCAACTTCGCCTTCTCGTTCCCGGGCGTGGCCCAGGTCGCCCAGTTCACCCTGCTTTCCGGCCTGCGCGACTGGCTCCTCTTCTACGCCTGCTTCTCCACCGCCATGTTCGGCGCCGCGTATTTCATTTTGCCGCGCCTGACCGGTAACGAATGGCGCTCGCCCGCGCTGGTCAAGATCCACCTCGGCGCCACCGTGCTGGGCGTCGTGCTCCTCACCGTCGGCCTGGCCTGGGGCGGCTGGTCGCAGGGCCGGATGCTCAATGACGCGACGCTGGCCTTCACCGACGTCTCCCGGGCGATGACCTTCTGGTTCACCTACCGCACCGTCGGCCTGTTCGTCCTGCTCCTCGGCCACGCCGCCTTCCTCGTCAACTTCGCCTTCATCGCCTGCCCGTTCAACCTGTCGGGTGCGGCGCCGGCCCAGATCAATCCTCCGCCTGCCCTGGAGGTGCTCAAGGCATGAAAAACGGTCTCGTTCTCTTCTTCGGCGTCTTCGCCGCCCTCGCGCTCTCCTGGGCCGGCGTGCTGCTGAGCGCCTCGCAGCAGCTCGGCCGCCTCGGCCAGTTCAAGGATCCGACGGACGACACAATTTATCCCCAGCCGCTGTCGGGCCTGGCGAACCAGGGTCGTCTGGTCTACCAGGACCTCGGCTGCGTCACCTGCCACACCCAGCAGGTCCGCCGCGAGGGATTTGGCGCCGATCTTGCTCGTAAATGGGGCCAGCGCGGCAGCTACGCCCGCGACTACATTCGCGACGAGACCGTGCACCTCGGCTCCAGCCGCGTCGGTCCCGACCTGCGCAACGTGGGCAACCTCGAGCTGCACCCGGGCGCGGACGCCGACTATTTCTACAAGCTGCTCTATGCGCCAACCTCGGTCGCCCCGGGTTCGCTGATGCCCGCCCACGCCTTCCTGTTCGACGTCCATCCGGTGGCCGGCCGCCAGCCCTCGGCCTCCGCGCTCAAGCTGCCGTCCCGCTTCGCGCCCGGTCCCGGGCTCGAGGTCGTGCCGACCGCCCGCGCGCAGGCCCTCGTCGCCTACCTGACGAGCCTGAAGGACACCTACGACTATCCGATCGAGCGCTCGCGCAATGCGCCGGCCGCAAAGCCCAAGGAGGGCGGACACTAAGATGAGCGCTGAACCCGACCAGAATTTCCGCCTCGAGCAGGCCTGTGCGACGGATGACAGCATCCAGCAGGTCCACGCCCAGCTGCAGAAGTCCAAGCCCGAGAAGAAGGGCGGCTATCCGCTCCTGCCGCTCGGCATCCTCGGCCTGATGTGCACCGTGGTCTTCTTCGGTTCGATCTACCTTGCGCACAATTCGCTCCGGTTCGACCCGCTCGTCTACAGCGAGCAGGCCAGCCGGGAGAAACCCGGTGCGGTGAAGGTCGTCGCGCTCACCCGCGCCCAGCTCGGCAAGAAGGTTTACGACACCACCTGCATCGCCTGCCACCAGGCCACCGGCCTCGGCGTCCCCGGTGTCTATCCGCCGCTCGCCGGTTCGGAATGGGCGCAGGGCAGCGAGGAACGGATCATCCGCATCGTCCTCCACGGCCTCAACGGCCCGCTCAAGGTCGAGGGCAAGGATTACAACAACGTCATGGCCCCGCTCGGCGGCGTCCTCAAGGACGACCAGATCGCCAACGCCCTTTCCTACGTCCGCGCCAGCTGGGGCAACAGCGCCCCCGAGGTGACCCCTGAGGCCGTCGCCAAGGTCCGCGCCGCGACCGCCGACCGGAAGACCTACTGGACCGCCGCCGAACTCGAGCAGATCGGCCAATAAATTTCAGGCAGAACTACGAACACACAAAAAGGCCGGGCGAAAGCCCGGCTTTTTTGTGGGGTGGAGAACTATACGTCGGGCCTAAAGCCCGACCTGCATGAAAACCGCCTGTTTGTAGGTCGGGCTTTACGCCCGACACCTTTCGCAACCAAGACGGATACTCCGCCGATCCGCGTAATTCCGCTGATCCGCGTATTCGTAGGTCGGGGTTTATCCCCGACAGTCTTCATTCCAGCCAGGCCGGTTCCGGGCAACGTTCGTTGGTCAGCGACCCGAACCATGCCCAATCTTCTTCGTTACAGGAGTAACCCTTCCATGGCTGGTTGACCGGGATGAGCCCTTTGCGGTAGGGATTGAGGAATATATAGAGGTATACCGGCAGCAGTTCTTCATCGGGTCTCAGTCGATGATCGAAGAAATTTTGCTGCCAGGCGGCTCCGTGTTTCCTCAGCAGTGGAGTCAATCGGCCCTTGAACAGCCTTATCGCGGACGACAGATCAGTAGCGTTGCCCAATGTGACCAGCAGATGAAGATGGTCCGGCATGACGACGGCAGTGCGCAGTCCCCAGACTTGTGCGCTCTCCAGACGGCGCATTTCAGCCAGGCAACCTTGTGTCCCCTCGTGGTTGGCCAGGGCCGACGACGGTCGTTGGAGACAGATGGTCAGAAAATAATCAAAACCTGACGACGAATGGCGGCCTTTCCGCAGCGCGCCATAACCTTTGAGAGGATCTGGCATGAGACGACAGCGTAGTGTCGGGCATAAAGCCCGACCTACATGAAAAACCGCCTGTTTGCAGGTCGGTTTTCCGTTTTGCTCAACCAGCCGTAGGATGCCGACTGTAGGTCGGGGTTTATCCCCGACATCCCTCAGCCGCCCAGGCCCTTCATCATGCCGCCCATGTCGGGCATCTGAAATTTCTGCCAGCCGGCGGGTGGCTGGAACTGCGAGGCGGGCAGACTGCCGGGCTCGATCTTGGTCGCTTCCATCTTAAAAGTTTCGCGGCTCTTGGCGTCGCGGGAAATCACGCGCAGCGGGAAGCCGGCCTTGCCCTTGAACTTCTCTTCCCAGCCACCGGCGGCCTTCTGCTTGCCGCCGCCGCCGAACATGCCGGCCATCGGGTTGCCGCCGCCGCTGCCGAGGCCCATGAAGGCGCCGAGGCCCTCGGCGATCCAGATCTCGGTGGTCGTGTCGCGGTCCTTGGAGACATATTCGTCGCACTTGTAGCCGAGGATCGTGTCGGTGCGGCCGGTCTTTTCCAAATTGGGCTCCTTGGCCACCGCGGCGCCGACGGCCTGCTCGATCTTATCCTTGAGCGGCATGACCATATACATCTTCTCCGACTGCATGAGCATCAGCATCTCCATTTTCTTGAGGTCCATGATGCTGGCAAAGGACTGGCCCTCGGCGCTGAGGTCGATGCGGATGGCGGTGTCCTTGATCGAGTAATCGAGGACCTGGGTCTTGCCCTTGCCCGTGCTCATGGCGAGCGACACCTTGCCCTCGAAGGCGCCGGCGCCGTAACTGAAGGAAGCGGTGAGCAGGCCGGCCACCGCGAAAAGACGGAGTAGGAGGTTCATGCCGCGGGAGCCTAGCGGCCAGGCGCGGCGGTTCAAGCCGGCGTTGAACGTGGGGAAACCGGGTTTCTGTGCTGCCGGCCCAGTCCCGCATCAATTTCCGCAACTTGCCCCGGCCGCCTTCTTCTTTCGCCCTTTCACCCCGGAGTCGGAAGCGGTCGGTTGGGCCGGTCCTGAAATCGGGCTTTGCGCCCGGCGGGGAAAGACCAATGATGACCGGCATGGAGAATCCCGCCCAAGCTCTCGAGGAGGCCCGCCGCGCCGGCATCGATCTTGATCTGGTGGATTCGAACCTGGCGCTGACCTACGAGCAGCGCGTGTTGCGCCACGAGTCGGCGCTGGAACTGGTGTGGGCCCTGAGGGAAGCCGGAGCCGTCTATGAAAAACCTTCACGTCCTGTTGCAGAGATTCGCTGACGCGGGCCTGGAGTTCGTGGTGGTGGGAGGATTTGCCGGCGTGTTGCACGGTTCTTCCTACGTCACGGACGACCTTGATATCTGTGCGGTCATGTCGACCGAGACCGTGGCGAAGTTGCGGGCGACGCTGACCGACCTGCATCCCGTGCATCGCATGACCCCCCAGCGGCTATCGTTCCTGGAGTATCCGCCGGCCGGCCAGCTGCTCGCCAATATCTACCTCGAGACCGACGCCGGCATAGTCGACGTGCTGGGTAATGTGCTCGGGATTGGCGACTATCAGGCACTGGCGCGCCATGCGATCGAAGTGCCGTTGTTTGGCCGGAAGTGCCGGGTGATCTCGCTGGAGGATCTGATCGCCGCGAAGGAGGCGATGGGCCGGGAGAAGGATCTGCTGACCGCCAAGGAACTGCGGGCGATCCAGGCCAAGCGCCAGTTGGGGCGGGTCAAGCCGTAGCCGGGGGAAGCAAATACCCCCTGGCTCACGGACCCGGGGTATTACTTTGTTACGTTGTGGACAAAACATGAAGGTGGGCCGGCAGGTCCCTCTGCCGGCAGGGTCCACGCGAGGTGCGACCGTTACCCCAAGCGGGCACAGGGACGTGCCCGCCCACCAGAAGACCAACCTAACAGAGTAATGCTAGGACTCGCCGCGGAAGAGTTTGGTCTTCTCGACGATGGCGAGGAGGAGAATGATGGCGACGAGGCCGACGCTCGCGATGCCCAGCCACAGGAGGTAGAGGTTGGAAGCCCACCCGATGGATTCGAGCAGGTAGCCGAGGTGCGGGGACTGGGCGACCACCGCCTTTGTCTCAGGCAACGGAGCAAGGGGCGACCGGGCCCGTGTGAATCGGCGTTGCCTCGGGCGGGTTGCCGGGGAATCCTCCCGCCATGCCTTCCGAGTTCAGCATTTCCCGCACCGTCGAGTTCTCCGAGACCGACATGGCCGGCATCATGCACTTCGCGAATTTCTTCTACTGGATGGAATCGTGCGAGACGGCGTTCTACCGCTCGCTGAAAATTCCTCTCGCCTCCTTCGTGCCAGGGCAGGTGCTCGGCTGGCCGCGCGTCCGGGTTGGCTGCGATTACCGCGCGCCGCTGCGGTTCAACGACACCGTCGAGGTGAAGCTCTTCGTGAAAAAACTCGGGACGCGTTCCATCGGGTATCTCTTCCAGTTCCGCAAGGATGGCGTGCTGTGCGCCCAGGGCGAGGTCACCGCGGTGTGCGTGACCGCCGGCGAGAACGGCGCCATGGTGCCGGCGCCGATCCCGGAAGAAGTCCGCGCCTTGCTCAAGGTGGCGCCGGAGTCGGCGTGGAAGGCATAGGGTTTTGCCCGCGAATTACGCAAATCGTCGCGAATGGGGGCAAGTTGGTAGGGGCCGTTGCCCTCAACGGCCCTTCCGTGGAGAGGGCGGTTGAGGGCAACCGCCCCTACCGATAAAACGCAGCCATTCGCGTCATTCGCGGGCCGGTTCTTCACACCGCATACGGCGGTGTGGATTCGCCCTTGGCGGTGAGGGCGTAGATTTTCACGGCGCCGGCCTTGCCCTTGACCCGGACCTCGCCGAGCTCGCGGGCGGGCGGCGGGTTGGGCAGGGCGCGCAGCGTCGCCTCGCTGATGATGATGGGGGTGTCGTAGGCGGGATCCTTGGTCAGCGACTCGAGCCGGGACGCGAGGTTCACGCCGTCGCCGATCACGGTGTAGTTGAGCCGGGTCTTCGAGCCCATGTTGCCGGCGACCACGCGTGCGGTGTTGATGCCGATGCCAAAAACCAAGGCCGGGCGGCCCTCGGCGGCCAGCTCGCGGTTGAACTCCTGCAAAGCCTGCGCCATCTCACGGGCCGCGGCGATGGCCTTGCCGGCGGAGCCGGGGTCGGTGATGGGGGCGCCCCAGAGCGCCATGATCGCGTCGCCGATGTATTTGTCGATGACGCCGCCGTGCCGCTCGATGATCGTGCTCATGCGGTCGAGGTAGCGGTTGAGCAGAGCGAGCACGTCGGTCGGGTTCATCTTCTCGCTCATGCCGGTGAAGTCGCGGAGATCGCAGAAAAGGATGGTCACCTCGCGTTCCTCGCCGCCGAGCTGGAGGTCGGACTGGAGCAGCTGCGTGGCGATCTCGGGCGAGACGACCTTGCCGAGCAGGTCGCGCACGCGGTCGCGCTCGGCCAGGCCGGCGGTCATGTGGTTAAAGGCGGTGGCGAGCTGGCCGAGCTCGTCCTCGCGCGGCAGGTCGATGCGGCGGGTGTAGTCCCCGGCGGCGACCGATTCGGTGTGGGCGGCCAGTTGCTGCAGCGGCTGGCTGATACCGTGGGCGATCCAGAGCGCGGCGAGCGTGGCGGCGGCGAGGGCGGCGAGCGAGATGAGCAGCACGGCATTCTCCAGCTCCCGGGCCGGGGCGAGCTCGGCCCTCAGCGAACGCTGCAGCGCGATGCGCACCGGGGCTTCGCCGAGCAGGTCCAGCTTTTGGAAGAGCGTGACGTAGTCCTCGCCGTGCAGCGTGACGGTTTCGCTCTGCCGGGGAAGGGCCTGGGCCCGGGGCACATGCCGGGCAAGGGTCTGGGCCATGGCCCCGTCCAGGGTGGTCGAGAGCACGCGCGGCGGCTGTTCTGACGGGTTGTCGGAGGTGAAGGTGACCTCGAGGCGCGTGGTGTTCTTGATGGCCTGGGCGAACTTGGTGTCGATGGGGTAGGCGACGCCGAACCAGGCCGCCACGTTGGGGTAGGGCGCATACAGCGGCACCACGACGAGCACGTGCAGCCGGCCCGCGAGGTAGGAATAGCCGCTGATCTGTTCCAGGTCGTCCCGGGTGGCCAGCCGGATCAGCTCCGCGAAGGGCCCGACGTTCTCCTTGCGCAGGTCGACGTCGGTCAGGGCGATGACTTCGCCTTCCGGCGACAGGAGCGTGATGACGGGGGCGTTGACCCGCTCGCTGTAGCTCACAAGGGCAGACCGCAGGGTGCGCTCATCAAGCGGGTCCTGCATCATCAGCTGCCGGATGGGGTAGTCGCTGCTCATCACCTTGGCGCTGCCGGCGAGGTAGTCGATGCGCTCGGCGAGGTTTTGTTGGAAGATGCGCGCGCCGGTCTGCAGGCTCTGGTCGATGTGGTCGATGGCGTTGCGCTCGTTGGCGCGGGAGATGGACAGGTAGACCGCGACCTGCACGAGGGCGATCAGGCCGGCCAGCAGCAGGAGCAGCTGGCTGCTGAAACGGCGGAAACGGAATACGCGGAAGGCCACGGCTCAGCGATAACCGCCAGTCTTGCCCGCGGGCCCGCGCCGGACGCGCCGCTCGGCCTTGAGGGTGACGGTGAACTCGCGCCGGTTGTCCGGACGGTCGGCGAGGATGATCTCCTCGGTGATCGTGGCCGTCATCCGCGGATGCCAGAGC
>JAQSDJ010000126.1 GCA_029945855.1 Lacunisphaera sp.
CCACGTGGAAATCCAGTCGATCTTCGCCCAGCTCATCCGGGAAGGCCAGGCGCGCACCCGGCATTCGGCGGAAATCTGCGACCTGCTCCTGCAAGTGCTGCTCCTGAAGATCCGGGAGGCCCTGGTCCGCCGCCCGGGCCGCCCGCCCGCCGGCTATGAGAAATTCGCCCGCGTGAAGCAGCTCATCGACGCCCAGGCCGGCCAGCTCGGCACGTTGCGGGACATCGCCCGGCAATGCGCGGTGACGCCGGCGGCGGCCTGCAAGCTCTTCCGCCAGCACCTCGGCCTGAGCCCGTTCCGCTACCTCATGCGCCGGAAAATGGAGATCGCCGCCGAGCACCTGGTGCAGGACGACAGCCTGGTGAAGGAAGTCGCCGCCCGCGTCGGGTTCGCCGATCCCTATCATTTTTCCCGGCGCTTCAAGCTGGCCTACGGCGTGTCCCCGGCCGCCCTGCGGGCCGGGCGCGAGAACGTCGCGCGGTAAAGGGCGGGATGGTCGGCTGGGTTCCAGCCTTTGAAAACCACAGATGGACACAAATGAACACAGATACTGCGGACGGGCCAGACAGGTGCAGGAATTCACCGGGCACGGAACGATTCCGATCCCGTGGTCTCCAAGTCCTGATCTATTTGTGTGAATCTGTGTTTATCTGTGGTTGAAATGAATTTTACCCGATCCGCCGCGCCCAAGACTTTCCGCCCCGTCACCTTCAAAAACCGCTGTTCCTCAGCGGTTTTTTTGTTATCCATGCGTCGTGAAAGCTTCCGAATTCTTCGCCCTGCCGCCCTCGCTGGCCCGGTTTGCCCCGTTTTTCCCGGCCGAGGTCGCGCCGTGGGAGTGGTTGAAGAACATCGGCGCGGCGCTCGAGGCGGCCCAGTTCGGTGCCACCGAGGTCCGCATTCCGCCGGGGGTGCATGTCGAGGGCCGCGTCTGGCTGCATCCGTCGGTCCAGCTCCCGGCCTATGCGACCATCATCGGGCCGGTCTACATCGGCGCGAACACCCAGATCCGCCCGGGGGCCTTCATTCGCGGCAATGTCATCACCGGCGAAAAATGCGTGCTGGGCAACGCGAGCGAGTTCAAGAACTGCCTGCTGCTCGACGGCGTGCAGGCGCCGCATTTCAACTACGTCGGCGACTCCATCCTCGGCAACGGCGCGCACCTCGGCGCGGGCGTCATCTGCTCCAACCTCCGCCTCGACCAGGGCGAGGTGATCGTGCGGCTCGCCGACCGCGCGGTGCCGACCGGCCTCCGGAAATTCGGCGCCGTGCTCGGCGACAAGGCCGAGGTCGGCTGCAACGCCGTGCTCAACCCCGGCACGCTCCTCGGACCCCGCGCCCTGGTGACGCCGTGCACCTCCTTCAGCGGCTGCCTGCCGGCCAACACCATCGCGTATTCCCGGCCGACCCTCAAGACCGTGCCGCGCCGGGACTGATAATCTTTCCCGTAATCCTTCTCCTGACGCAACAATACTCCGATCCTTTTTACCACGGATCAATCCGGGATAAAGACACGGATAGATACAGCTGAGGTCCTGGTCTTTATCCGTGATAATCCGGGTGTTATCTGTGGTCAAAAACAGGTCTGGGTCTCAAGGATTTTGGCACCTAGGGAACGATGCAGTTGCCCGCGAATCGCGGTCATTCGCGTCATCCGCGGGAAAAGCCTTGGCCTGCGTGGTTGAGTCTCGGTGGCTCAATACCAACGGAGAAAATTAGAATGATTTCAGGCTTTCCACCGCTTCGGCAATCGGCCCAGATGCTGGGTCCTTCTAATCATAAATCATCAATCGAAATGCCCCGCATCCTCACCGGTATCACGCCCTCGGGCACCCTGCACATCGGCAATTATTTCGGCGCCATGCGCCCGGCCATCGAGCTGCAGCAGGGCGGCGACGCCTATTACTTCATCGCCGACTACCACTCGATGACGGTGATCACCGACCCGGCGGAGCGTCGCGCCTACACGCACGGCATCGCCCTCGACTGGCTGGCCTGCGGGCTCGACCCGGCCAAGTCCGTCTTCTGGCGCCAGAGCGATGTCGCGGAGGTCTGCGAACTCACCTGGCTGCTCGGCTCCCTCACGCCGATGGGCCTGCTCGAGCGCGCGCACAGCTACAAGGACAAGCTCGCCAAGGGCATCTCGCCCAACTTCGGCCTCTTCGCCTACCCGGTGCTCATGGCCGCGGACATTTTGCTCTTCGACACCAATGTCGTCCCCGTCGGCAAGGACCAGAAGCAGCACCTCGAGATGACGCGCGACATCGCGATCAAGTTCAACCAGGCCTACGGCGAGACCCTCGTCGTGCCGGAAGAGCGCATCGCCGAGGAAGTCTCCGTGATCCCCGGGCTCGACGGCCAGAAGATGTCCAAGAGCTACGGCAACACCATCGAGATCTTCGGCGATGAGAAATACCTGCGGAAAAAGATCATGGGCATCGTCATGGACTCGCGCACCCCGCAGGAGCCGAAACCCGACGCCGAGAAGAACCTCGCGGTCCAGCTGCTGAAGTTTTTCGCCCCGAAGGACGTCTCGGCCGATTTCGAGAACCGCCTCCGCGCCGGCGGCCTCGGCTACGGCGACCTGAAGAAGGCGCTGTTCGAGCATTATTGGAATCATTTCGCCCCGTATCGCGCCAAGCGCGCCGAGCTCGCGGCGAATCCCGATTACGTCGAGCAAGTCCTGCGCGACGGCGCCCAGCGCGCCCGCGCCGTGGCCGAGCAGACGATGGCCCGCGCCCGGAAGGCCT
>JAQSDJ010000127.1:0-24529 GCA_029945855.1 Lacunisphaera sp.
GCGCCCGGTGCTTCTCTTGGTCGACCACACGCTGGCCGGCCCGGTCTTCACCCAGCCGGCGAAGCAGGGCGCCGACATCGTGCTTTACTCGGCGACCAAGTTCATCGGCGGCCACTCCGACATCGTCGGCGGCGTCGCGCTGGCCGACGACCTGGCCCTGCTCAAGTCGCTCGCGAGCTTGCGCAACAGCCTCGGCGGCATGCCGAACCCGCACACGGCGTGGCTGCTCACGCGCTCGCTCGAGACCCTCAAGATTCGCGCCGAGGCCGCGGCCCGCAACGCGCAGCGCTGCGCGGAATTCCTCGTCGGCCACCCGAAGGTGCGCGCGGTGAGCTTCCTCGGCCTGCTGAAGCCCGGCGACCCGGAATACGCGATCTACCAGAAACAGCACACTGGCCCGGGCTCCCTCATTTCCGTCTATCTCAAGGGCGGCGAAGCCGAGGCGTTTGCCTTCCTCGACCACCTGAAGGTCATGAAGCTGGCGGTGTCGCTCGGCTCGACGGAATCCCTCGCGCAGCATCCGGCGGCGATGACCCACTCCGGCCTGTCGCCCGAGGCGAAGCTGGCCAGCGGCGTCTCCGACGACCTCGTGCGCATCTCCATCGGCATCGAGAACGCCGACGACCTGATCTGGGACCTCGGGCAGGCGCTCGAGCACGTGTGAGGCGGGCCACATCAGAAGGTGGAACCCATCCTCCGGATGGGTTGTTGGATCTGCGACGGAATAACCGGTCCGGAGGACCGGTTCCACCCACTGCACTGCATAAACCCGGCCGGCCGTCGTGGGGTTCAGCCTGACGCCAAATGCCAGTGGCCGCAGATCGGGCAGCGGTAGGCGATGCGCGCGCGCTCGACCCCGGCGAGCAGCGCCGCATCGAGGGCGTCGCCCTGGGTGCGGTAGCGGCGCTTGCGCGTGCACCGGTGTCTGCGCTCCTCCGCCGTGGGTTTCTTCATGCGTGGCTATTTTCCACTCGGTGCCAAGGAGGTCAATCCATCGGCCGCGGGCGAAACAGGCGAACCACTGGTGACGATCCCCTGTCTGGGAGGAGTCACATTCCTTCGCCATCCGGCCGATATCGGCCCAACCAGACCCGTCATGAAAAAATCCGCCGCCATCAGCCGCACCCAGATGATCAAGCTCCTCAACCAGGACCTCGCCCGGGAATTCCAGGCGGTCATCGCCTATGTCGTCTACAGCCAGACGATGCGGGGCGCCAAGTTCCAGGCCGTCGCCGCCGAGCTCGAGCTGCACGCCACCGAGGAGCTGGCCCACGCCCTCCAGATCGCCAAGCAGATCGACTATTTCAACGGCACGCCCGTCACCACGGCGCGCCCCGTGAAGATGTCCGCCAAGCCCGAGGACATGCTGCGCTTCGACCTGGAGAACGAGACGGATACGATCAAGGCCTACCGGCAGCGGATCCGGCAGGCGGATGCCATGGGGGAATTCGCGCTGGGCGAAGTCCTGCGGAAAATCATCGCCCAGGAGCAGGAGCACCTGACCGACCTCGCGGGTGCGCTCGGCATCGACAACCCGAATATCAGCGGCTGAGCGGGTTCACGGTCTGGGGGATCACACCAGACGCCTGGCACGGAGCGGGCCGCCAAGCTTTGCCCTCGCCTTGGGGCGACGGGTCGCGCTAGGTCTGGGGGATGCCTTCCGAGCCGATCCAGGATAACAAACCGAAACGCGGACAGCCCTGCCCCTGCGGCAGCGGGCAGTTGTTCGAGGCCTGCTGCGAGCCGATTCACCTCGGGGTGAAGCCGGCGGCGAACGCCGAGCAGCTGATGCGGGCGCGGTTCACCGCCCATGTGGCGCACAATTTCAAGTTCCTGCACGACTCCTACCGTCCGACCGCGGGCAAGCCCTATGTCGCCGAGGAAGGCGAGCCGGCCATGACGTGGACGCGGCTCGAGGTGCACGGCCACGAGGTGGTCGCGGACCAGCCCGACAAGGCCTACGTGGATTTCTCCGCCTACGGCACGGAGGAGGGCGTCGAGAAGGTGTTGCACGAGAAGGCGGAATTCCTGCGCAGCAACGGCGCGTGGCTCTACAATCGCGAGGCCCGGCTTGGCCCGGCGCCGATCCGGTCCACGGCGCCGAAGGTCGGGCGCAACGATCCATGCCCCTGCGGCAGCGGCAAGAAATACAAACACTGCTGTTTGGTGAAGGGTTGAGGGTGGGTCAGCGAGCTGGCTCGCGCCTGCCTCTGATTCGAACTGCGCGAGCAAGCTCGCCGCCCACGCGGGGTTGGTCGGTGTAGACCCCATGCCGGATGCGCCGGAGGCGGTTGCATTGCCGGGGCGGGTGGTTTTAATGCCACACCATGAAACGCACCGCATCCGCCGTCTGGAAAGGCTCGCTTAAAACGGGCAAAGGCACGCTCACCGCTCCCGGTGGGGCGTTGAAGAACACGGAATATTCGTTCGGCTCGCGCTTCGAGTCGGGCGCCGGCACGAATCCCGAGGAACTCATCGCCGCGGCGCACGCCGGCTGCTTCGCGATGGCCACCTCCGCCCTGCTCGGCGAGGCGGGGTTCACGCCGGACCAGCTCGACGTCACCGCCGAGGTCAGCCTCGACAACGTCCCGCCCGCCGGCTGGACCGTCACGACCTCGCACCTCGTGCTCGCGGCCAAGATCCCCGGCATCACCGCCGCGCAGTTCGAGGAGATCACCGCGAAGGCCAAGGCCGGCTGCCCGATCTCGCGGCTGCTCAACGCCAAGGTCACGCTCGCGGCGACACTGGTCTGAGCGGGCTTGGGTGGGCCAGCGAGCTGGCTCGCGCCTTCCGGCGCTTCGGCCGGCGAGTCTGCGCGCGCAAGCTCGCCGCCCACCGATCGGCGGGAAAATCCTACAAATTCTTCTCGATGTAGCGCAGGATGTCCGCGCGCCCGGCTTTCGTCTTGGCCGAGCTGGCGAAGAGCAGGGGCGCCGGATCGAGCTCGTCGAGCGCGGCCGCCTGCCGGAAGCGCGCGATGCTCGACTGCGTCTGCGACAGCGACTGCTTGTCGATCTTTGTGAAGATGATCGCGAAGGCCACGCCGGTGCCCGCCAGCCACTCGATGAAGTCCAGGTCGATGGCCTGCGGTTCGAGCCGCGAGTCGATCAGCACAAAAACGCCGCGGAGGTTCTCGCGGCCCTCGATGTATTCGGCGACGGCCTGGTTGAACTCGGCGCGCTCGGACTTGGCGACATGTGCGTAGCCGTAGCCCGGCAGGTCCACGAGGCGCCAGTTCAGGTTGATGCTGTAGAAATTGAGCAGCCGGGTCTTGCCCGGCAGGTCGGAGACGCGCGCGAGGTCGCGCTTTTCGGCCAGCAGGTTCAGGAGGGAGGACTTGCCCACATTGGACCGGCCAATGAAGGCGAACTCCGGCAAGGCCAGCCGCGGCGCCGCATGCAGGTTGGGCGCGCTGATTTCAAAGGTGGCGGACTTGATCTTCATGTGCGGGCCATAGGGACAGACTTCCGTCGGCTGGCGACCTTTTGTTTGGATCGGAGAAATGGCAGTCTGGTAACCCGTTGATTTACATTTCAGCTGACTTGTAAACGAATCGGACGCCGCGATCCGCGATCGAAAGCGGATGTGGCTTTCCCAACAGATACAGTTGTCAAAGAATAACGCTAACAATTGATGGATAGGGCCTAGAAATATACCTGCGCGACGCTTGCGCAGGGAGGGAAAGCCAGCACCTTGTGCGTCCGTGGGAGGGGCTGGTGCTCTTCCAATAGTTGATTGAAATGCCCTGTCCTGCTGGGTGGGAACGGGCCCATACTGCCGCCTCAAGCGGTCACAAAAGGAGACGAACGTCATGCTGACTATCGCCGCCGGAGTGTCCTGGTTCGTTGTGGTCATGATCTACCTCATGGCCGTCACCGATCGCCGGAAACGCTCCTACTAAAGAAAACTACGCCGCCCCGGGGGATCCCCTCCGGGGCGGCTTTCTTTTTTGGCGGGTCAATCATTCAGCCCGTGGTTTTCCCTGCTGGAATATGGGAGGGGCTTTATGCCCCGACATCCGGCGTCGCACATCACGTCGGGGCGTAAAGCCCGACCGCTCATTTTGGCCCGAAGCACTACAGCGGTTTCAATTGAAGTGTAGCCATGATCGTCGGGTAGGTCGGGGTTTATCGGCCGTTTATCCCCGACGTGTCGGGCGCAAAGCCCGACCTACAGAAACGGCCATGGTATTCTTGAATACGCTCTAATCCAGCGTCAGCACAAAGCCGCCGTGCGCGGGCAGCGTGATGACCAGTATTTTATCTGAACCGAGCGTGATCGTTTCCCGGCGGAAGGACAGGTTGCCCGGCGCGCCGTCGGCGATGAGCGTGCCGGTGTTTTTCGGCGCCAGGCCGGTGAGGTCGAGCGTGAGCGTGCGGGCGGCGGCCTCGCCGTTGATGCCGGCCACGAACCAGCGGCCGTCGCCCTGTCGGGCCAGTGCGACAAACTTGCCGGGCTCGCCGGCGAGGAAGCGGATGTCGTCCCACACCGCCGGCACGTGCTGCATGAACTCCTGCACGTAGTCCGGCGCCTTCGCCATGCCGGCGGGGATCTCCGCGTAATGCTGGACGCCCGAGGTGAAGAGGACCGCCAGGGCCAGTTCGAACGCGCTGGTGGTGCGCCGCTCGATCTTGTTGATGCGGTCGAGCACGACGGGCGTGAAATCCATCGGGTCGAAAACATTGCGCGTGAACGGCAGCATCGCGGCGTGCGCCGGCTCCTCGTCGGCGTTCTGCTGCTCGAAGGTGATGAATTCGAGGCCCTTGATCGCCTCCATCGTCATCAGGTGCGGGTAGGTCCGCTGCCAGCCGCGCGGGAGGGTGGCGCCGTGGAAATTCATGAGGAAGCCGAACGGCGCCGCGTCCTGCAGCAGATCGTGATAGTAGCCGATCATCGACTGGCCGTCGCCGCCGAAGAAATCGATCTTGAGCCCGGCCACGCCCATCGCCTGCAAGCGGGTGAATTCCTTCACGCGATCCTCGCGCGTCAGCAGCATGCTGCGCGGCGTCTGCGGCGCGGTGCACCAGCTGCCGGCGGAGTTATACCAGAGCAAAATCCTGACGCCCTTGGCGGCGGCGTAATCGATCAGTTCCTTCACGCGCGCGTAGCCGATCTGCTTGTCCCAATGCGCGTCGATCAGCGTGTAGCGCCAGCCCATCGCGGCGGCGTAGTCGATGAAACGTTTCTGCTCGTCGTAATTGCAGCTGCCGTCGCCCAGCAGCGGCCAGCTCCACGAGGCCTTGCCGGGCACGATCTCGGGGCCGGTGCGCGGCCCGGACGGTTCGGCCAGATCGGTGCCGAGCGTGGACTCCGCAATGGTCTTTAGGCTGCCGACGACGATGAGGCGCCACGGCGTCAGCCAGGGCAAAGTGGATTCGGGGTTCACCGCGCCGCCGGGGAGGGTTTCCCGCGGGTCGGGGAAGGCGACCGTGTAGTGACCGTCAGATGCTTCGGCGGCGAGCCGCGTGCCGCAGTAATTCCGCGGCAGCGAACTCTCGCTCACCAACAACCAGGTGTCGCCGGAACGGAACAGCGCGGGATAAACCCAGCCGGCGCCGGTCGGCGAGGGCGTGCCGGCAGGAATGTCCTTCTGGTAATATTCCTCGTAGCACGGATTGACCGACTCCCAGCCGGTCTTGGCGACCGACATCGGCTGCAGCCATGCGCGGGTGCCGGGCAGGAAGTTGAACGACGAAGCTTCGGCACTCAGGCGGCGGACCGTGGCGTCCGCATCGGGAAAGAAATACCGGAACGCCACGCCGTCATTGGAGACCTGGAAAATGATGTCCATCGGCCGGTCGGCGGCGGTCCGCAGGTGGAAGACCTGGCGGTTGGCGTCGTAGGTGTTCACGCGGCGCTTGGCCGTGAGCAACTCGTAGCGGTCGTGCACGGGTTCGACGGACGATGTGCCCTGCAGTTTCAAGCCCGTGGTGAAGTCCGCGTCGTCGCGCACGAGGCCGAGGCGCGACTCGCGCAGCACCGGCTGACCGTCGCGCAGGATCACATAGGCCGGCGCGCCGGAGTCGGTGAGCTTGAACTCCACCGCCAGCCGGCGGTCGGGGCTCTCGAGGCGGGCCACCGGCGAGGCCGGGAGCGCGGGGACGAACGCGAGCAGAAGCAGGGGCAGCAGTCGGCGCATGGGGGAGAGGGGTGTTCGCCATGAAAGCGCTTCCCCCGCCCGCGTCAACGGACCGGGCTACTTGACCGAAATGCCGGTTCGGTCAGCGGGATCAAACCACCAGACGTTTCCTCTGCTTGGTGGAACCTGGCCTTGTAGGACGGGTTTGCTTGGATGGCTGAAAAACGCGGCGGGAGGCCGCGTTCCACCCGAGTCAGCGGAGCCGTCTGGCTCTACAAGTGATCGTGCAGGCTGGTCGGGCCGGAAGAATCCTGTCCCATTTGCCGGCGGAGGGCGGCCATGTTGTCGACGAGGTTGGGGTAGCGCCGGCGGTGCTTTTGCGCGTTGGCCCGCGCCCACGCGATGCTCTCCGGGGTCAACTTGACCTTGGCGGAGGATTTTGGTCGCGGCTTTTTCCAGGGAGGCGTGGGCATGGAGGGAGACAGAGGACAGAAGACAGAGGACAGTGGCGGATTCTGCGGGAGAGAAGCTCGACGGATTGGAGATCACCGGCGCGGGCCGATTTCGTCGAAGGGGATGCGCTGGTATTTCGGGAGGGCGCGGAAGACCGGCGAATCGTCCTTCAGGCGGAAGTCGTGGGCGGCGGCGTTGACGAAGCCGGGGTCGGTTTTGGTCAGGTAGTTGTCACCGTAGTCGCATTGCGCGTGCTGGCCGACGAGGCGGAAGGTCTCCTCAAACTGCACGAGGACATTTTGCGCGAAGACATTCCGACGCGGGCGCATGCCGACGTAGGTCTGGCCGTCCGGCAGGAGGTCGAGCCAGTCGGTCAGCCCGGGGTAGCGCGTGCTGTAGGGCGGCGCCTTGATGTCGACGGACCGGGTGAGGCGCTTGGTGTAGAGGCCCTTTTCGCCGAAATAATACGGCAGCTCGGCGATCCCGAAGTCATACCACATCGACTTCAGTTGGAAGGCCGGGCCGTAGCCGCCGATGAAGATGTTGTTGCGCACGGTGAGGTCGTGGCCGCCGTTGCTGTAGACGGAGCCGTAGGACGCCACGCGCAGGAAGACATTCTGCTCGATGAGGACGCCGCAGGTGGCGTCGTCGCAGTAGACGCCCATGGTCCATTTGCGGTCGGGCCGGCCGACATCGTGGAAGAAATTCGCGCGGACGATGTTGCCCTGGTCGCTGGGATCGCGGCCGAGATACCACGCCGAGGCGTCGTTGGAATTCCGCGCGACGTGGTGGATGTGGTTGTAATCGAAGAGGTGCTCGTTGCCGTGCACGATGATGGCCTGCAGGTCGCCGTCGAAGATCTCGCAGTGGGTCACCCGGTTGCCGCAGCCGTCGACGGCCACGCCCGCCGCGCCGGACTTGTTGCGCCGGCTGAATTCATGGATGCGGCAGTCGCTGACGATATTGTTCCCCGGGGTGAGGTTCCGCTTGCTGCCGCCGCCGAGGATGATGCCGCCGGAGCCGGTGTTGGAGACGTCGCAATGCTCGATGCGGTGGTCGGTGCCGGCATTCCGCTCCCAGGTGGTGTTATGGTAAAGGTGCGGGTGGAAGGAGCCGACCTCGCGCGAGACGGCGGTGCCGAGGTAGTTGTCGACGGCCGGCGGATTGTCCTGCCGCGCGCCTTGGCCGAGCATGATGCCCACGGTGCCGAGGTTGCGGATGGTGCAACCCGTGACGAGATGGCGGGCGCCGCCCTCGATGTAGATGCCGAGCCCGCGGCCGTCCTCGATGACGAGGTTGCGCAGCTGGCAATCGGTGGTGTTTTCCAGCGCGAGGAGGGGCTGCTCGAGGATCGTCGCGACGATGCGCGCGGGGGCGAGATCGCCCGGCGGCCACAGGTAGAGCCGGCCCGCCGCCGCGTCGACGAACCACTCGCCCGGCTGGTCGAGTTCCTCCAGGAGGTTGAGGGCGACGTAGGCGTTGAAATTCTCCCCGCTGCCGAGCGCATACATATGGGGCGAGGCGAGGGTGATCTCCTGCTTCACCGCATCGAGGGCGGCGACGCGGATCTTGTCGTCGGCGAAGCCGTGGTGGAAATAACCCTGCAGCCACACGTCCGTGGCGCCGGTCCAGCGCGCGTGGCGCGGGTCGGTGTATTTGAAGCGGCCGGGCCGGTTGGAGAAATCGCCGGTGCGCGGCATCGAGCCCGGGTCGAGGACCTCGCCCATGAGGATCGCGCCCTCGTTGGGATAGCGCGCGAGGGTCAGCGGGGTGTCGTTCCACAGGAGCTCCATCGGCGCGGGAATGACCGGATGGCCGTGGCCGAACTGGCGGTGCCGGCCGAAATCGGTGACCCCGAGCGCGCGGAGATCGGCGACCCGCACGTGCGGGCGGGACTCCGTTGGCAGCTTTTCCAGGATCGCGGCGTCGGCCACCGGCGAGAACGCGGATGCCGGCACCGGCATACCGCCGGTGAGGCGGACCACCTCGCCCGCGACGGCGGAGATCACCAGCGGCGCGTCCGGAGTCCCCGCGTCGAGCGGCCCCAGGTCGAAGGTGCGCGCCAGCGGGTAGGTGCCGCCGCGCAGCCAGATCGTGTTGCTCCCGGTGGCGGGGACTTTCTGGTGCGCCCGGAGGCCGCGCATCTCGTCGCGCGCGCGCTCCAAGGTGAGGAACGGACGTTCGCGCGTGCCGGGGTTGGCATCGCTGCCGGTGGGGGCGACGAAACAGTCGGCACCGGCGGCGGAAAGCCGAAGGCCGAGGCCAAGGAGCAGAGTCGCGGACAGGCGGGAGGAGCGCGTTAGCATCGTCATGGGGGTGGGTGACCGGGTTCGCGGCAACTTTGCGAAGCCGCCCGGACAATTGGCAAAAACTATCGCGCTGAATATTCAGCGCGGTGCGTCGCGGCCGGTGGGCCAGACCGCGTGGATCGACTGGGTGGGCGGCCTGCTTGCCGGCGCACTTTGGCGCGAGCCAGCTCGCGGGCCCACAATTTCCGCTCAGGTCAGCTTGCCGCCCACGTTGAACACCAGCTTGCGGCAGATGGCCTCGCCGCGGGCGAAGTCGCGGCAGGTCTGCGGGCGGTGTTCGTAGATCGTGCAGAGGCGCGTCGCGGGATCGAGGGCGACGCAGGCGCCGTCGCCATGCTGATCCATGCAGCGGACGCCCTCGCGGACGGCGGTCAATTCCGCCGGGACGTCATCCCCGGGCCGTAGTTCGACGACGAGATGGCAGCACAGGCCGCAGCCCGCGCAGGCGGGCAGGTCGTCGGGGAGGTCGGGCATGGCCCGAAGATGCAGGGAAGCCGCCGGGTGGCGATGACTCCTTTCGCGGCTTTATTTCGGACCGGCCGGCGCCGCCTGTTGGAAAAAATTCGCGACCCGGACGGAGACCTCGGCCGCTTCCAGGGCGCGCTTCGTGGGCAGCTTGGGATATTGCGACCAGGTGTAGGCGAGGCCGCTCTCGGCCGGGGCCGGGGCCGGCCTGGCGGCATCGCGGAGCTCGCGGCCGTCCTGCTTCAGCCGGCCCTTGAACGAGCCCTCCTCGTCGTGCAGATACAGCGCGCGCACGGGCAGGGTGGGGACCACCTTGAGCGGCGACAACTCCTTGGCGAACCGCTCGCTTTCCAGCCAGCCGCCGAACTTGGCGGCGAGCGGGTTGGTGCCGGGTTCGTAGGTGAGCTTGAACAGGTCGTCGCGGTGGACCTCGCGCGGGACATTGACGGTCGCCACCGCCTTGAACACCGGGCTGCGCGCGGCCACCTGCAGGGCGAGGACCCCGCCGAAATCCTCGCCATAAAGGTTGATGCGCGCCGGGTCGGCGAGCTGCTGCCGGATCAGGAGCTGCACCGCGTCATCCAGGTCCTCCTGCAGCGACTGGATCCATTTTTCCTTCGGCACCTGCCGGCCGGTCTTGCCGAAGCCCCAGGAATTGCGCGGGTTCACCTCCAGCACGGCGAAGCCCTGCAGGACCAGGGCCTGCACCATGGGCTGGAAAGCATCCGGCACGATGGGTGCGGGCAGGGCCTGCGGGCAGATGACAACCAGCGGCGGCTGCGGCAGATCCTTGGGCTGCCAGAGCCGGGCGGAGAGGCGGACGCCGTCGCGCGCCTTGAACGTCAGATACTCCCCGTAGGCAAAGCGCTCCTCCTTGAGCGCGGGGTCGTGGGAGAAGGCCAGGACATGGGACTCGGCGGTCTCGGGGTTGAACAGGATGTAGGCGCCGGGCAGGCGGGAATTGCCGACCCACACCAGCCAGCTCTTCCCGTCGGGCATGGCGTCGACGATGCGCGTGAGGTAGCCGGCGAAGTGCTTTTCCAGCTTCTCCATTTTGGGCCGGTCGGACTCGGCGAGCGCCACCAGCTTGATGGCCGCGCCCTGTTCATACGAGATGGCGACGGGCCGGCGCGACAGGCCCAGCAGGAGGATGGCGGTGGGATCGCGGCCGGTCAGGCGGTTCACCGCCGTGATCTCGCCCGTCGTGGCGTCCATCCGCGAGACCGTGAGGTCCTCATCGTTCGTGACTTCCCAGCCGAGGAGATGGTTGGGGTCGGCCTCGACCGCCTGCGGATAAAACCGGTTGCCGGCGCTCGTGAACGTGCGGGACTGCCAGGCCCCGCCGGCCAGCTTGTTCCACCAGACCTCCGTCTCCCCGTGCTGGTAATCCAGCTGGAGCGCGGCGCGGGGCAGGCCGCGCGCATCGAGCACCCATTCATGGATGAAGCTCAGGTGCTGCTGGACCATCTCCTCCTTGTCGCGCTCGATGTCCACCTTCACGATGTCACCGCGTCGCTGCATGAGCACGTGCTTCGGCTCGGCGGGCAGGGCGTCGATCAGGTAGCCGGACCGTCCGCCGAGACGCCAGACGTCCTCCATGTTTTTGCCGTCGGCGTCGAAAGCGGTGTAGCCGTAGGCGTCGCGTTTTTCCGAGGTGGTCCGCACCAGCAGACGGGTCGGGGTCTTCCACCAGAAGTCGAGCGGGATGATCTTGGTCGAGCCGCCCTTGAATTCCATCTTGCGCGTCGCGAAGCGGTAGACGCCGATGGCGTGGATGTCGCCCTGGCGCGCCATGAAGCCCAGGTATTCGCCGTTGGGCGAGAGCTTGGGCCGGGCGAATTGGGGCGGCAGGAACAATTCGGCCAGTTCGGCCGCCGACGGCGCGGCCGGGGCGGCCGGCGGGAAAATCAGGGCCAGGAGCGGGAGCAGGAACCAGCGGGGATGCAGCGATTTCATCGGAAGGGGCGCGACGGATAAAAAAGCCAGCGACGGTTGGAATACCGCCCGATGGCCCGGTCCATGCAAGGCCGAAGAAATCGTGGAGGCAAGCGCGCACCACGGCCAGGAGGGGCAAGGCCGGAGCGGCGGGCCGGCTCAGGCGGGCGGAACCGGCCCCGCGTCCGTCTGCTGCCGGAGCACTTCCTGGCGTTTCATCTTCAGGTAGGCGGACTCGTCGATCTCGTGCAGTTGCCGGCTGAACCGTTCGGTCGCGGCAAACCAGCCGTGCAGCCGCTGCTCGAGCCGGTCCGCCGGGGGCACGGCCAGCGAGCCGAGATAGGCCTCGATGGCCAAGTAGTAGCGCATGGTGTTGCGTTCCACGACGCCGCGCACCCCGGTGATCAGACCCGCGGTCCCGTCCGGCTGGCGGTCCGCCATGCTGAAGCCCACCTTGCCGCTGCCCAGGGTGGCGAGATAGCCCTTCATCGCGAGCCGGACGGCGAAGCCATATTCATAGGCATACGAAAGGTGGAGGAAAGTCCGTCCGTCCGGCAGGGGCACGGCCTCCAGCTCGATCCGATAGTTCCGGCTCCCCATCGGCCCGGTATCCGCGCGGAGCAGGACCTGCAGGTAGGAGTCGTCCGCCGCCGCCACCCGGAAATCGAAATCGACGGGGTAAGCCTGAGCCAACGGCTCCTCGTGCTTCCGGCCGAAGTTCATGCGCAGGGTCTGGGTGGGGGGTGTGACCGTGGCGCGGCAGCCCTTCACGTTGAGGTGCAGGATCAGGATGTCGCACCAGGGACCGATGTCCTGCAGGGACGGACGGACGGTGGCGAAGGGCCGGGCGATGACGGCGAAGACTTCACCCCGCAGTGATTTCACCGTCTCGTTGGAATCGAGGAACAAGGGCCGCTGAAAGGCATTGTCGTTGAGCCGGTCTTGCAGGGCGAGATAGCGGGCGTGCAGGTCGGCGGCCGGTTGCCCGGCATGAGCCAGGGCGCAACCCGCCATGGCCAGCAGCAGGCCCCAAAACCGGGGCCGGACTATTCCGCCGGTCCCGCCCGGCGCACCGCCATGGTTCCGGGGGTGTGGGTGGCGCAATACGGCGGGCATGGTCTCAATGACAGTCCGATCGGAAGATGGTGCGGATCGGTGTGTCGGTGGTCGCCGGGCGTGCCCGGCCGGTTGGAATTTGGCCTTGCGGAACGGGGGAAACGGGCGAGGTTGGGGGTGTTCGATGTCAGAGCGTCAGATGCACGGTTGGATACGTGATTTGAGTCAGACAGCGACAGAGCGACCGGTTCAGCGTCAGCGACTGTTACGAGTCAGCAGGACAGGCGACGTCAGGTCAGCGCCCAGGTCAGGGGACGATTTCCGCGGCATGCGCCGCGTCCGTTATCCGATCGTGAAGGGCAGGATCCAGTCCAGCGAGCACCACCACCCGCCAAACAGGAGAACACCCGGCATGAACTTCCAACAACTGCTGCAACAGCGCGACGCCCTGCTCCGGCAGGCGCGTCTGGCCAACACGGCCTACGCCTACCGGCGGCTCGACGAATTTGCCGGGCGGATCGCCCGGGCCCGGCTCCACGGGGCGGTCACCTTGCGGCCGGGGGATCCGCTGGACAATCTGCCCTAGCCGGAGCTGATCGCGGAGGAGGGCAGCCAATCGGTGATTGCGGAGCATTTTCTCGAGGAGGAAATCATCGAGCTGGCGAACATCCTCGCCTTCCTTGGCGGTCACGACCAACCCGCCGGGTGCACGTTCCGGCTCGAGGAGATGGCACGCAGGTTTTTGCCCGGCTTGCGCCGCGAACTGGAGCAAGCCGGGGTGGCTTTGGAGCCGGACGCGCCCACGAACCGGGGGCACTGGCCCCGGCTGCAGCTTTGAGCGTGTGACCGGGGCGGGGCCGCGCGGTTCACCCGGCCGGGCGGGCGGAACCGGTGGCAGGGCGATCGGGCAGTCCCGCGACCGGCCGCCAGTGTGTGCGCAAAAATTCCGTGACCGGGGCCAGCAGGCAGACAAACAGCGCCCAGATGAGGGGCTGTTCGAGCACGTAGGCCAGATTGGCGGTGCGGGCCACCACCGGCCCGGGCAGCGGCGCGAGCCATTGGGTGAGGAGACCGAGCGTGAGCGGATCAATCCACAGCGCCGCGGCCAGCAGCCCCGCCGTGATCCACGCCAGCCGCCGGACGGCGCGCGGGGCTTCGGCCGCATGGGCGGCCCACCAGAGCCACGGCACGAGCCACAATGCGAAGACCCAGCGGTAGGCGAAGTTGGTCGAGGTGAAGAAGCATCCGCCCAGCACCACCGCGCCGAGCACGCCATGCAGCCAGATGCGGCGCACCTCCGCCGGGATCATCCAGCCGCGGAAAATATCGGCGCGCCACCATGCCACCACGATCACAATCGCCGCGACGAGGCCGGGCATCACGCCGTCGAGCCCGAGCCGACCCAGCGCGTGGATCGCGCCGAAATTCATCGGCCCGTCGACCGGCGGCAGCAGGTTGCGCACGCGGAGGTAGCCGGACGCGATGGTGGCGGCCACGAGGCCCAGCGCCAGGATGCCGCCCGCCACGCGCCACCGCACTGACCGCGTCGATCCCGCCGGGGCCAGAAGCAGGAGCGCGGCCGCCGCGGGATAGAACTTCAGCCCGGTGGCGACGGCGATGAGCAGGATGGCGCCGACCTGCCAGCCCCGGTGCTCCGCCAGCAGGCAGGGCACCACCGGCGCGAGCAGGAGGAAGATAACGAGGTCGTTGTTGGCGCGTTCGACCGCCATCAGGATGCAGGGGGAGCCGAGGGCGACCAGCGACCAGAGCAACCCGCCCCAAGAGCGGGGACGCAGCCAGTCGACCGCCACGGCGAGAAACGCCAGCCCGAGCGTGCAACCCAACCAGAAGCTGTCCGCCCGCGTGAACCCGAGCTTCCCGAGGGAAAGCCACCACGGCGAATAGACATGCGGCCGGCCGAAGTAATCCAGCGGGTTGGCCGCGTAGACATCGAGGCCCTGCGCCAGCGCGTCATTGGAGGCGAGAATGGCATACGAGTCGATGAACCAGACGCCGAAATGCCGGATGCCGAGATACGACAGCCAGTCCGGCCGCGCGGCCATCACGCCCCAGAAGCCGACGAGCATCACGACAAGCACCGCAGAATACTTATGCGGTGACGCGACCGCAACCTCGGGTGCGGGCACCGGTTCAGTCGCGCGGTGCAGCGGATTTTTTCCCGGCGAGGACTTCATGACAGGGGAGTGATGGCCGGCGGACGGCACCTCTGGCAACAGGTAAAGCCGGCCCGTCGCCCAGGCTTTTCTCGGACCGGGCCGTGATAGCGGACGATGATAACTGCCAGATATATTCCGCGACAGTATGGCTGAAACGTTGCGGGTTGCGCCACATCAGCGCACGGCGTGTCAGGTTGCCGCGCACAAAAAATGCATGCTGATTTGCAAGGCTTGCGGGGTAGCCGGGGGCGGTCGGGCGTAGCATGGATCCGCGCCAGGCTCAGTTCCTGACCGGGCGCATTAAATACTAAAAATGAATACCAACGTAACCTCTGCGAATCTCCAATCCCAGGTCGCGGCCGCTCCGGCCGCTGCCCGCCCGATCCCGCCACCGGCGGCCCCCGCCCCGGTGGTGGCGGTGACCGTGACGCCGGCTCCCCTCGCGAAGCCGGCCGCGGTGAAACCGCCGAAGGCGGGCAAGAAAAAGAAAGGCCAGGTGGCGCCCGCGCTGTGAGCGGGGTCTGAGATAATTACTCGAGGCCGATCCCAAACGGGGTCGGCCTTTTTTATTCAAGCCGGGACCGGCTACGCCAGCACCGCGAAAAACCGGACGAGATTCGCGAGGTGCGTATCGAGGTCGAGGCCCAGCTGGTCGCAGCCCAGCTGGATGGTGCGGCGGTCGATCTTGGCGGCGAAGGAGGGTTCCTTGAACTTCTTCCGGATGGAACCGGGCTTCATCTGGCCGTAGGGCACGGGGTTCATCTTCCGGTAGGCGTAGAAGATGCCGCTGATCTCGTCGCAGGCGAGGAGCGCGGCGGCGAGCTTCGTCTGCGGGAGTGTCTTGAAGCCATGGTAGCCGTAGGCGTGGGCCTCGACGGCGTGGATCAGGTCGCCGGGATAACCCCAGTCCTTGAACCACTGCAGCGACGGGCCGGGATGAGCGTCGGGATGCTCCTCGTAGTCGAGGTCATGGAGCAGGCCGGTGAGATACCACAGCAGCGGATCCTCGTTCAGGTGGACGGCATAGCCCTCCAACGCGGTCGCGACCATGAGGGCGTGATGACGCTGGTAATCGTCGCGGACGTGCTGGTGGAGGAGGGCGGTCGCGGCGTCTTTGGTCGGGAGGGGCATGGGAAAGCAGAAGACCGAGGTCAGGGATCAGCGGGCGGCTGGGGCAATCCCAAGCGGGTTGCGCCCAGGCGGGAAACGTAATACCCGGCTCCGCGCCCTGGCAACCGATTGTTGCCGCGCAGAAGATCCCGCCTCACCATGCGGTCCCGGACAGCTCAGCGGAGGTGTTTCTCGTTATCATCGCCGCGATGCCGGTCCGGCGAGCGGTCGCGGGTGTCGCCCCGCGGCTCGGCGGGCCGGGGGCTCGCCGACGGCTGGGGACGTTCGGGCGGCGGTGCGGAGACCCGCGGTGGCGGCGGCGTGTGGCCCTGGGGCGGGCGGGCGGAAGGGGGATTGCCGTGATCACGACGTGGACTGGCGGCGGAGTCGTTGCGGACCCGCGGTGAAGGTGCCTGTTCGGCCGGGCGCTGATACGAGGGCGGGGCGCGGTGGACCCGGCCCGGGTTGGCCGGCGTCGGGTTAACGTCGGGCGTGACCATGGCCGACGACTGTTGGCGGGGCGGGGGATTCAGGCGTTCGTTGCGCGGCGTGTTTCCGCCAACCCGTCCCGGCGACGCCGGGGCGGACATCCCGCGGGGCCGGCTCGGGTGCAGCACGGGGCCGGCGCTGTGCGTGGGCCGGTCGAACCGCCGGTCATGCCGGGGCGGCGGCGCCCACCGCTGCCAGGTCGTCGGGCCGGCGGGATGATGCGGGTAACGACCGCGCCAGTCGGGCTGGTGATACCAGTGCGCCGGGCGGTGCGCGATCCGGACGGAGCGGTAGCGCCAGTCGCAATCGTAGCTCAGCCACGCGCCGATGCCGTAGCCGATGCCGAAGGACAGGAAGGGACCGGGATAGAAGGAGGAAGAGTAGGACGAGACATACAGGATCTCGGGATCGTAACGCGGCACGTAGATCACGGTCGGGTTGGCCGGCACGATGCGAATTTCGTCACTCTCGACGACGACCTCCTGCTCGCTTGTGTCCTTCAGCAACCCGGCTGCGCGGGCCCGGGCGCGGACGGCCTGGATGGCGTTCATCACGGCGACCGGCTGGTCCAGGAAGGATTCGCCCAGGCTGCGGGTCCAGGCGAGGTTTTCGTCGAGATAGTCGATCACCTCGCGGTAGCGGACGAGGGCCTTGATGCTATCGTCCCAGGGTTCGGTGGCGGCCTTTTCCGGATCGCCGCCACCGGTGAGGAAGCGCTCCGCGAGGACGATGTCGGACGGCCGTGTCGCCGCCGGCAAAATCAACGCAACGAGGGGATCGGGATAGAGCGCGATGGGACTCACAAGTTCCTCAATCTGCTTGGGGGTCAAAGGCTCGCGCGGCTCGGGATCGGCGGCCGCGATCCGTCCGCACGCGAGCAAGCCGAGAATGACCAAAAAGGCGCTCCGGAGGTTTTTCATGGGGGATGGGGGTTCAACCCATGGACGCCTCCCGGCGTCGTTTTTTTCATTTATTCTTGGTAAATTATCCCGAGGCCCGTCGCCTCTGGCGCCGGTCTGTGTCGTGCTGCGAAAAATCCTTGGAGAAACCCGGGCCTTCCGCTCTATTCCTGCGCGTGCGGGAAAGATTCTCCGGCCATGGCCGAGGAGCCGAAGGAACCGTGCAAGTTTGATCACTCGGGGATAAACCCCGACCTACGGGATTATTGCGGACGGAGCCGCGCCCGCGGCCAATCGTCGCGATCACTTTGGCCGAGCCGGTGCCGGAGCAGCCGGGCGGCGCTGACGGACAGCAGGGCCAGGCAGAACCAGCCGCTCGGGGCGCCGCCGCCGCCTGGGCCGGTGGCCGGAGTTGCCGCCGACGGGGTGGGGGTCGGGCTGACGCCGGGCGCGGGGGTGGGCGTGATCGCGGATGCGGGGGCGGCGGGGGCATCGGGGCCGATCAGGGACGCGGCGGGCAGGGCGGCGACGACGGTGCGGAAGCGGGCGACGGTGGCGGCGGGCAGGATGATGCCAGCGACGTTGGTGGGCACGCGGGCGGGATCCAGGCTGACGAGGCCGCGCGCGATCACCATCGCGGCGAGGAACGATCCGGCCGGGGTCGCGTGCAGGTTGTCGGCCGTGTAGAGCGCGAGGGACGGATCGTCGCGGAGGACCTGTTCCCACGCCTCGCCGGCGGGGAAGATCGCCGCGTCGGCGGCGAGGGCGGCGTTGCGGTAGGACTGCGAGACCAGCGCGAAACCGTTGGCTTGGGTGCGCACGGGCCAGATCATGTAGAGCACGGGCTGGGTGCCGAAGCGACGGGCCTCGTTTGCCCAGGTCTGGGCCCACTGTCGCAGGTGGGCCTGGCTGTCGGGCAGGGTGGACGGGCCCTGTTGCAGGACGAGCACGGCGAAATTCCCCTGCTGCAGCCTGGACTGATGGCCGTCCGTCCAGTGATCCTCGATGGCGTAGCCGCCCGGCGCCAGCGCAACATACTCGAAATGGACGCCCTGCAGCTGCGCCATGGCCTGCACCAGGGCGGGCACGTTGTTGCCATCGGTGAGGCTGTTGCCGAGAAAGAGCACCCGCGGCGGCGTCGGGGAGGTCTGCGCCGGCAGGCCCGCCGCCGCAAGGAGGCAGGCAAATGTGAGTGCGCCGCGGAGCGTGGATCGCATGGCCTCACTTTGGTGGGCGGGGGACAGGGGCGCCAGAATACTCCGGCAGGACGCCACTATTCCGCGGTGAAGCGCAGGGAGGGGGACGAAACCTGAGACTTGAAACCTGAGACCTGAATCAAAACCAGGATGCCTGGTCCGGCCGCGAGTGGTTTCTTGCCAAGGCCGCGGGCCTTGGCGATGGTCGGGGCTTGAGTTCGAGCCACGTCTCCTCCGACCACCACGATCGTTCATTTCTGGGCCACCCGCGTGGCCTGGGCTATATCGCCTTCGCGGAGGCGTGGGAACGGTTCTCCTACTACGGCATGCAGACGCTGCTGGTGCTCTACATGACGAGGCAGCTGCTGCTGCCGGGGCACGTGGAGAACATCGCCGGCTTCACCGGCTTCCGCACGATGCTCGAGCGGGCCTATGGCGGGCCGCTTTCCACGGTGGCGCTCTCCTCGGCGATCTTCGGGCTCTACACGGGGCTCGTCTACCTGACCCCGATCGCGGGCGGCTTCATCGCCGACCGCTGGCTGGGCCGCACGCGCACGATCACGATCGGCGCGATCCTGATGACCGCCGGGCATTTCCTGATGGCCTTCGACTTTTCGTTTCTGCTCGCGCTGCTGTGCCTGCTGACGGGCGTGGGCTGCTTCAAGGGCAACCTGGCCAGCCAGGTCGGGTCGCTCTACAAGCCGGAGGACCTGCGCCGCGCCGACGCCTTCCAGATCTATTACCTGTTCATCAACGCCGCGGTCATCGCGTCGCCGCTGATCGCCGGGACGCTCGGCGAGGTGTATGGCTGGCATTACGGTTTCGGCGCCGCCGGCGTCGGCATGGTGCTCGGCCTGATCATCTACCTGAGCGGCCGCCAGTGGCTGCCGAAGGAGGCGCCGCGGGCGACGAGCGTCGAGCGCGCGGCGCGCCCGGGACTCACGAAGGACGAGCGCAATGCTGTCATCGTCCTGATTTTGCTGCTGCCGGTGCTCGCGATCGGCGCCGTCGGCAACCAGCAGATTTTCAACGCCTACCTGCTGTGGGTGCCGGAAAACGTGAGCCTGGTCTTTTTCGGCAAAACGATGCCGACCACCTGGCTCATCACTTTGGATTCGATCGTGAGCGTCTCGTCGCTCATCGGGGCCGTGGCTTTCTGGCGGTGGTGGGCACGGCGCTTCAAGGAGCCCAACGAAATCACCAAGATCACCCTCGGCCTCGGCATCAGCGCCCTCGGCGCGCTCTGTCTCGCGGGCGCGGCGGTGGCGTCTGCCTCGGGCCAGAAGGCCGGCCTCGGCTGGGTGCTCGGCTTCGAGGTCTTCAACAGCATCGGCTTTGCCAACGTGTTTCCGGTCGGGCTGGCCATGTATGTCCGCGTGGCCCCGAAATCCGTCGTCGGCACGATCCTCGGCGTCTACTACCTGCACCTCTTCATGTGCAACAACCTCGTCGGCTGGCTCGGCGGCCTGCTCGAGCGGATGAGCGGCGTCCAGTTCTGGCTGCTGCACGCCGGCCTGATCGGCGGCGCCGCCCTCGTGATGCTGGTCACCGCCAAGGCCGCCGGCCGGGTGATGAATCCGTCGAGCGCGCCGGGCGCCGCACCCCTCCAGACCTGAGCCGGAATAATTCAGTTGCCCGCGAATCACTGGAATGCCCGCGAATGGCATTCTGGCTTTGTGAGGATAAGCGGCCTTTGGTGTTTCACTGTCCTGGGGGGCCCCGCGAGCTCTGCGGCCTCTGTGTTTAAAAAGGTCAAGTTTTCAACCCAGAGAACACGGAGCCCGATCAACGATCCGGATTTGCCCACGAAACACACGCAGGCAGTTGGAGGACAAGGCGGTCGCCCGCGAACCACGCGAATGCACGTGCAAGCAATGCCTCCAGGATTCTCTTTTTAAACCGTCACTGAAATGGGGTAGGGCACCATGCCGAGGCGATCGGGAAACCCTCGGTGATTCGCGGCCATGCGCGTCATTCGCGGGAAATCTTCTGCATTGTTCCGGCTCAAGCGGACGCGGGCGGTGCCGGGCGCCGGTAGCGCCGCGGAAAAACGACGCGGAAGGTCGTGCCTGTTTCCCCCGAGCTGGCGATCTCGATGCTGGCATCGAGCAGCTCGCACAGGCGTTTCACGATGGAGAGGCCGATGCCTTCGCCGGGTTGATGGCGGGAAGGGGTTGTGGCCGAATCGGCATCCCAGGGCGCCGGCAGCACCTGCGAGGCCGAGCCTTGGCTGGCGGCGGTTTTGTCGTCCGATTCCTTGGCGCTCGCCGTGGCTTCCTGCAGGCCGGCCACGAGCGGGGTGCCGGGGCCCGACAACATCCCGGGACCGGTATCCTTGACCATCAGCCACCAGGTTTCCTTTTCCTCGCCCCACGTCACGTCGACGCCGCCGCACGGGGTGTATTTGAGGGCATTGCCCAGGAGGTTTTTCGCCAGGCGGCGGATTTTCTCGCCATCACCCTCAACCACCAGGGTGGCGGGCCCCTGCACGCCGAGGAACAGCTGGTGTTCGAGGGCCAGGGGCTGGTGGGCCGCACAGAGCTCGGTGAGCAGGGCGGCGGCGTCAAGGGGCGTTATTTTCCGGGTTTCCTGGCCGGCCTGTAGCCGGGCCAGCTGCATGAGTTCCTCCAGCATCGTGTTCAGGCCCGACACGGCCTGCTTCAGGTAGGTCGTGGATTCCGCCCGGGCGGTTTCCGGCATGGCCGGCTGCTCCAACAGCGTGGCGGCAAGGCTGACGCCGAGGACATCACCCTTGAGATCGTGGACGACCTGGTGGAGGAGGGTGGCGCGGTGCTGCTCGATCGCGTTGACGCTGGCGAGCGCGCCACGGAGGTCGCCGACGTGGCTGGCGGCCTCGGCCTGCTGCATGCGCTCGTATTGGCCGGCGCTCTCACTGATGGTGTCGTTGACGAGGGCCATGACCTGGCGCTGCGCCTCGGCCACGGTGGCGGGATCGATCTCGGGATGCTCCTCCGCAATGCGGCTGAGCTCGGCATAGAGGCAAAGCTGGAGATGGCCGCACTCGTTGATCAGTTCCTGCAGCCGGTAGCCCTGCTGCCAGCGGTGGAGGCCGTGCTTCACGCCCTCATCCTTCTTGTCGACGTCGGCGGCGCGGGCATCCGCCCCGCCGGGACGCGAGCGCAGGCGGTATTCGAAGGCGTCGAGCATCTCGGGGATGTGATCGAGGAACTGCCCGAGGGTGAGCGAACGTCCGGTCGTCTGGTCGGGGTCGGCCCGGTCCGCCTTGCGCCAAGCCTGCAAGATATTGTCCCGCCGGGCGGCAAAGTGATCGCTCAGGGCGGTGAACTGCTGGCTCGTGGTCAGGGACATCGTCGCACGCTATTCCAACGGCCGGGCAATAGCGACCGCTTTTACCTTTCGTCCCGGCGGGACGATTGGCTGATCCTGACCACCGCCTCATGGTGCAGGCTGGGTGCACCATGAAATCAACCGCCAGCAACACCCTGATTGCGCCCGCCCTTGCTCGCTGCCGCCAGCTACCCGCTCAGGGCCCGGGCCGGGCCAGTTCGGCCAGGCGGATTTCCGTTTCGGCGAGCTTGCGGTGGAGTTGGGCCAGAACTTCACGTTCACTGCCGATGCGTTGGGTGACGGCGGGGGGTGTGCCGGTGGCGGCGGTCCTGGCCTGGAGTTCGAGGTCGTGCTGGAGCATGCGGTCGAGCTCGGCGATTTCGCGAAGGAAGCGGGCCTTGCGCGCCTGCCAGCCGAGGAGCACCACGGCCTGGACGGGCTTGCCGTTGGCGACACCGAGCATGTCGAGTTCGCGCGCCTCGGCGGTCGCCATGTCGCGGTTCATCGCGTCGAGCTGGAGTTCCTGGGTCGCGGTGTCGAATTCCTTGAGCCGCTCCGCCGCGAAGCGCGCGCCCAGTTCGGCGCGGAACCGGGCGAAGTCCTCCTTGGTTGCCGCGTTGACGATTGTTTCAGGCAAGTCGGGTTGCTTGGCGCAGCCAACCAGGCTGACCAGATAAACAACGACCATGCAGCAGGTGAGCAGCGGGGACCTCATGCTGCGAAGGCTAGGCTTTGCCGTTGTGACCGCAAGCCGACCGATTGTCCGTGGGTAGATTGGATCTGTGTAGGTCGGGCTTTCTTGTCCGCCGTAGCCTTGGCGAAGGCGGAACGCCCGACATCGACGGTGTCGGACGTAAAGTCCGACCTACAGGAGACGCACGGGACCGATTGAAATCAAAACAAGCCCACGACCGATTGTCCCTTGGTGCTTGCTCGTGGGGCAAGCGGCCGAGCCCGCCGCTCAACGCAACGTGAGGTCGCACGTGATCGCCCAGCCAGTTACCGGGTCGACCAACGCGAGGGCATGGCGGCCCGGGCCCACCGCGGCCGGCCCGAGCGGCAGATCGATCCGCTGACCGCGGCCGGCGCGCCAGTGGTTGTCCTGTGGCCAGGCGGAGACATCGGCGGTCCCTGCGAGGAGCCGCCAGGTCAACCGCGGCTCCGCCTGCGCCGGCCGGAGGGCGGACGCGTCAGCCGGGGCGTGTTCGATCCCGACCCAATACCAAGTGCGCACGTCCGGCCGGGCTGTGATCGTCGGGGCGCCGGTTTGATCCAGGCTCACGCGGACGATCTCCTGCCCCGCCGCATCGGCCAACACGAAGTCGGTGCCGCGGGGCGCGTTCGCACCGGCCCACGACAGCTCGGCCCGATTGCCCTGCACCATGCTCCCGGCAATCCCGGCGCCCGCCGCATCCCGCCAGCGCAGCGGGCGGCCCGGCCCGGTTTCGCCGGAGAAAAACTCAAACGCCAGGCCGCTGCTCATCGCCGGCTGCCGGAAGGTCGGCGGCATCTGCGCCTTTCGCGCCTTGAGAAAATTCGCCTGCATCGCCTCCAACGCATCGTCCTCGCCCTCCGGCACCGGCTGCGTCGGCAGGACGAGGTCGCGCACCAAACGCGTTTGCCAGGCCGAGGCGCTGACGCGGCCGAGCGACACCCACCGGCTGTCCCCACGCTCATCGGCGGTGGGACGGGCGGACGCTGGCGCCAGTCCGTTCGCTGGTGTTTCAGTTTCGGTCGCAGCCTGGCTGTCGGCGGCCTTGGACGAAGGATTTTTGCGCGCGGGTCTGGCCGAACGGGCGGCGGGATTCGCGGCGCTGCCCGAGGAGTCCGCCTCCGGTGCCGCGGCGGGAGCCTCGCCCGGCCTGGCCGGATTCGCCTGAGCCGCCCCGGGAGTATCTGCGGTGCGGGCGGTTTTGCCGGCCGCCGTCGCCGGTTTCGCGGGGCCCTCGGCCGGCGCCGGGGTGCCGGGGGTCGGTTCCGCCTCAGCGTCTGCCCGATCTACGGGCAAAGATTTCCCGGCCGACCGCGACGGCGATTCGCCCGGGCGGACTGCAGGCTGGTGGGTGCGCGCCGGTGATTTCGAAGGAACCTGGTCGTTCCCGACATCCGGCATTGTCGGCGCTATATTTTCCTTCGTCTCCTCGCCGGTTGATGCCGCCAGGTTGGTCTTGGTCGTCGCGGTGGCGCGCGCGAGTCCCGTCCGCTCCTTCGACCCGGCGCCCGCGCGGTTCTGCACCTGATCCGTGAATCCGGCGCCGCCGCCCCCGGATGCCGCCTCTGCGGACAGGCCGGACTCAGCCGCGGCGACGGAAAACGGCGATTGATCCGCGGTCCCGGATCCATGGGGTCTGGTCACTCGCGCGGTCCGGGCCAATGGTCTGCCGCCTTTCGGGATGGCGGAAAAGGTTTCCGATCGGGTCTGTGGCACTCCACTGGAAAGGGGGGCCTCGGTCGAGGGGTTGTCCACCGACGACAGGCTGCGGCCGGGCACGGTCGGCCCTTTCTTCGCGGGCAAGGCGGAAGCGGGATCTGATGTTTTGTTTTCCGGAGATCGTGCGCTCGCTTCCTCCGGTTCGTCGCGCGTGGCGTCATCGGCCGGGATGGCATTGAAGTCCGTCGCTTCCGAGGCCGCCAGCCCGGCCCGGTCCGCCGCGCGGGGTGGCTTTACGTCCGGTCGAAACAGGCGGCTTTTTTCCGTGGAATCTTTCGGCGATAAATTCTCCTCGGGTGCACGCGACGATGGGTCGGCCGACGCGATGGCGGACGGTGCCAGCGGGCGCTCATCCGGGGAACCGGCCTTCGTCTCCCGGGGCCGCGAGGCTTGCACGGCCTTGGGCGGAGCAAGGTTGCGCGAAAGCTCGGACCACGAGCCGGCGCCGCCCGATTTGCGCGCATCGTCAGCCGGAGCCTGCGCGACCGGTTCGGCCAGTTTTCCGCTGGCCGATTGCCAGGCGAAAGGCGTTTTGCTTTCCACGGACACGCTGGCCGCGCGCTTGGTGGTGGTGCGCCACACCAGCGCGCCCACTCCCAGCAGCGCCACCCCGGCGAGCAC
>JAQSDJ010000127.1:24539-28394 GCA_029945855.1 Lacunisphaera sp.
CCCCACCGGCGCTTGGATCCGGACAGAGCAGCCGCGGAAGACGCGCCCCGGACCACGGCCGGATCGCGGGAGCCGCCCCGCAACTCCAAGCCATCGACCGCTTCACGCCCGACGGTCACCGCCAGACCCTCGGCGGGAAAATCGTCACGACCGGCCACCCGGACGTGGTATTGTCCCGGGGCCACATTCTGAAAGCCGAAGGCACCGGTCCGGCCCGAGGTCGCGTGCTCGAGGTTTGCGCCCTGCTTGTTCTGGAGCACGACCTTCACCCCGGCCGCCGTCTGCCCGTCCAGCCAGACCGTGCCGGAGATTCCACCCTGCCGGGAATCCGGATAATCGGGGGCCGACGGGGTCGAGGCGCTCCAGCTGTGGAGCATGAGGCCGGTGGGCGTGCGGCAGACATGGCCACCCAGCGCCTGATCCGATTTCGCGGCCAACGTGGCTATCATCTCCTGCAAATTCCTCCGCACCTGGGCGTCAAGACTCTGGGCGCCGCCTTCAGCCGATCCCAGGTCCGCCGAGTCGTCGGCCAGCGCCCGATTGGCGTCGGTCAAGCGGCGGCGCACTTCCGCCAGTTCCGGCGCCGTCGGCGGCCTGGCGTCGACGGATTCATGCCACGACCAGGTCACCTGATCGCTGTCGGGCCGGCGGTGGGGCGCCAGCAGCACGTGGCGAAAATACGGGGAGATGAGATACCAGAACTGGTGGATGGACCGGTTGCCGATCCGGGCGCCGGCCAGCTGGTTCTCGCCCGTCCGGATCTCGGCGACGGCGCGGCGGGTGTTTGAGGAATCGCTCACGGCCCGGACCTGTTAGCGGGACTCATGGGTGCGCCGGCCGCATCCGACAGCAGCGTGCCCAGGCGCCAGCGGTAGGCCTTGCCGGCTGCCAGCCGGACCGGAAGCCGGCGGCTCAATTCCGGGGCCGCGCCGGCGGGCAGCGCGCTCTGGTCGATCAGGTAGTCGCCGCCGGCCAGATCGATCGTGAGCGACCCGCGCGGCGGCACCCGGGAGGTGCGACCCTCGCCCCCCGCCGCCGGCGCGATCACCAGGTTCCATTCGTAATCGGTCAGATTGGTCACCACCAGGTGCGATTCCGCCGCAGCCGCCGCAGCCGCCGCTGGCCCGGGCGCCGGTGCCGGCGAGGTGCAGCCGGCCATGCCGCCCACGAAAGCAGCGAGCAGGAGGCGGGTGAGTTGCGGGGTCTTCATGGGTGTAGGCTGGCCCGGATAATTCACACCCTGGGTCAGACTCCTGCAGAAAATATTGGGTTTCTCCGACGCCCGTCGGAGAAAAGCGATGTGGGCGCGGTTTGCCCCGATCTAATCGGCACGAGCGGACGAATATTTAGCCCCTCGAGGGTGAAATTTTCAGCCCAGGCCCCGCCGTCGCGACCGCCAGCCGGTCTGTCCGCCGATGCATTCCGGTTTTTGCCCGCGAATAACGCGAATGGACGCGAATCAAAGGCCGGCAAAATCCCCTGTTGCTACAAACCTGAAAGGGGTGGGTAGCCAAGACGATGCGATCGGCGGCACTCCCGGGGAATTCGCGTTCTTTCGCGTTATTCGCGGGCAGTCTTCTGGATGGTTCCCGCTGGAGAGGGGCCTGCCAGCCGCGGGCTTGGCGACGGCTGGAGGATGGCGCGACTGCCGGAAAATATTTTAACAAGGTAGAACTTAACCCTGGCGAGCCACGGCAGCCCTGCCCCGCGTTAATGGCAGATCCTAGCCTGGCCCATTAGTCTCCCTTTTTACGGGGTTTTCGTCGGTCCAGCATGGTCGTCTCTGTTGTGCTTTGCCGGGAAAGTGTCATGGTGAGGAATTCATATGGGCCAGAACGACGCCAAGACCAAGGATTCCAAACGCAAGCACGTGCGCTACGACGTGAGCGACGACTGCCGCCTGCGCGCCTCGATCACGATACGCAGCTCCGACTCGGCCACGGCGAGCAAGGACTGGCCGGGCACGCTGGTGGACATGTCCGCCGGGGGAGCCCATATCCGGATCAGCCTCGGGGCGGTGGCCTACATCGGCGACAGTTGCACGCTGCATCTGTCGCATCAGGGGGTGAAGACGGAGCTGCGGGGCGTCCTCGCCCACTACGTCTGCTCGGCGCGGCACTCGGTGTGCGGCGTGAAGTTCGATGATTTCTCCACGGGCTGGGACAAGTCGTATCAGCCGTTTTTCAAGGCCATCATCGCGAGCACGACGCTGAAGGGAGGGCCGGCCGGCAGCGATGCGCCGGGGCGGTATCGCGAGGAATACAGCGGGCCGGGCCACGCGAAGCTGGTGGTGTGGCGGGACGGCTCGCCGGAGCGCGCGCTGCTGGGTTTCGAATACACGATGGTGCGTTACACCGCGGTGCTCGAGACGGTGGGCGCGGACATGTTCAAAAACAAGGAGAAGGTGTCGTTCAAGGCGGCGGAGGGCGGGATGGCCCTCTCGCGCGCGCAGGAAGCGGATGCGCGTTGGGAATTCTCCATCGCGGCGTCGAACCTGCCCAAGGCCCTCGAGGCCGACATCCGTCGGCTGCTGCGGCTGGTGAGCTGAGCCCCCGGGGGGCGGCGCCGCCGGCTGGGTGGCTAGCGAAGGTGCGCGGGCCACGGTCAACTTCCGCCGCCGGACCCCTTCCGGCCGCCGTCAGGCCGGCCTTCCGGCCGGGGTGAAAGCGGCGCGGACGGCCGGGGGCATGGGTTCGGATTCCATGCGGCCGGCGGCATCCTTGCGGACATGGATCGTCGTCATCTTGCCGTGGGCGACCTCGGTCCAACGGCCGGCGCGGTCCTTCTCGAAAACAAAGGCGTAGGCGAGGGAGCTGGCGCCCACTTCCTCGACGCAGGCGCGAATGCGGACGACGTCGCCGCAGCGGAGTGGGCGCAGGTGGGAGCAGGCGGAGTCGCGGCGCGGCCAGCCGCGCTGGCCGCCGTCGGCGCCGGTGGACATGATCTCGAGGCCGAGGACGCGGAACCACTCGTGTTCGCAGACCTCCATCCAGCGGTAGAAATTGGAGAAATGCATGAGCCCGGCGGCGTCGGTCTCGTGAAATTCCACGCGGCGGGTGAGGGTGAAGGTCGGTCGGGCCATGGGTCGGACGGTGCGCACGCCGGGGCGGCTGTCAAAGGCGGTCGCCGGCCCGGTCGGGCCGGGTGTCGGTCAGGTCGCCGATCGCACGGAGGCGCGCAGCAGTCGCCACTCGACGAAGAGCAGGTTGGGCGGTCCCGGCCGGCCCGGTTTTCCGGCGGTTATTTCCTGGCCGGTTGGCGCTCCCTTATTTCCGCCTGCCGCATGGGCATGGCGTCCACGAGGGCAAACAGGTCGGCCGGGGCGAGGGGCGTGGTCTGGCGGAGTTTTTCGCCACCATCCTTGCCGATCAGCACGACGGAAAACGCCGCGGGGCCGAAGCGGGTTTCAATGACGAAGTCGCGCTCGAGCAGCCCGCGCCAGGCCGGCAAGAGCACCGCCGCCTGCTCGCGGTAGGCCGGATGCTCCGGCCCGGGGGCCGAGATCACGAGCCTGCGCGTCTCGGCGGGCGCGCCGTCCTGCGCCGGGGACGGCGCCAGGCCCGTCGCGAAAATCACGAGGAAGAAGAATGCTCGCATGCGGCAACCTACCCGTCACCCCCCGTCGCGCCAGCGGAAACTCGGGCGGAGGAGTGGAGCCATCGGGCCAACTCAGGGCTGCCGCCGTTGCAATCTGGAACAATCCGGAGCGTCGGGACAAGCCTAAGGCCTCAGCTCAAGTCCGTCCGCCGGATTCCCGACTGCGAGATGCCCGGCCTGACCGCTGCTGCTTGGTCAGCGGGCGAGCCAGACGAAGCACCAGTTGAAGCGGGATAAATGCTGATTAAGGCGCCCGTC
>JAQSDJ010000128.1 GCA_029945855.1 Lacunisphaera sp.
CAACAGGGAGGTGTAATTGACGTTACCCCGGAAGTGATTTTGTCGTTGCGCGCGCTGCGCCCATATCGTGCTTCCAACCAAAGTAGGTCAGCCGACCAAAGAACATCTTCCCGTATGGTGAGATCGCACCAGAGCTTTATTTACATTACCCAATAGTTGCGGCAGCGGGGGCTGCCCTGGCCTTGGTCGAAAAGCCCATTCCGGCGGCTCTCCCCAATCCTCGTTCCAGCCACCGGCGCTGACGTCATCAATGGTGATAAAGTCGTTTTCGGGCATCGCGGGGTTTGATCAAAAGCGGGTCCAGCAGCGATGCCGCCAGGGGAGGATCGGCCCGCGGCCTACCCTCTCGGATCCCCAGCCCGGTCTCCGGGAAGAAGATCAGTGTCCGGCACCCGCTTTCAAATAGGTGCCGTAACCGATGATGATGGTGGAAACGATCAGGGCCAATATGCCTGCCGCAATGAGACCGTGGGATTTCCTGCTCGAACCTTTCCACTCCTGAAAGATCCACCCCCACATGGTGGAGAAGATGATGATGCTCGCCATGTGCAATGTCCATGAGGCGAAGCCGAATTTGCCCATCTGGGTCTCACCCATCGTGTAGAAGAAGAATTGGAAATACCACGTTATGCCGGCGAGCGCGGAGAAGAAGTAGTTTCCCAGCACCGGCACCTTCAGGTCCGCCACGCCCACCGGGGCGATCGCCGTCGCGCCAGCCCCACCGCCGCCTTCGCCACCAGAAGCCTTGAGGTTCGCGTGCTCGGGCCGCACCTGCGAGGCGAGATACTGGTAGGCCGAGCGGTTGCGGATATTCAGAATCACGCACCAGATTAAGTTCGTCGTGAAGCCGCCGAGCAGCACGACTACGAGCTTCGGCAGGCCGGTCCAGATCGGGTCCGTCCCGGCCGCCAGCGCGGCCTCGCCGATCGGGTTGCCCGCGGTCAGCGCAAACGCGAAGCACGCGCTCATGATACCGGAGAACGTTGCAACAATCAGCCCCTTCTTGAAGTTGAATTCCGCGATCGCCTTCTGCTTGTCCGCCGCGGACATTTCGCGCTCCTTGGTCAGGCCGGCGAGCGCCGCGATGCCGATGCCGAGCAGACATACGGCCACGCCGGCGAGCGTGATCTGCCCCGGCAAGGTCGCGGCGATCTCCCCGAGGGTTTCCGCGACCGGGATCTTCGGGCTAAACTGCTTGAACAGCGGTGGCAGCAGCGTGCCAAAGGCCGCACAATAACCGAGGGCCACGCCCATGCCGAGCGACATGCCAAGGTAGCGCATGGTGAGCCCGAACGTCAGCCCGCCGAAGCCCCACATGGCGCCGAAGAAATACGTCCACCCCAGCGTCGCGGCGCTCTGGGCGCGGAGCACCCCGAACAGGTCGTGCGTGAGGATCGAAGCCAGCAAGGTGGGGCAGATGATCCAGGAGAAAAACCCGCCGACGAGCCAGTAGGTTTCCCATGACCATTTCTTGACGCCCTTGTAAGGCACATAGAAGGACCCTGAGGCCAGGCCTCCGAGCCAATGGAACAGCACGCCAAGGAATGGATTCGGGCTCATGGGGAAAAGATCGCGGGTAATCGCGTGACCGCATGGGCAGAAAGCGGACGATCCGGCCCCGCCGGCGTCCTCGCGGGGAGGCCGTGCCTTACGCGCAGCGTAGACTGGATGGCATCAGCGGAATTCACTGGTCGAGAGGATCACCGGACCAAGCAAACCGGAAGGCCGGAGCGGGGCGCCTGGCTTGTAGGTCATGCCGGGCGCGAAGGTATGCTTCGTGGTCACGTCAGGCTGTTTGTCACCGATCAGGCGGTTGACCCACAGGTTGGTGACTTTCACTTCAAGGGTGTTGGCCCCGGGTTTGAGGACGTCGGTCACGTCAATCTTGAAGGGCGGATTCCAGAGGATGCCGAGCGACCGGCCGTTGACGGACACTTCGGCCAGTTCGCGGACATCACCCAGATCGAGGGATTGCCTCACCCCGGCCTTTATCCAGCCGGCCGGCACCTCTATCGTTTTGGTGTAGGTCGCCGTGCCCGAAAAGTATTTCACTCCGGCATCCGCATCCTCCGCCCAAGAACGCAGCTGATCGAAGGTGGTCGTCATCGGCTCAGCGGCATAACCGGGCTGAAACAGCACCTGCCAGCCGCCTGCGATCGGGAGCGCGGCGATTTCGCTCGATTGCGGCGCGGTATAGCTGGCTGTGGCCGCCGGCTGGCGGAACACCACAAAAACCGACTCATTGGCCGCGAGCCGAAGCGGCACAATGGTTTGCTCACCCTCGATGCGGAAGGAGGCGCGCTCCGTTGCTCCGGTCTCGGCATGCCATATTTCGACCTGCTTGCCGGTAATACGAAAGAGGCCGTCAAACACCTCGGCCCGGGCCTTGCGGTTGGTGATGAAATAGACTTCGCCATCGTCCAGCTGGCGATGCAGGAACATCAATTCGGCATCGCTTGGCGCCTTGGCGGAGGCGAAATCGCGCGCAAGCCCAAGCGAGCTCAGCGCGTCATTCACGGTGGTGTTGGCAATCACCCGCCCCTGGCCGAGTGCCACGGTCTTGGCTTCGGCCCGCCACAGTTGATCGGCGATGAGGCGGAATTGGGTCTCGTCGTCCGCCAAGCTCGGCGAGCCGAGCGGACGGTTGCCGACCACGACAGCGCCGGCAGTCACGAGGTCACGCAGCTTGCGCAACACCGCCAGGGTCATCCTGGAACTGCTGCCCCCGAGATAGAGCACCCGATACCGCATGCCTGACGGAGTCGTCAGCACGCCATCGTCGACCGTCAAAAGATTCAGGATCACGTCGGAATTGACGAAGTCGTAGCCGTGGCCTTCGGGTGCATCTGGCACGGTGCGGTCGCCGTAGAGGCCCGTGAGGGGTGATTCCTCCCCGTAAAAATAGGCCACGTCCGCGAAGAACCGGCCCTGTTGCAGCAAATAGGCACTGCGCGTCAGGTAGGAAACCCAGGGCTGCGCCTGCTCGGCCCAAGTCTCGTTGCGGTTGAAATACTGACCGAAAATGAACAAGGTCAGCCCGGGTTTCCGGTCGGGCAGCGGTTGATGAACCGAGGTGTGGATAACCGGCCGGTTGACCCCCAGGGCGAATTCCAGATCAATAATCGGCTTGAGGTCGCGCGGCGCAAACGCCCAAGGGGCTAGGGCTGAGGTCATCGATTCGGCCGCAGCAAGGTTCTGTCCATAGAGGTGGGCCACCGAAGCCGCACCGCGTAGATCAGCAATGTAGGTTGGGTTGGGCCCCGTCTCGGGCCGAAAACTCCACATCGCACCCATCGGCACGTCCGTATGGCGGCGCATTTCCATATCGTCGCCAAGTTGTGGACGGTGGTCCTCAAGGGCTTCGCCATACAGGGTGAGTCCGCGGGCACGCGTCTCGGCCGCGATCGTCCGGTAATACCCCTCGGAGATCAACTGGGCGATCGTGCGGCGGAAGTCCCACAAGAATTTGTCACTCTCCTCTGCGCTTTCGATGACTATGCCAGTCAGGACGGGCAACCACGGCGTCGGATCATAGCCACGCAGCCGGCGAAATTGATCAATCATGTCATCGGTCCAGTTCTGGGCCCCGGCCTCGATGCTGTCGGTCAGGAAGGCGCGGATGCCCCCCTGCCCGATCTGCTCGGGCGCGACGATATCGGCATACATGCCGAGATAGTGATCGAGATAGGTTTTGATGTGACCGCGGTTCAGTTTGTCCACTTCCAGGCCGGTGGCTTCCGCAGGCGCGGGTCCGTTCTCGTGTCCGGTCAGCGAATAGCCGAACCGCAGCACGACCCAGCGTCCGGGTGGCGGCGTCCAGTCCAGCGTGCCATCGGCCGCCATCCTGCCCGTCAGATCGACGACGTCCGCCTTCCGAACGGCAGCCGAGGACGGGGGGGAGGCAATGGCGTAGTAATCCGGCGTGGCCGCAAATCCCGCCTTCTCCTCGAAATGGTGGACCCGGGGGTCAGAGTGGAGCGCAAATGCCGTAATGGTGTAAGTCGGCGTTTTCGGTGGCGCCGGCAGAGGGAACATCGCGGCTCCGGGTGCCGCATTTTTAGCGAAGTTGGCAAAAGGCGCATTCGCGCCGTTGTCCGGCAATATGCTGAGCCGGAAATAACGGGCGGTCACCGGCGCAAACGACACCGTTTTTTGGACGAAGGTGTCGATCGGGAGATCCGCGACCGGGAGATATTTTTCGCCGTCCTCACTCGCTTCCAGCCGGGTCGCCATCCTTGGCGGACCATAAACGGAAGCCGCCGTCGCGACGGTGGCCGCCCGCGCGGTGAAGGGCTGGGCGTATTCCAGCTGAATCCAGGGCGAAGGATCGTTGGCGCTGCCGGTCAACTTCACGATCTTGGCCCGGTCTCCGGCGGAAAGATCGGCCGGATTGACCGGCCCGGTGTTGGACGAGGCGCGCAGGGGCGTTTCCTCTGATGACGCGCTGCGATAGGCGACGACGAGGCTGTCGGCGTAATACGTCCGGGCGCTGGCCGCCGAGCGCACCAAGGGATTGGGCGCTTTCGGTATGTTTTGGAAGGGCCCGGTAACCGACGGTGGCTGCGCCAACCCGCCATGAAAAGGTTGCCCCCCCGTCAGGCGGGTTTCGCTCCAGACCAGTTTTTTCATTGCCTGGTTCGGTTGCACCCACGGCCCGCCCGTCGAGCTCCAACCCGCCGAACTGGCAATGGCCAGTTCCAGGTCAAGCTGCCCGGCCAAGGATGTGGCATGACGAAACGCCGCCTTCCACTCCGGCGTCATGTAGCCCAGCCGTTGCCCGACAACTTTAGGAGTGAGCAGCGCGCCGTCAAAGACCTGCATCCCGCCGATGCCGACGCGCTTCATCCATTGCAGATCGAGCGTGATGCCCTCCTGCGTGATATTGCCGTCCATCCAGTGCCACCAGACCCGGGGCTTCGCTGAATCCGGCGGTGACATAAAACCGCGGCGCAGGGCATCGTCCACGGATTGCGAAAACAAGGCAGAGCCCGCGGCGGCCGCAATCGCGAGGGCGAAAAGAGATCGGAGTGCGGCAATCAATCGGACTGGCGATGAGGGAATGGGATGTTGCACGGTGAAGGGCGAAAGGGGGGGATTGATTGTGTCTGGCCGGATCAGCCGGCCTCAGTGGAGCCGCGTCGTTCTGTCTATCGGGCTGGGGAGAACATCGGGAGGGCTTGTCTGCATTTTTCTGGCAAGGCCTGAGGCACGAACAGCGGCAGCGTAATCAGGCAGCGCACGTCGACCTAGGGTGTAAGTTCCTGGATCTTCACCTGCGGAACCAGCGCCACCGACTCCCTCTTGACGTTAATGTCACGGCCAAGAGTGAAGGTCGCTTGTTGCCTGATATCCTTTGAGGAAGCGCCCATTTTCACTGTATAACCGCCGCGATCGGCAATCCAAGTTGAGGCGGCGGTATCAAACGAGGCCAGGGACCGGGCGTCCAACGTGAAGGTGAGGGTTTGGGTTTCTCCCGGTTGCAGCAGCCGTGTCTTGGCGAACCGCTTCAATTCGATGACCGGCTTGTCAAGCCGGTGCGTCGGGGCACTCAGATAGAGTTGGACCACTTCCTTGCCGGCGTGCTTCCCCGTGTTCTGGATGTCGACCGTAACGGTCGTGTTTCCCTCGAAAGTGGGGGAACTCAGCTGGAGATTGCCATAATCAAACGTGGTGAACGAAAGACCAAATCCAAATTCATAGGATGACTGGACCTTGAATGTTTCATAATACCGATAGCCCACGTAGATCCCCTCTTCATAGAAGATTTCCGCCGCGTTTCTAGTCACCATCGCCCCAAGCATTCCGGTTGCAACCTTCCCGCTACCCGGAAATTTGGACGAACCCGGAACATCCGCATACTTCAGCGGAAAGGTGCAAGGCAGTTTGCCCGAGGGATTCACTTTCCCGCTGAGAATATCAGCAACGCTATTACCAGCCTCCTGCCCGCCCTGCCAGGCAAGCAGGATTGCATCAGGCAAGGCCTTCCAGCTGGCCGTCTCGATCGGGCTGCCGATGTTTAACACGACCACCACCTTCTTGTTTTTGGCATGAAAGGCCGTCGTCACGAAGGTGATCAGGTCACGCTCGGCGGCCGACAGCTGAAAAGCCCCCTCGCCCGAGGAAATATCAAGCCCTTCGCTAGAGGTCCGGCCAATCGTAATGATGGCCACGTCCGATCCCACCGCCATGCTTCTGGCCAGATCGGCGTTTACCGGCATCTCGGCCACGCGGATTTTATAGCCCATCATGGCCATCAATCCTTTTACCGGAGGGATGCCCTCGGTCGCCGCGCCAAGATAACTGCCATAAAGGGTTTTGAGCTTTTCGTTGGGCGTGTAGCCCGCCTGCCGGAGGCCCTCGATCAAATCAACAGTGTAGGCTTTGTTGACATGTCCGCTGCCCATGCCCCCCGCGATCATCTCGTAGGAGGTGCTACCAAACACCGCCACCTTGGGGCTCTCCCTGACCAACGGGAGCGCGTCTTCGTTTTTGAGCAAGACCATGCCTTCGGCTGCGCTTTGCCGCGCCACCGTGGCATGGGCGACCAGGTCGGGTTTGTTGGAATGCTGGTAGCCCTTGAAGCGCGGACTTGACAGTATGATCTGCAGAATCCGCGTTACGTTCTGATCCAGTTGCTTGACGTCGAGTTTGCCATTTTGCGCCGCCTCAATAATGGCCTTGGTTTGCTTTGTGTTGCCCGGCATCAGCAGGTCATTGCCCGCGTTCATCTGCGCCACGACATCTTTTCCGGCCATCCAATCGGTCATCACGAATCCCTGGAATCCCCAGTCATCTCGCAGGATATCGGTGAGCAAATCGCGACTCTCGGAAGCATAGGTTCCGTTGATGAGATTATAGGCCGACATGACGGTCCATGGCTTCCCTTCCTGCACGGCGATGCGAAAGTTCTCCAAATAAATTTCGCGCAAGGCCCTTACGCTCACGAAAGTGTGGAGTGAATTGCGATTTGTTTCAGCATTATTGGCGGCAAGATGCTTGAGTGATGTGCCCACTCCTTGAGACTGCACTCCTCTCACCATGGCCGCCCCCGTCATGCCGCTAAGATAGGGATCCTCCGAATAATACTCGAAATTGCGACCACAGAGCGGGTTTCTTTGAATGTTCATGCCTGGGGCCAGGAGCAAATCCAGGCCATACTCCTTGACCTCGTTACCCATGGATTCGCCGACCCGTTGGATAACTTCAGCGTCCCAAGTTGATGACAGCAGAATGCCAACCGGAAATCCCGTGCAGTAATAAGTATTGGGGTCGTTGGGTCTCGTGGGGTTGATCCTCACCCCGGCTGGGCCGTCCGCCATGGCCAGGCGCGTGATCCCCAGCCGCTCGAGCCCAAAAGTCGCTCCGGCACAGCCAGGCACGATATCGATCGTGTTGCCATACATCGACGTCGTGGTGGGCGCATTGGGCATGATCAGTCCCATCCCCACGACCAACTTGGCTTTCTCGTCAATACTCATGCCCGCCACCACTTTTTCGAGAGGATCTTTACCGAGTATCGGAACACTGGCGGGTTGCGCCGTTGCTGAAGCCGCAACCGCGCCAGCCAATATCAGAGCCGAACATTTCCGTGAATACTTCTTCATGCTAATTGCCCGTTTATTGTGAGACGACTTGGAGAATCGTAAACTGCGCCTTTGAAGAGTTGAAACGATGCCCGCACGGATGGATGGACAAGAAAATCGCTGCAGCAAAGGCGCTCGGTTTTCAGTCTGGCCAAGCCGCAGCGCGTCCCAGACGAATCAGACCTGGCCAGGGGCCGTGTTCCTTTCGCCTGATTCGGGAAATCGCTTGCCTCGCCCAATCAATGCACGCCGCGTTTCCCGCAGACTATTTTTTCTCGGCGTCCGGAGCGGCCTTTTTCGTGGCCTCCGGAGCGGCATTTTTCTCGGCCTTCTTCGCGACAAAGGTTCCCTCGACCCCCATGGGCTCCACCAAAACAGTCCCGTTGATGACGCCGGCAGAATCGATGGTGCCAGTATGACTGATCGTCAGGGGATTGCCCTCCCAATCGGCTTCGTATTTCCAAGTCACCTTGTTCCCATCGATCTCACCGGTAATGGCGGCGTCCTTCCCCTCGGATGTTTTTTGCACGCCGCTTAGCTTTTTCCCCTCTTGCTGGAATTGAAACGCGGACGTCGAGACATTGCCGGCTACGTCGCTCTCGATCGTCCAGGCACCCGCCAAAGACACGTCAGCAGCAAACATCCCCAGAGAGGATGCCAGGAAGAAGGACAGAACAGAGAATGCATTTTTCATGTGACGGGATGAATTTAGGATAAGGGTTGAAAGCACTGGGGCAAATCAAGCAAAGCTGGCTTGCCCCAATATCCCACCCTTTTGGCTGGTGCTTTCTCACCAGAATATCGGATGCCCTTGGATCGCGAGGTGCAATTAATGCCAGCTGCCTGTGTTGGACTTGATGTTCCCTTAAGATCTGCGAATCTCTCCCCGACGCCCGATGCCGCGAAAATGCTCCTACACAAAGGCATACTGTTGACGCTGTTGGGTGGGGCTGCGCTGTTGCGCGGAGGCATAACGAATTCACCCGACGGGGAAACCTCAGACTGGATGGACCGGGAGCGCGGGATCACACCGGTCACGGCGTTCGATGTGCCGGCAACACGTAGCAATGGCGAAGTGTGGGCATTCGCCAAGGGCGATCACGGAAGGCTCTGGGTCGGTTCGGATGAACTCTACCTCTTCGATGGTCAAACCCGCGAAAAGGTCCCTCTGCCGTATGAGACCTTCGCGGTTCGGGGCCTCGTCCAGGACTCAACCGGGCGAATATGGGTCGGGACGACCGGCGCCATCGGCTACCTTGAACCGGCGGCGTTCGGCAAATGGCGCTACGTTTCGGCTGAAGCAATGCTTCGGGCGTCTGGGGTCAAAGATCTCGGAACCATCTGGGAGGCGAAGGCAACCCCCAGGGGTGTCGTGTTCGTGGCCGACCAACAGGTTCTGCGCTGGGACGGAAGCCGTTTCGAATTTTGGAAGCTGCCCTGCACACCCCGGCTCTTTCCCTGCAACGACCGCGACACGCTTTGGCTCCATCAGGCCGGCACCGGTTTGTTGCGGATGGATCCCGATGGTCCCCATCTTGTTTTCTCCTCGAGCGAATTGCCACCAGCGGGCGTGACGTGGGCCGTTAGCACGGGCCCTGCCGGCGGCGCATCATCCACCGAAGGACTGATCGTGGGGGCCAACGAAGGAGCCTACGTGCGCCGGGCCGGGCAATGGGTGAAGCTCGAGCAGTTATCGGCGGCGCTGGCCGGCAAGAGTCCTTGGCGGGCGGTCAGGCTGACGGATAATACCTTGGCGATTGGGACGTATTTGGGCGGTATCGTGATTGGCCGCGCCGACGATCAGATACTCGCGTTAATCGATCGGAATAGTGGACTGCCCAGCGACAGCATCTGCAGCCTCTGGCTTGACGACCGGGACAATCTGTGGGCGGGTTGTTCCGAAGGGATGGCGCGCATCGACACCAGTGGCGCCGTGACCGAATTCAGCAACCGATCCGGGATGAACGAAATCCCGGCACTCAAGGTCATCGCCCGCGACAATGAGACCTACGTCCTTTCGCGAAAGGCCCTGTCGCGGCTCACCGCGGCCGAACCCGGGCGTCCAGCCGGACTTGTGCCGGTCACCCGACCCGCGCAGCCTTGGTCCGATGTGATGTCTACTGAGTCCGGACTTTGGCTCAGTGGGGTCTACAACGGACTGTGGCGCATCGTTGACGGTCAAGAGAAACAGGCAATCGCGGGATCGGACTTCATTTTCGCCATGCTCCAGGGCAGTCCGCCGTTTACCCTGTTTTATCTCCAAAACACCAGTGTCATGGCGCTCGCACCAAACCCGACCGGCGGTTGGGCCACGCACAACCTCGCCGGTGACTTTGGGGCCTATCCCGTGTCGCTGGTTCGAGACGGCGGCGGGGACCTTTGGGTCTCAACCGTGACCCATGGAATATACCGGTGCCGCTTGGCCGCACAAGACGGTGAGCCGAGCCGCTTGAGAATTATCCAACACTATGACCTGAATCGGAATCGCCGCGAAGAGGATCTTGGCCGCCCTCTTTTGACCGTCCTCGGGGGTCGGGTCTTCGTATTTTCCGAGCAAAACATCCTCGAATTGAGCCCGGACGAAAAAGAATTCGTGCCGAGTGGATGGAATGATGGTTTCACGGGCATGGCCGCGGCCCAGACCGATGATCCGAACGTCGCGTATTGGGTTGTGCGGAAAATCGGCACCACCACCCCGGCACTCATGCGCATCATTTCCGGCGGAGCTTCGTCTCCGCGCAAGGAGGCACTGGATGTGCCGGACCTCCAACGGGCCGGACGCATTACGACGATGAGTTTCACGCGCGATGCCCACCGGGGGTTGTTGTGGATCGCCGGAAGCAAAGTTCTTTTGCGCATCGCTCCATCCTCCCTGCCGGCCGCCCCGCCTCCGCCGGCGATCTCGCTCGCCCATGTCTGGCGCAACGACCGGGAGGAAACGCTCCACGCCGCAAATGAGTCCCTGACCCTCGACGCTGACACCAAACGCCTTCGCCTGGACCTCGCGGGCATTGCACGGTCGGATGGGAGCGGCCTGTTTGTGCAGTCGCAACTCGTCGGCTTCGGGGACGATTGGTCCAAGCTCCAGCCGGAAAACCGTTTCGAATACACGGGGCTCCAGCCGGGGTCATATGTGTTTCGGGCGCGCGCCATGGACCGTTTCGGTCAAGCCGGCCCGATCACGCAATTTGCCTTCGTGCTGAACTCACCGTGGTATTGGAGCAATTCCGCCATCGCGGCCTACCTGTTTGCCGGCGCATTGGCCATTTTCGCGGGAGTTCGCTGGCGCCTGCGCCATCTCCGTCGCCAAAACGAGCGCCTGAATCAGCTCGTGGACGATAGGACGCGCGAGGTGGCCGAGATGAATGCGAGCCGGAACGAATTTCTGGAAAGTATCAGCCATGAGATCCGAAACCCCCTCAATGGCATCGCCAATCTGGTGGATCTTCTACGCGATTCACCCCTGAGGCCGGAAGAAAGGCAGCTCGCGAAATCGCTCGGTCGTTCAGCCGAACACCTCAAGAAAGTATTCGAAGACGTCCTCGCGTATACCAAGCTCGAATATGAGCATGGCAACATCGCCATCGAGACATTCTCCCTCGAGTCGTTGCTCGATGATGTGGTGGGGATGTTCGGCGTCCGCGCCCGGAAACTGGGATCGACCTTGCACGTGACACTCCCGCCGGAATTTGTCGACGGATTCCGCGGCGACGCGGAAAAAATCCGCACCGTGGTGAGTAATTTCGTCGATAACGCGCTTAAATACGCGCCGAACGCAGCAATCTCCATCGAGGCTTCCCACTTCCCGCAAACCAGCGAGACCACTCCATGCGAGGTGCGGATCGGGGTCCGGGACCAGGGCCCGGGCATTTCGCCAAAAGAGCAGGCCGGCTTTTTCAAGAAATTCGTCCGGGGCGAGCAGGCAAAAGCCAAAGGGATTGGCGGCACGGGGCTCGGTCTCGCCACCTGTCGCGGTCTGGCAGAATTGATGCATGGCTCGATCGGCGTGGAGAGTGCAATCGGACAAGGCTCCACGTTCTGGATCAAAATGCCCTTGGAGCGTGCCTTGCTGCCCGTGGCGACAGCCGGCGCGGCCAAGTCCGACCCGCGACCGGTGCCCCGGGGTGATGCCTGGGCACTGATTGTCGATGACCAGGAGTATAACCAAGACGTATTGCGCGGCATCGCCCGGCGCCTCGGTTACGAGGCGGATGTGGCCTTGAATGCCACGGAGGTCTGGCCGCTGGTCGAGCGGCGCAATTATGACGTGGTGTTTCTGGATTGGGAGCTTCCGGGACTCCACGGGGGGGAAATCGCCCGGCGCCTGCGCGCGCATGCCCACACCCAGGATGCGGTGATCGTCGCCACGACCGCGCACGATTCCCACGACATTCGTCAACGATGCCTCGAGTCAGGGATGAACGGTTTTGCCCTCAAGCCGTTCAACACCGACCAAATACTTGCCATCCTGACCGACGCCTCGGCCTACCCGGCCAACCAGATCGTGCGGCCCGGCGCGATCAGGACCACAACATTTGCCGAGCCGCCGCCCCCCGCTGGACTGACGCTGAGCGCCTTCGCCGATTTCGCCGCTGGTAACCCCACCCTGGCACATCAGGCGACCGCCCGCTATTTAACGGCCTTGGGCCAGGAATTGGACGCTCTCCGTGAAGCGATGGATGCCGGCAATGCAGAGGCCATCGCCCGGAAGGCACATCGGCTACGTTCTCATGCCGGCCTGGTCAACGCGACCGCCCTCAATGCGGCCGCACACAAGCTGGTCGATGCCGCCAATGGTCAGTCGCCCGATTCCTGGCGTGACCGCTATCAAGAAATCCTGGATGAAGCAGAAGTGCTCAAGCGAGCGATCGCGGCTCTCGGGAAGCCCCCAACGACAGACGCGTGAAGCCCTTTTCTGTCGCATAACGGATTAAGTGGGAGGTGCTGTGAATATCCAGCTTGGCCATGATATTGCACCGGTGGTTGCGCACTGTGATGACGCTAAGGCCGAGTTGGCTGGCAATCTCCGGATTCGTGCAGCCGCGCCCCGCCAAAGCCAATACTTCCTGTTCCCGAACCGATAGAAGCTTGTTAAACGCAGCAGGCGCATTGCACATGCGCTGCCAGACCTGATGAACAACCGGCGACAGATAACGCCGCCCCTCCATCACTGTGGCCACCGCGATGCGGAGTATGGCCATGGGTTGGGCGTTCTTGTCGACAAAGCCCTCGATATGCGACTGCAGCACCCGGTGGATGGTGACTTCATCGGTGTGGGAGGACAGCGCGATCACCTTCGCTCTCGGCGCCAGAACGCGCAATTCGGGCAGGAGTTCCAAACCGTCGCGATCCGGGAGTTGAAGATCCAGGATAATCAGGTCCGGATTGATTTGGCCGCACTCCTTCAACGCTTCCGCGGCGTCTGCCGCCTGACCGATGACTTCCGGCACAAACGACAATCGGCACGCCTCCACCAGCAATTCGCGCACCATCGTCTGATCCTCAACTATGACGATTTTCATCAGAAAACTTATCGTGGGACAAATCGATGCCGGGCGCAAGGGCTGCGAGACGAAAATCACGTCCAAGCACTCACCCCGCCCCAAGCACATCGCAGGCGCAAGCGCGCTGCGCTTATGTCATTATGGCAATGGTTGGTTTGCAGCCGGATTGGTGTCGCCCAAAAGGATCCCGGCCGCCGCTCGGCCCGTCGAACGACCTTTTCTGCTTCGCCACTAACAGTGTGCTGGCAGGTTGCGATGGCAGTCAGCAGAACGACAAGTCACGCAAGAGAGGTGTGTTTTTTATCTCTATATTCAGGATAAAGGGATGTTCCGATGCGCAGGGATGAGAACTATATCGAAAGAATTGCCGGGGGGATGATGTTGTCCAGAGGACAGTTACGGCAGACCGCAATTTGCTGGGTTTCAGGGTGGTGCTTTCTCACCAAACAATGACCGCGCTCCGTGGCGCAAGGCACCTGAGTGTCAGACTTTAAATGCCACCTTCAGTCGGCAAACTTTCCTATGCGTTATTCCCTGGTCCTCCCCTTCATTGCTTCTGCCGTGCTTCTGCTCGCAATGTCATTGTTAGCAGGCTGTGGCCGGCCGGCGACCGCAGCGGTTAGCTCAACCCAGGCCGCCTTGACCGTCACCCTCGTTTCACCCGTCGTGTCCGTCTGGCCCGAACGGGTCTCAGCCAACGGCAGTATCCGGGCCTGGCAGGAATCGATTATCGGCAATGAAGTCGGCGGCCTGCAACTCGCGGAAATCCTTGCCGACGTGGGCGATCACGTGACGAAAGGACAGGTGCTGGCGCAATTCAAAGACGACACGGTGCGGGTGGACCTCGTCCAAGCCGAAGCCGCCGCCGCCGAGGCCGAAGCCGCCGAGGATTTCACCCACAGCCAGGCCGATCGCACCCGCAGCCTGGCCAAATCTGGTGCCGTCAGTTCCGATCAGCTCCAGCAGCAGCTCGCCACGGAGAAGACCAACGTGGCGCGACTCGCCTCCGCGAAGGCCAGGGTCGAAGCCCAGCGCCTCCGCTTGCGCCAGACCCGGGTGCTGGCCCCCGATGACGGCGTCATCTCCTCTCGCACGGCGACGGTCGGTGCCGTGCTCGCCACCGGCTCGGAGCTGTTTCGCCTGATCCGCCAGAACCGTCTCGAGTGGCGCGCCACCGTGCCGGCCGACCGGATTTCCCGCGTGGCGCCGGGCCAACTGGTCACTCTGCACACGGACGGACAGACCCCGATTGCTGGCCGCGTCCGCCAGATCTCACCCGTGGTGGACAGTAGCACCCTTACCGGCACTCTTTATGTCGACCTGCCGGAGCCTGGCGGCCTCAAGGCCGGCATGTTTGCCTCGGGCGAAATCGAGTTCGGCACCGCACGGGCCCTCCACCTGCCGGAATCGGCTTTGGTTTACCGCGATGGTTACCAATACGTCATGCAAGTCGACGCCCAGCGCCGGGTGCGACAGGTCAAGGTCAGCGCGGGCCGCCGCTACGGGCAAAACGTCGAGATTGTCCAAGGGGTGGGCTCCGACGACCGCCTGGTGGCCACCGGGGGAAGCTTCCTCGTCGAAGGCGACCTCGTTCTGGTCGCGGAGACGAAGACCCCAGCCGTCGTCCAGTCCCCTTCGCTGGTTAGTGAAGGAGGCCGTCCGTGAATTTTTCCGCCTGGGCGATCCGCAAGCCAATCCCTTCCCTCCTCCTTTTTGCGATGCTGTGCATCGCGGGGTTGGTCGGTTTCCGTCAACTCCCGATCCAACATCTGCCTGACCTGGATTTCCCCATGGTCATCGTGACGGCAAACCTGCCGGGGGCGACTCCCTCGACGCTCGAGACCGAAGTCACCCGCCGCATTGAGGACAGTGTCGCTACCGTGGGCCTGGTGCGGCACATTACATCCACGGTCAACGACGGCGTATCCGTCACCACCATCGCATTCAACCTGGAGAAGGACCTGCAGGAGGCCGTGAGCGACGTGCGCAATGCCGTCGATCGCATCCGCAGCCGACTGCCTGCCGAGATGCAGGAGCCTTTCATCTCGCGCGTAAACACCACCGGCGGCGCCATCCTCACCTACGCCGTCGAATCCACCTTGCTGGACGAAGCGGAACTTTCCTGGTTTGTCGACAATGACATCAGCAAAGTCCTGCTGGCCGTTGAGGGGGTCGGCGACGTCACCCGGATCGGCGGCATGGACCGCGAGATTCGCGTCGAGCTCGATCCCGCCAAGCTGCTCGCGCTGAACGTCACCGCCGCGGGCATTTCCACCCAACTGCGCCTGGTGCAACAGGAGTCGCCCGGGGGCCGCACGAATCTGGGCGGCATGGAACAATCCGTCCGCACCATCGGCACGGTCGGTCGCATCGAGGATCTCGCCGCCCTGCCCATCGCGCTCGCGGACGGCCGCGCCATCCGCCTCGACGCGGTGGCGACCGTGCATGACACCGCGGCTGAGCGCCGCCAGCTTGCCCTGGTCGATGGCCAGCCGAAGGTTTCCCTCCAGATCACGCGCTCGCGCGGCGCCAGCGAGGTGGCCGTCGGTGCCCGCGTGCGGACCAGGATCACCCGTCTGACGGAGCAACACCCGCACATCACCATTCGCGAGATCAACAACACAATCACGCCGGTCCAGAACAATTACGACGCCGCCATGCATTCGCTGTATGAGGGCGCCTTTCTGGCGGTCGTCGTGGTGTGGCTCTTCCTGCGCGACTGGCGCGCCACCTTCATTTCCGCCGTCGCCCTGCCGCTGTCGGTCATCCCCACCTTCGGGGTAATCGCGCTGCTCGGGTTTCAGCTTAATTCTGTCACGCTGCTTGGCCTCACCCTCATCGTCGGGGTGCTCGTGGACGATGCCATCGTGGAGATCGAGAACATCGAGCGACATCTGCGCCAGGGCAAGCCCCCCCGGGAAGCCTCGCTCGAGGCGGCCAACGAAATCGGCCTGGCCGTGATCGCGACCTCCCTGACCCTGGTCGCGGTATTCCTGCCCACCGCGTTCATGAGCGGCATTGCCGGGAAGTTCTTCACCCAGTTCGGCTGGACGGCCTCCATCGCCGTGCTTTTCTCCCTGTTGGTGGCGCGGTTGCTCACGCCGATGATGGCGGCCGTCATCATGAAGGCGCGGCCCGCGCACGACCGCCACGACACCGAGGGCCGGGTCATGCAACTCTACCTGAGCGCCGTCCGGGCCAGCCTCCGGCATCCGGGCAAGACCATGGCGGCCGCCTGCGGCTTCCTGCTCGCCTCCGCCGCCCTGCTGCTGCTGCTCTCCACCAACTTCGTCGACGCGGAAGACCAGAGCCAGATCCTCGTTTCAGTGGAAACGCAGCCCGGCAGCACCATCGACGACACGGTGCAGCTGGCCGAACGCGCCCGCCGGATCATTGCCGAGAATCCCGAGGTCAGAAACGTCTATACCACCATCGGCGCGGGCAGCGCCGGCCGCATGGGAATGGGCGCCAGCAGTGCCGAGGTGCGCAAGGCTCGTCTGCTCGTCGCCCTCACCCCGCTGGCGGAGGGCAAGCGGCGCACCCAGCAGGATATTGAACGGGTCCTGCGCCGACGATTCTCCGAGATTCCCGGCGCCCGCTTCGCCATTGGCGGAAACGGTTCCGGCCAGCAGGTCACTATCGTGCTCGCCGGCGACAACCAGCCCTCGTTGATCCGGTCTGCCCAGCAGGTCATGGCTGAATTGCGCACACTGCCGGGTCTCGGAAATATCTCCTCCACCGCCAGCCTGTTGCGCCCCGAACTCATCGTGCTGCCAGACTACGCCCGCGCCGCCGAACTCGGCGTCAGCACAGCGGCCATCAGTCAGGCGGTTCGCGTCGCAACGACGAGCGACTACGACCAGAACCTTCCCCGGCTGAACCTGCCCAACCGCCAGCTCTATATCCGCACGCAGATCCCCTCGGGTGATCGCGGGCTATTGGATACGATCCGCGACCTCCGCGTCACGGCCAAAGGCGGTTCCGTGCCGATCAGCAGCGTGGCCACGATATCCATGCAGGGCGGGCCGGCCCAGATCGACCGTCTCGACCGCAGCCGCAACATCACCCTCACCATCGAAACTGAGAACCGCCCGATCGGGGACATCAACCAGCAGATTGAAGCCCTCGTCACGCTCAAGCATCTGCCCTCCGATGTTCGGCGCGTCACCTCTGGTGAGGCCGAGTCGCAGGCTGAGCTCTTCAACGGGTTCGGCCTCGCGATCGCGGCCGGCGTCCTCTGCGTCTATGCGGTGCTGGTGCTGCTGTTTCACGACTTTCTGCAGCCCGTCACAATTCTGACGGCTTTGCCGCTGTCGGTCGGCGGGGCCTTCGCCGCGCTGGCGATCTTTGGCTACAGTCTGTCGCTCTCATCACTGATCGGCCTGATCATGCTGATGGGCATTGTGACCAAGAACTCGATCTTGCTCGTCGAATACGCGATCATGTCTCGTGAAGAGCATGGTTTGTCGCGCACCGAGGCCATCGTCGATGCCTGCCGCAAGCGGGCGCGGCCGATCATCATGACGACATTCGCGATGATCGCCGGCATGCTGCCGATGGCGCTGCAACTCGGCGTGGCATCCTCCTTTCGTGCCCCGATGGCCCTCGCGGTCATGGGCGGCCTGATCACCTCCACCGCCCTCAGTCTTCTGGTCGTGCCCGTGGTGTTCGAGCTGGTGGACGAGTTCAAGCTCCGCCTCAAGCGGCGCTTTATCAATCATGACGCCGCGACCAAAAACGAAGTCGCAACCGTTTCCGCCAGCGCCTGAACCCGAGCTTCCGCCCACTCGCAGCATTTTCGTCTGGTTTCTCTTCAGCCAGCCCTTTCTCGCCCCCTCCCCCAATAGGCCCCTCCTTGTTGCTTCAACCAGTGTGCCGCTCGACGCGAAAGACGTTCTCGTTATCGTTAGCTATTTCATCTTCGTCCTTGGCATCGGCTTCTACCTAAAGCGCTTTGCCAACAGCGGGGACGATATCTTCATGGCCGGCCGTGATATGACCGCGTGGATCGCCGGCCTAGCCTTTGTCTCCGCTAAACTTGGCTCCTTGGAACTGATGGGCTGGGCTCCGGCGCCCTATCAATACGGCATCCTTACCGCGCACTGGTATTTGATCGGCGCGATGCCGACGATGCTCTTCTTCGGCATCGTGATGATGCCGTTCTATTACATCTGCAAAACGCACCCCGTGCCTGGCTATCTGTCATTGCACTTCGGCAACGGCACCCGGGCAATCTCCGCCCTCTCGTTTGGTTGCATGACGGTGCTGATGAGCGACATTAACATGTATTGTTGAGCGTTCTGCGACGGTCAATATCGTCCTCGCCGGCTAGTCCGTGTGCAGGGCCTTCCGGAAGGCTTCATCAAAGGTCGTCTCCTGCAACTTGGGCTCCATGGCAGCCAGCTTCATCAAGCAAACAAGTCCGAATTGGCCCAGCACGCTGAGCGGGGCCGACTTGAGCTTCTGCTGGATGCCGGGCTGCAAGGCGCGCAGGCGCAGGTGATAGGTAACCCAGGGAGCTGTCTTGTCGAACTTGGCTGCAATCTCCTTCTTCAGCATGCCCTTTGCCCGCATTCCGACCATCGCCTCCATGCGCCACAGGGGATGCTGGTGCCGTGCAACCTCCTCCACCGAGGTCTCCTTGGGGAAGGCATAAACCTCCGCTTCCGTGGCAAACGGTTCAAGCAGGCGCGCGACGTTGCCCTTGGAGCCGAGCTGCCGAATCTCCACGATCAACGTCGTGGGCACCAGCTTCGACTGGCTGCCCTTGGTTTTCACCGCGGTTGATCCCTTGCTGGGGGAGCTGACCAGGTGGAGACCGCACGGATTCAGGGTGATGTCCAGCTTCAGGATGGATACACTGGCCGGCAGATGCTTGAACTGCGGCAGGGAGCGATGCTTGAGCCGATGCACCACGATTTCGGCGACCAGCAATTGAACCAGCTCCTTCCGGCCGGACGCCGGAAGCTGTGCCGCCAATTTCCCGAAGTCGGACAGCGCACTGACGACCACCTGCGCTGACGGTGCCGCAGCGTGGGCCGCCTCGCGCTTGCGGCGCAAGTCGTCCATCTCCAGCATGACGGTGTCGAGCTTCGCCTGTGCCTCAATGTAGCACTGCTCCATTTCAGCACCGATCTTCTTGCCCGTAAACTCCAGCATCCGCTCGAGCGCTTTTTTCTTGGTCCGCTCAAGCGCCGCGCGCTCTTTTTCCAAGAGCGCCAAGCGATCGCTCAGATTTTGGGTCAGTCCCGCCCTGTTTTCACTGGCGAGGGCGGTGATCTCCTGGACGATATCCGGACGCTTCGGCAGGTCGCTCAAGAAGCGCATGACCACGGTCTCCATGGCCTCCGCGGGCACACGGCGGACGGTGCATTTTGACAGCGAGCCCAACCGTTTCATATCCTTGCAGGCATAGTGCCGGATCGTTTTGCCGCTACCGGAGTTTGAGGCGCCGACGTGGAGCGGTAGGTGGCAACAGCCACAATGCAACAGATGCTGCAGCAGAAAAGCTGGCGAGGCACGGCCGACCTGCGCCTTGGTCCTGGCTTGGCCTCGCCGGATCGCCTGAATTTTCTCCCACTGCGGCAGGGGAATGATGACCTCATGCTCCGACTTGAAATACCGGCGACCATCAGGAAGCACCAGATCGGGCTTGAAACCAACGGTAAGATCATTGACCGCGCGAGGCGCCGGCACGTAGCCGGCGTAGACAGGATTCTTCAACACGTCCGCAATCCAGCGCAAGGTGATGAGCAGCGGTTTGCCAGCATCTTGCGGGCGACGGGAGACGAACCCGCGGCGGGCCCGGTCACGGTCGAAGCAAATCCGCTGAGCAGTGGGCGCGTATTTGACCCCCTGCTTATGCAACTTCGTGAGAACGCGGAAATCTGACTTATACTCCTCGTAAAGGGCTGCCATTTTCTGGATCAACTCCGTTGGTGGCCCTACCACTGGCAGCAGAACGCCTGCATCCAGATCGTAGGCATAGGGAGGGGGCCCACCCTTCCACTGGCCCCTCTGTGCCCTCCTGGTCTGGCCTTGGATGGAGCTGTCCCGGTAGATGCCGCACTCGGCCTCGGCGCCGGACATGGTGTCGGTGTAGATCTTTCGCCCCTTGGTCGTCCTGTAATCGATGGCGGACTGACCGATGTCGATAATCTGGATGTTGGCCGCGGTCATATCATCGAGAAAGGCCAGGCCCTCCTTCGCATTCCGCCCCAGCCGCTTCAAGTCGCGCACCAAGTAACAGGCAATCTTGACCTTTCCCTTGTCCGCTCGCAGGCCGTTAATACCCGGGCGATCAAAAGTCGTCCCCGTGTGTCCGGGATCCGAGTAAATCCTGAATTCTCGGTCGCCGAACAGGTCGGGATGATCCGCGCAAAAATTACGGCAGGCTTCGATTTGGTTCTCTATGGAGTCACCCTTGGCCATCTCCTCGGTTGAGACCCGGGCGCCAATCGCAACGGCCCCTTCAGGAAGCTCGTCCTTCGCCAGAGCGCTGAGTTTGCTGGAAAATGAGCTCATGCGGCAGCGGACTGACTGGGTTGGGCCAGGCGGTAGACCCGCTTCCGGGTGCTCCCCTGGGCAACGAGCACGCCCTTGGCGAGCAGGCGATTCAGCGCTTTGGTGCAGGGAGTGCGCTGAAGGCTGAGCTTGGCGCGCAGCGCGCCGGGGGATCCACCCCCGCTTTCGCGCAATTCCGCAACGATTCGTTCATCAAGGTTGAAGGGCGAGCGAGCGGACCCACTGTTAGTGGTTTGCCTCGACTCGCCGCGGACCGGAGCGTCGGTGCCGGAACCCTGACTCCTGGATGAGAGCCGGGTGTCAGCCATCATGCCGATGACGGCCTCGGCCAACAGAGCACAAACCCGATCAAATCCAACCGGGACGGCGGCCGCGGCGACACCATTGCCTTGATCGCGTTGCTTCAATCCCCGCCCCGCCCTTTGCTGTGCCCGCTGATTCGCACCCCCGGTGGTCAGCGGGGTGCCTGCAGTTGGCACCCGTGCCGGACCTGCGTTCCCAGTGATCGCAGCGCCATGGCCCACCGCCGCCCCGATAATCGGAGAAGACGGGGTGCCGTGAACGACTGGATACTGAGGCTGACCTTCCATTGGGGGGCTGGGGAGAGTTGGTAGAGCGAGAGGGACCGGCGGTTGATGTTAGCAGGCTATGCGGTCCGATCAGACTGACTGGCGCGCGGCGGGGGAAGCCGGGCGATGGTTTGGTTTGCAGGGGATGAGCATGGAAATTGGCGATGTGGGCCGGCGCGTATACTAACAATGGATTGATCAGTTCATCGGAGCATCGGCCGCTGCTTGATTCAGCCGGGCTGGATATTCGCGCTAAGAAAAGGACCGTGCTGTTCTATAGCATTGTTTATGAACCAATTGGTGTATCGATAAGCTATACGACCATTCGGTCGGCGAGTTGCTGCCAGGGTGGCACTTCACGAAGCGGCCAGTTCAGTTCGGATCAACGGGATGCTCTCGGTGGGCACGAACCACTGCTGGCGCTCGTCCCAGACGGAGGGGCAACAGCCATTGGCGTCGGCCGCGGCGAGGTGGCCACACTCACCATCAACTTCCACCGAGTAGTAGCGCTCGCAGGGGATGGCTTCGTAGTCGCCGACCAAGATCCGCAGGAGGTTCAACGTGGTCGCCACGCTCCATTCGCCATGCCGGGCGATCAGCCGGTGTTCGCCGTTGTGGAATGCCTCCGAGAGTTTCGGACCATCGAAATCAAAACCGGGCGAAGCCACGTCGGCCATGGACGCGATAAGGGTGAGGGGCAGGCGACAGCCGGGGCCGTGCTCGGCGTGATATTCCGTCAGGTCGAGGTGCGGGTGGCCGTTCGGGCGATGCAGCGTGGCGAAATTCTTGTTGGCGCAGCGAATCTTCAGCGCGCTCATGCGCGCGAGAATGAACGGGATATCAAAGGTGCGCCCCTTGACGTGGACGAAGGTGTTGCGGAAGCTGGCAATGTTGTGGTTGAACTCCGCCAAGAGCTCTTCCTCGCCGCCCAGGTAGGACTTCAGGCGCATCACCAGGTCGCCATCAGCGTTCTCGGCGATGTAGCCGAGAGAGATGCAGAAGATGGCCCCGAAATCCGGATTCAGGGCGGCAAACTGCTCGTAGGTCAGGCCCGGGAAATTGGTCCGGGCTTGGGCCATAAGGTGGTTGATGTTGGCCTGCACGTGCGGCTCGTAATCGTGGAGCGCGCGGCTCGACACCGTCTTGATGGAGACGGCGAGGTGGCTGATCTGATTGATCCTGGTCAGTCTGGTTCTAGTGGTCATGCCAAGAGATAGCGGCGCGTTTGCCGCCATCCGCGCATGCCGCGTGAGGGACCTGACCGTGAATCATTAAGCCTCCGCGATTGGCGCGTAAGATGCCACAGGACAGCCTCTTGCGAACCATTTAGATTAAAGTGGAGAACTCGACCTTTACCCCACCGCAAGGCGGATGTGGATTCTACGTCTCCGGCCCGGTGGGCGGAAGAGGTGCCAGGAAGTAAGCCATAGGCCGGCCCTTCAAGACCGGCAGGCGTTGCGCGAGCGGACCGCTGGCCTTCGGGAGGCGATACTCCAGGCGGAACTAGAATTTGGCCGCTGGCCTCACTCCGCCAGGTTTTCTCAGCATCCATTAAACCAGACGCCACATCGGTCCCTTTGCCTTGGACGGTAAAAGGCGGCGACACCTATGACCCAACAGTGCCGATCCCCAAGGCCCCCGCAGGCCGATTGCCTTAAATAAGTGATCCTTGGTCCATGGTCACCGGCCTTCAGGGCAAGTCCGGAAATTTACACCGCTTAAATCTCACAATCGCAGAGGCCCGACAGGGAGGGCAGCCAGCTTGGCTGAGATAGAACCCTGATTTAATCAGGCCTTATTTCACCTATACAAGGTGCCCGTTACTGCAGGCTTATAAAACCGCTTAAATAAAACCACTCGGGTTCTATCTGCGGGAAATTGGCGGAGAGAGAGGGATTCGAACCCTCGATAGAGTTTCCCCTATGCAGCTTTAGCAAAGCTGTGCCTTCAGCCACTCGGCCATCTCTCCGGGGTGAGCCGGCAAGCAAAGGCGCGCGCCGGGCGAGTGCAAGGGTTTTTCCCATCCCGCGGGGCCGAGGCACGGTTTTTGTGGTTGGAAAGGGACCAAGCGTGCTAATCAGTGTTCCGCGTGGACAAATTCGCCGTGCGTGCCCCTCTCCTGCTCGATCTCGCCCATCTTACCGTGGCCCGGGGAGACCGGTGCGTGCTCCGGGACTTCAGCCTGCAAGTGCGCCGCGGCGAGCACATTGCCCTCCTCGGCCCGAACGGCTCGGGCAAGTCCACGCTGGTGAAGCTCATCACCGGCGAACTCTACCCGCAGACCGGGGTGCGCGGCATGCGCTTCCGGCTCTTCGGTCAGGACCAATGGGCGCTGGAGGATGTCCGTCGCTGCGTCGGCATCGTCGCCCTGGACCTGCTCCAGAATCTTTCCCATGAGGTGATGGCCCGGCAGGTGACCGCCCGGGAACTGGTGCTCTCGGGTTTCTTCAACAGCCTCGGCCTCTGGCCGCATCACCGCCCCACCCGCGCACACGAACGGCGGGCCCGCGAACTGCTCCGCTTCCTGGAGATTGCCCACCTCGCGTCCCGGTCGCTCGCCGAGATGTCCTCCGGCGAGCAGCGCCGGGCCCTGATCGGACGCGCCTTGGTCCACGATCCCGCGGCGCTGATCCTCGATGAGCCGACGAACAGCCTCGATCCGGGGGCCGTGCGGGAATTCCGCGGGCTGCTGCGCAAGCTCGCCCGCGCGGGCAAGACCCTGATCCTCGTGACCCACCACATTGCCGACCTGATCCCGGAGATCGACCGCGTCATCCTCATGAAAAAAGGCCGGATCGTCGCCGACGGCGCCAAGGCCAGCATGCTGACGTCGACCGTGCTCTCGAAACTCTTCGGAACGAAGCTGCGGGTGACGAAACGCGGGGCCAGCTACGATTTGGTGTCGCGGTGAATCGAGGTGGAGCGTGTCCTCGGGACACGCTTGCCTTGCGCTCACTCAAACCAACCCGTCCGGGGGACGGGTTCCACCACTCATGCGTCGCGGTGCACCGTGTCCGGCGCGAAGGCCGGCAGGCAGACGGCGAGGTATTCGGCGCCGTCGGGATGCGGCGTGCTGTATTGCACCCACTCGCCCTTCGGCGTATGCACGGCCTGACCGGCCTTGACGGTCAGGGTGGCGGCCCGGGTCTTCACCTGCAACTCGCCGCGCAGGACGACGGTGTATTCGTCGAATTCCGGCGTCTGGCCCGGCTCGACCCAGCCGCCGGGACTGCGCATGCGGGCGATGCTGGTGGTGGCGGTGCCGCTGTTCACGCGGCCGAAAAACTCCTCGATGAGCTTCGGCTTGTTGCCGGCGGCGGCGATGATGGTGGGTTTCGGAATGAGGGTGGCCATAAAATCAGAGGACACAGATCAGAGGACAGAAGACGGCAAACAACTTTCCCGTGTCATCCTGAGCGTAGCGAAGGATCCATCATGATGGCGCCGTCCTGCTCGCGCTGGATTCTTCGCTTCGCTCAGAATGACAATGGCGGGAAACGGGCGGACAAAAAAACGCCGCGAGGTGAGTCGCGGCGTTTGAGGTGAAGTTAATAGCGATAATGCTCGGGCTTGTAAGGGCCCCCGACCGGGACGCCGAGGTATTCGGCCTGCTCCTTGGTGAGCGTGGTCAGCTTGGCGCCGATCTTCTCGAGGTGCAGGCGGGCGACCTCCTCGTCGAGGTGCTTCGGCAGGCGGTAGACGCCGACCTTGTAGCTGTCCTTGTTCTTCCACAGGTCCAGCTGCGCGAGCGTCTGGTTGGTGAAGGAGTTGGACATCACGAACGACGGATGGCCGGTGGCGCAGCCGAGGTTCACGAGGCGGCCTTCCGCGAGCATGTAGATGCTGTTCCCCGTCGGGAACGTATACAGGTCATACTGCGGCTTGATGGTGATGCGCTTGGCATCGGACGTGTTGAGGCGGTCGACCTGGATCTCGTTGTCGAAGTGGCCGATGTTGCACACGATCGCCTGGTCCTTCATCCGGCGCATGTGCTCGAGCGTGATGATGTCCTTGTTGCCCGTCGTGGTGACGTAGATGTCGGCCGTGCCGAGGGTGGACTCGATCGTGTTGACCTCGAAGCCCTCCATCGCGGCCTGCAGGGCATTGATGGGGTCGATCTCGGTGACGATGACGCGGGCGCCGAAGCCCTTGAGCGAAAACGCGGAGCCCTTGCCCACATCGCCGTAGCCGCACACGCAGGCGACCTTGCCGGCGATCATGACGTCGGTGGCGCGCTTGAGGCCGTCGGCGAGGGACTCGCGGCAGCCGTAGAGATTGTCGAACTTCGACTTCGTGACCGAGTCGTTGACGTTGATGGCCGGGACGCGGAGCTTGCCCTTCTCCATCATCTGGTAGAGGCGATGCACGCCGGTGGTCGTCTCCTCGGAGACGCCGCGCCATTCCTTGGCGATCGTCGTCCACTTGAGCGGGTCCGCCTGGTGGACCTTCTTGAGCAGGTTCTTGATGACCTGTTCCTCGTGGGAGCCGGACGGGGTGTTGACCCAGTCGCTGCCCTCTTCGAGTTCGCAGCCCTTGTGGATGAGGAGCGTGACGTCGCCGCCGTCATCGACGACGAGCTGCGGTCCCTGGCCGCCCGGGAAGGTCACGGCCTTCAGGGTGAGGTCCCAGTATTCCTCGAGGGTCTCGCCCTTCCAGGCGAAGACGGGCGTGCCGGTCGCCGCGATGGCGGCGGCGGCATGGTCCTGCGTCGAGAAGATATTGCAGGAAGCCCAGCGCACGTCGGCGCCGAGCCCCTTCAGTGTCTCGATGAGGACCGCGGTCTGGATCGTCATGTGCAGCGAGCCGGTGATCCGCACGCCCTTCAGGGGCTGGGCCGGACCGAACTTCTTGCGGACGGAGACGAGGCCGGGCATCTCATGCTCGGCGACGGAGATCTCCTTGCGACCCCACTCGGCGAGAGTGATGTCCTTGACGTGATAATCATGCGCCTTGGGCGCGGTGGATGCGGTAGACATTAGAATAGATTGGGTCGGAGGTTATTTCACCGCGGCGCGGAGGGCGGCGACCTTGTTGGTCTGCTCCCACGGGAGGCCGGCCTTGCCGAAGTGGCCGTAGTTGGTGGTCTGGCGGTAAATCGGGCGGAGCAGATCGAGCTGCTTGACGATCTCGGCGGGCTTGAAGCCGAAGACCTTGGTGACGGCCTTGGCGATCTTCTCGTCGGCGACCTTGCCGGTGCCCATCGTGTCGACGTAGACGCTGACGGGGTCGGGATAGCCGATGGCGTAGGCGACCTGGAGCTCGGCGAGGTCGGCGAGGCCGGAGGCGACGATGTTCTTCGCCACCCAGCGGGCCATGTAGGCGGCCGAGCGGTCGACCTTGGACGGATCCTTGCCGGAGAAGGCGCCGCCGCCGTGACGGCCCCAGCCGCCGTAGGTATCGACGATGATCTTGCGGCCGGTGAGGCCGGAATCGCCCTGCGGGCCGCCGACGACGAAGCGGCCGGTGGGGTTGATGAGGAACTGGGTGTTCTTCGTCAGCATGCGGGCCGGGATGACCTGCTTGATGACGTGATCGATGAGGTAGTTCTCGATCTGGCTGTGCGAAACCTCGGGAGTGTGCTGCGTCGAGATCACGACATTCACAACCTCGACCGGCTTGTCGTTCTCGTAGCGGATGGAGACCTGCGACTTGGCGTCGGGCCGGAGCCACGGGGCCTTGCCGGACTTGCGGATCTTGGTCAGCAGGCGGCCGAGGCGATGGGCGAACATGATCGGCGTCGGCATCAGCTCGGGCGTCTCGTTGCACGCGTAGCCGAACATCAGGCCCTGGTCGCCGGCGCCCTGCTCGGCCTTCTTCTTGCCGGTCACCTTCACGGCGTCCACGCCCTGGGCGATGTCGGGCGACTGCTTGGTGAGGTAATTGTTGATGAAAACGTGGTCGGCGTGAAACACGTCGTCGATGTTCACATAGCCGATGGCGCGGATCGCATCGCGCACGATGGACTCGTAGTTGAGCTTGGCCTTGGTGGTGATCTCGCCGGCGAGGATGACCATGTTGGACTTGACCATGGTCTCGCAGGCGACGCGGCTGGTGCGATCCTGGGCCAGGCAGGCGTCGAGGACGCTGTCGGAAATGAGGTCGGCCACCTTGTCCGGGTGACCTTCCCCGACTGACTCGGAGGAGAAGACGAAAGAGTTTGCCATAAGCACCCAACAAAATGCCCGGACCCGCGTTCGGCAAGTAGATTATCAACGTATCTGGATTATATGATATGTCACCTAGTCGTGGCCTCGGCCGCGACCCATGCTTGCTTAAAATGCTCGTCACTGGTTAATTCCACCAATGGCTTCCCTTCCGCCGCTGCCGCCAGCCAATCAGGAACTGACCGCCAGAAGGATTCTGGTGGTGGATGATGACCGGCTGAACGCCCGCATCCTGACCAGTATTCTGAAGCCGCAGGGTTACGCGGTCGCCGAGGCAGATACCGGCGAGAGCGCGCTCGAACAATACGAGACATTCAGGCCGGACCTGGTGCTGCTGGACGTGATCCTGCCCGGGATCAACGGGTTTGAAACCTGCCGCCGCCTGAAAGCGATCCATGGCGAAAAACTCTCCCCGGTGATCTTCATCACGGCGAAGAACGAATCCGACGATGTGGTCGAGGGACTGGCGGCCGGCGGGGTCGATTACCTCCCGAAGCCGTTCCGGCCAAAGGAAGCCCTGGCCCGCATCCGGGTTCACCTCCAGAACCGGACGCTCAACGAGCAGCAAGCCCGGCTGGTCGCCCAGCTCAGCACCGCCAACGCCGCGAAGAACCGGCTGCTCGGCATGGCCGCGCACGACCTGCGCAACCCGCTCGCGTCCATCCGCGGTCTGGCGGAATTCCTCAGCGACGGCACCGTGGGGTCGCTGACCGCGGAGCAGCTGGATCTGGTGAAAAACATCCACGATGCGAGCCAGTCCATGCTCTCGCTGGTCAACG
>JAQSDJ010000129.1 GCA_029945855.1 Lacunisphaera sp.
CATGTATGGCTGGCGTTACAGCAGCGGCGCGCATGCCTACGACCTGTTCGAGCACGGCGGGGACTGGTGGCTGCTGGAAAAGCTGCAGCACGCCCGCTTTATCCATACCTCGACCGACATGGGCCGGCGCGAGCTCATCGAACGCGGCGTGCCGGCGGACAAGATCGTGTGCATCCGCCGCGGGCTGGATGATTTTCCCGCCTTCAAGCCCCTGCGCTCACCCCGCCTTCCGCTGCGGCTGGTCTGCATCGCGCGGCTCGTCCCAAAGAAGGGCCTCGACTGGCAGCTCCGCATTTATCACGCGCTCCACGCGGCCGGGCTGGCCTTCGAGGCGCGGATCATCGGCGACGGTCCGCTGCGCCAGCCGCTCGCGGAATTGACGGCGCAGCTCGGTCTGGGCGAGGCCGTGCGATTCCTCGGGGCCCTGCCGCCGGCGCAGGTCTGGGCGCAACTCGCGTGGGCCGATGTGCTCCTGCACACCGGCGTCGTGGCAGAGAGCGGGGATCGCGACGGCCTGCCGAACGTCATACCCGAGGCCATGGCCGCGGGCGTCTTGGTCGTGACCTCGCCGGTTTCCGCGACCACCGAGGCCGTCAGCCAGGCCCGCACCGGGCTGGTGGCGGATGTCGACCTGCCGCTGGCGTGGGTTGTCGCGCTCCGCCAGCTGGCGGAGGATGACAAGTTCGCGGAGACGCTCCGGGTTGCGGCGCGGCAGTGGGTGGAGGAAAATTACGACGCGCACCGGAACACGGTGCGGCTGGTCGAATGCTTTGAGCGGGCGATGCAGCGATGATTTACTACGACACCACCAAGCTGGGCGCGGCGAAACATCGCTCGGGGCTGACGCGGCTGACCTCCCGCATCATGGAGGAACTCGGCGGCCTGGCCCACCCGGTGGCCTGGGACGGCCGGCCGCGCACGTTCGTCGCCGGCAAAAACCGCGCCCCGGTGAAGTTTTCCGCGGACGACTGGCTGCTCACGGTCGAGCAGTTCTGCGAGGCGGACCGGCCGGGTTTCCGGGATTTTGTCGCGCGGCCGCCGTGCCGGCTGGCCGCGATGTTCCATGACGCCATCCCGGTGAAGTGGCCGCACATCACCTGGCCGCAGAGCGTGCAACGCCACCCCGAGTATATGAAATTGCTCGCCGGCTTCGACCGGTGCTGGGCCATCTCGGCGGCGACGAAGCGAGACTTCGAGGGCTTCTGGCGCTGGCAGGGCACGCCGCAAAAAGCGCGGGTCGACGTCATCGAGCTCGGCGCCGACTTTGACGACGGCAACCGCGTGCGGCGAGATCCCGTGATCCCGAAGGCCCGGCCGTCGTTGCTGTGCGTGGGTATCGTCGAGCCGCGCAAGAACCAGACCTTCCTGCTCGATGTCGCCGAGGAGCTATGGCGGGAACACGTCGAGTTCGAGCTGCATATTGTCGGGCGGGTAAACCCGTATTTTGGCAAGCCAATCCAGGCGCGGATGAGGGCGCTGCAGCAGCGGACCGGGGCTTTCCATTTTCACGAGGCGGCCGGCGACCGGGAGTTGGGCCGGCTTTACGCGGAGGCGCGTGCCGTGGTGTTCCCGACCATCGCCGAGGGCTGCGGGCTGCCGCTGCTGGAGGCCTTGTGGCGCGGCGTGCCCTGTGTGTGCAGCGACCTGCCCGTGCTGCGGGAAAATGCGGACGCCGGCGGCTGCCTCCTGGCGAAGGTCAACGACCGGGCCGACTGGGTGGCGCGGTTGCGCACCGTGCTGACGGACGAGGCGGTGTGCCGGCGGCTACAGGCGGAGGCGATGAGCCGGCCGCTGCCCTGCTGGGCGGACACGGCGCAGACATTGCGGAGTGCCCTCTGCTGAGGGCGAAAAATCCCAGAGGCCAAAAGGCCAAACGCCAAACAAGGAGAAATGACCGGGGCAAATCCCCCAATATCCGCGCCGGAAATTTGGAGTTTGGCGCTTTGGCGTTTTGTGATTTCCGGCGAAGCCGGGCCTACATTTGCTTCACCGCGTAGGCCATGGCGGCGGCGATCTTCTCCAGGTCCTCGTCGCTGTGCAGGGCGGAGACGGCGGTCCGGATGAGGTCCTTGCCCGGCGGCACCGCGGGGGTGATGGACATCACGGTGAACACGCCCTTCTCGAGCAGGGCCTGCCAAAAGCGGTAGACGAGCTCCTTCGAGCCGAGGACGATCGGCACGGCGGGCGTCTCGCTGCCCCAGGTGTCGAGGCCGAGGCCCTTGAGCATCTCACGGTAGCGCTTGGTGTTTTTCCAGAGGCGTTCGAGGTGCTGCGGTTCCGCCTGCATGACGTCGAGCGACGCGGAAGCAACGGCCGCCATGCTCGGGCTGATGGCGGCGCTGAACAGGGTCTGCTTGGAGTTCGTGCGGAGATACTCGATGAGGTCACGCGAGCCGGCGATGAAGCCGCCGGTGCTGGCGAGGGACTTCGAGAGCGAACCGCAGAGGATGTCGACCTTGTCGTTCAGCTTGAAATGGTCGACGGTGCCGCGGCCCTGCCGGCCGAGCACGCCGAAGCCGTGGGCGTCGTCGAGCACGGTGAAACAGCCGGCGTCCTCACCGATCTGCGCGATCTCGGGCAGGCGGCAGATGTGGCCCTCCATGGAGTAGACGCCCTCGACCACGAGCAGCTTCGGGGTGTTGTGCGGCACGGACTTCAGGACCTGGCGCAAGTCCTCGGGATTGTTGTGGGAAAAACGTTCGACCGCGGCCATCGACAGCCGGATGCCGTCCCACAGGCAGGAATGGATGTTCTTGTCGGCAAGGACGGTGTCACCCTTTTGGGCGAACGTGGCGACGGCGGAGCAGCAGGCGACATAGCCGGCGACACTGACATGGCATGCTTCGCGGCCGAGGAAGGCGGCGAGCTTTTCCTCGAGCGCAACATGGTAGGCCCGGGAACCGTTGGAAATGCGGGCGCCGGTCGTGCTCGTGCCCCAGATCTTGGCCGCCCCGCCACAGGCCTCGATGACCTTTGGGTGAAAGGAGAGACCGAGATAGTCGTTGCTCGACAACATGATCATGTCGCGCCCTTGCAGGCGGATATGTGTGCCCGCCTGGGCATCCATCGCGTGGTAATAGGGCTTGTATTTGAGCCGCAGCTTGGTCGCGTAGTCGTCCTGTGCGCGTTCGATGATCGCTTTCTTGGTCTTGGTGGTGAACAGGGACAGGGCCATGGATTTGCGGTGGGACTAGAGGTCAGAATACCACCCTTAGCAACCGCAAAGCCCGGACCTCAGCCGCGGCGCGGCAACGTGCGCATCCACGCGGTCAGTTCCTCCGCGCAATCAGTCCAGGAGCGGAAAGCCCGCGCCTGCGCGGCGGCGGCGAGCGTGGCGATTTCGGCCGGCTCCCGGAGCAGGCGCCGGAGGGCGGCGGCCAGGCTGGCGGCGTCAACTGTCTCCAGCGCAACACATCCGCCGGCCCGCGCGGACTCGCCGAGCGCGCCGCGGGCGGAGCAGACGCAGGGTTTGCCGTGCTGCAGGCTCTCCAGCACCGGCAGGCCGAAGCCCTCCGTGATCGACGGATAAACCGTGAAGGCGCAGCGCCGGTAGGCCGCGTGCAGTTCTGCGTCGGCCGCCGCGCCGTGATACAGGAGCGGGCGTCCGGCCTCACGAAGCGCGGCGATTTTCGCGAGCGCACCGCCCGCCGTGTCCGCCCGGGCGAGCCCGAGGAGTTGCATTTCGAAGGTCAGCCCTTCCGCCCACAGGACCTCGCAGGCCTCAAGCAGGGCCAGGTGGTTCTTGCGGCCTTCGATCGTGCCGACACAGAGCACGCGGGGCACGGCCCCGGGTTTGGCCCCGGCCGTCGCCAGGGGAATGGGATCCACGCCGTTGGGGATCGCGTGAACGGGAGGCGGTTGATCGATCCCGAGCCAGCGCCAGTAGTCGCGCAAACTTGCGGCGGAATCCTCCGAGACGGCGGCGATGCCGTCGAACCGCAGCAGTTCGCGCAGGTAACCGGGCAGCCGCGCCACGGTGCCGGGCGGCGTGAGCTCGGGCAGCTTCAGGCCGATGGCATCGTGAAAAACCGCCACACGCGGTCCGCGCACGGCACCGAGGATCTCCGGCAGGTGCGCGCCGACTTTGGGGGAAAACAATTCCGGACAGATGAGTCCGTCGGCCGCGGGCAGGTCGGGCTTCACCCCGGCGAGCCGGCGGACATGCCCCGCGAGGCGCCGGTGCAGCGGCCATTTCGCGCCGCGCGAGCCGGCGGTGGTTTGACCGGGCCGCAGCTGGTCGAGTTCACCCGCATCGAGCCGGCGCCACGCGCGGAGGTAGGGGTCGTAACAGATGCCGGTGACCGGCTGCCGGGCGGCCAGACCCGCGAACAGCGAGCGCGTCACGCGCTGGATGCCGGTCTGCGCACGGGTATGGCTGGTGTGGCTGGCGTCGAAGAAAAGCATGGTTCAGGGGGCGGCCGGCACGGCGTCGATCCGCCAGCAAGTGGCCTGGTTGACGTTGCCCTCCCGGATCCAGACGCCGGGGATACGCTTCCGCGCCAGCGGCTCCTCGAATTCGTAGAGGATGGCATAGACCGGACGCTGCTGGGTGCGCAGGGCCGCCAGCAGGGGACCGATCTCCGCCAGATCCCAGCGCACGACCAGGAAATCCGTGTAGTAAAACACGGCGCCGCTGACCTGCATGCAGAAGACGGCGGCATTCCTGGGCAGATGCGTGCGGGCCCAGGCGGCGGCCGCGGGGTAGGTGGCTTCCCCTTCCTTGACGTGCAGGACTCCCAGCCGGCGGAACAGGATGGTTTCCCAAATAAGCGCGGCGGCCAGCAGGGTAATCCAGATGAACGGCCGGTGCCGGGCGCGGTTGATGAGGGCCTGGCCGCCGGTCAGGGCGGCCAGGATGAGCACCGGGAACGCTGGCAGGATGAAGCGCAGATACCACCAGGTTTCCCCCGAATGGTAATAGAAGGCATAGAAGCCGATGAGCGCCCCGGCCCAGGCGAGAAGCACGAGGCCGTCCCGCCGGCGGCCATCCGGCGTGAAGGGCGCCACGAGCGCCGCGAGCACCAGGGGCGTGAGCAGGAGCGGAATCCAACGCGCGAAGTGCGCCAGGTTGGGCAGGAGGTAGAGGGCGCTGAACGCCGACCGGACGTCGCCGTAACCCGTGGCGAGCGGCGAGCCGTAGAGTTTCTGGTTATACCAGGCGAGCAGCAGGGCCCCCGGCAGACCGCCGAGTCCCACCCAGAGGTAGCGCCGCCATGCCGTGCCCAAAGCCAGGACCACGGGCAACGCGAGCAGCAGGTTCGACGGGCGCGTCAGCACGGCCAGGGCGACAGCCACGCCGCAAAAAAACGCCCAGCCCGAACTCGGGCGGGCGCGCAGGGCGGCATACAGCGCCGCCAGGGCCCAGACGAGCGCGAGCAGATCGCTCATTGGCTGCAGGGCCGAGAAAAGATACAGCGGACACAACAGCAGCAAGGCGGCGCCGCCCAGGGCGGGCAGGAGCGGCAGATCCAGGCGCCGCGCCAGCAGGAACATCAGGACGCCACCCGCCAGGGCCGCGCAGAGGTTCAGCGGGACGGTGGCCTGATCGAGTCCCGTCAGGCTGGCGAAGGCGGCCAGGTGCAAGGGCAGACCGAGCGGATAGCTGGAGACCAACCGGTCGGTGTCGGGCTTGATCACGAAGCCGAGCGGCAGGTGGGCCAGCGCGCCAAATTCCGTGCCGGTGTGGCCGGGCAGGCTGCGGACCGGGGTCGTGAACTGGCCCGCGCGCAACAAGGCCGCGCTGTTCAGATAACCGGAGGAGTCGGCGCCCCCCGCGTAGGGGGAGATGTGCCGCGAGAGCAGCCAGGCATAGCCGAGGGCCAGCAGGACAAGCGCGGCCACGGTCAGGAGGGTGGGGCGGGGCGGAAGGCGGGGCCGGGCTGGCGCGGTGGGATCCATTCTTTAGCGTTGTCGTGTGACGGAGGGTGCCATTGCTTGCAGAAATGGCACAAACTAAAAAACCCCGCGGCCGCCGCCGCCTGGACGCGTGAACGCATGAGGTTCCGGCCAAAATGGGGGCAGGCGCGGGCGTGGTGTGCGCAACGCGGCGTGATGTTGGAAGTGTCGCTGGCCTACGGCGCGTTGGTGGCGATCTTCCTGACGGCGCTGGTGCAGTTCTATATCCCGGGAAAGGGGTTCACCTACCTGATCAGCTTCAGCGGCCAGACGGAGGCGGCGCGGCTGTCCAAACTGCGCAAGCTCGACTTTCACGTCGAGCGCACCTCGGCGGGCTACGACGCGCAATATTACGCGCAGATCGCGATGGATCCCTCGCTGCAGAACCGCGAGCTGCGGAAGGCCGTGGACAGCCTGCCCTATCGCGCGCGCCGGATCCTGTTCCCGGCGGTTGCCTATGGCCTGGGCCTGGGCGAACCGTCGATGATCCTGCAGGCCTACGCCCTGCAGAACGCCATCGCCTGGCTCCTGCTGGCGGGACTGCTGCTGCATTGGTTTCCGCCGCGCAGCTGGGACAACTTCATCCGCTGGACGGGCGTGCTGTTCTCGTTCGGGCTGTGCGTGAGCCTGCGCAATTCCCTGATCGACGGGCCGTCGCTGCTCTTGATCGCGTTCGGCGTCTACTTGTGCGACAAGGGCCGGCCGTGGTGGTCCGCCGCCGTGTTCGCCCTGGGCGGACTGGGCAAGGAGACCAGCCTGCTGGCGTCGGCGGCGCTCCTGCCCGGACGGGCCGCCGGTCCCCGCGCCTGGGGACGGGCGCTGCTCCGGGGTGTTTTGGTGGCGGCGCCGCTCGCCCTCTGGCTGGTCTACATCGCCCGGATGGTCGGGCCGGCCGCCGATGTGGGTTATCGCAATTTCGACCTGCCTTTCGCGGCTTACCTGCACAAGTGGCGCGAGGTGCTGGGGGCGCTGCCCGAGACGTCGCTGCTCGACCTGGGCGCCGTCTGGAGCCTGCTGATGCTGGTCGCGCTGACGGTCCAGATGGTCTATCTCCTCGCGCGGCCCCGTTGGGACCAGGCGTGGTGGCGGGTTGGCGCCAGTTATGCCGTGCTCATGATCTTTCTGGGTGATGCCGTCTGGGAGGGCTATCCCGGCGCGGCCTCGCGCGTGCTGCTGCCCATGCAGCTGGCGTTCAACTTCCTCGTGCCCGCCGGGCGCGGCTGGACACTGGTGCTGCTGCTCGGCAACCTCACGTTGCTGGCGGCCCCCACGGCGCTGGAGGCGCCCTTGGGCGACGGTTACCAGGTGGGCGGACCGGCGGAGCTGGTCTACGGCAAGGCGGGGGAAAAGATGCGCGTAGAATTTTCCGACACCTGGTATGCCACGGAGCGCTACCGGCAGGATTCCTGGTGCTGGGCGGCGGAGTCGGGCAGCCTGCTGCTGCACAATCCGCACGACCGGCCGCTGGTCGGCCGGCTGCGCTTCGCCCTGGGGGTGAGCGGCAACCGCGAGGGGCTGCTGAAACTCAACGGGGTGCCCGAATGGGGCGGCTTCCTCACCGAGAACACGCAGGTGACCGTGGTGCTGAACAACGTCGTGCTGCTGCCTGGCGACACCCACCTCGAGCTGATCTCGGACACGCCAGGCCGGCAGATTGGCGAAGATCCACGGGTGCTGAAATTCCGGCTGATAAATTTCCGCGTCGATTTGCAGCGCCTGCTGCCGGTGGAAACCGCGCGGTAAGCCGCGCCCGCTCGCGGCCGGCTTTTGGCGCAGGAAATCCTTGCGGTCAGCCACGGCGGCCTTTTTCACTGGAGGCGGTGTCACCCCCACTTTCCTTCACCTCGGACACCAGCCGGGCGTCGCTTCGTTTCCCCTTTGGCCGCGCCTCGCTGTTGCCTCTGTGCCTGCTCGCCGGACTCGCCGCGCTGATCTGGTGTTGGCATCATGACCGCTGGACGGTCGCCAGCTGGCAGTTGCCAACGGTCTACTCGGGGGATGCGCACGAGACGCTGGCGCGGCTGCAGGCGGCGATGGAGGGGGACATCCGGCCGCTGCAGTCCCAGGTCATCACGCGCTTGGGCGCGCCGTTTGGCGCCTACTGGAACGCCTATCCGACCCCGGACAAGCTGCTCATGCTCGCCCTCGGGGGCCTGGCCCGGCTGGTCGGCGTGTTCGCCGCCGCCAATGCCGGGCTGTTGCTGGCGCAGGTGACAGCCGCCCTGGCCTTCTGCCTAGTGGCGCGCTGGCTGCGCTGCCGCTGGGAGTGGGCCATGGCCGGGGCCCTCCTGTTCGCCTTCACTTATTCCACCTTTCACCGCGGGCTGGCGCATTTTTCCCTGGTTTTTACCTGGACGGTGCCGCTCGGTCTGCTCGCGGTCTGGCTGGTGGCCCGCAGCCGGCGGCTGGAATGGCGCCGGCCCGGCGCGCTGGTCTGCCTCGGCGCCGCCGTCGCGCTCGGGGCGCACAATCCCTACAACCTGTATTTCTGGCTGCAGCTGCTGGGGTGGGCGCTGGTGGCGCAATGGTTCGGTCCGCGCCGCCGGCCGAACCTGCAAATCGGGCTGGCGGCCCTGGTCCTCGCGCTCGTGGTCTTCCTGGCCATGCACCTCGAGGTCTGGGTGCACGACCATGAACCGGAGGGCGCACCGCTGCTCGTGCGCAATTACGGCGGCACGGAGCAATACGCGCTGAAACCCGTTGAGATGTTCATCCCGCCGGGCGTCCATCGCTGGGCTCCGCTGGCCTTCCTCGGCCAGCGCTACACGCGCTGGTCCGACTGGCGGGGTGAAACGTTCCTGCCCTACCTGGGCCTGGTCGGCATCCTGGGCCTGGTCTGGCTCGGCGCGGTCATCGCCCGCCGCCTCTTCGCCGACCGGCCCCTGCCCGGGCAGGCGCTGTCCCTCGGCTGGCTGCTGGCGTTCGCCAGTGTCGGCGGCATCACCAACCTCGTGGCGTTCTTCGCCGGGCTGCAGGTCTTCCGCGCCACCAATCGCGTGGGCATCTTTGTCTCCGCCATCGTGCTGTTTTTTCTCGTCGTGCGGCTCTCGCGACTGACGGCCGGCTGGCCTCGCTGGGTCCGGGTGGGCGCCGCGGTGCTGGTGGCTGGCGCGGGGATTCTCGACCAGGTGCCGCGCGGCCCTGGGGTGGCGGAGTCGGCGGAAATCGCCACGACGGTGGAGTCGGACCGGATGCTGGGCCGGAAATTGGAGGCGGTTCTGCCGGAGGGGGCGATGGTGTTCCAACTGCCGGTGCTGGGCTTTCCCGAGGTGGTGCCGCCCTGGCGGCTGACCGACTATGAGCATTTCCGCCTCTATTTCTCGACCCGGACGCTGCGCCTGAGCTACGGCGCCGCCAAGCTGCGGGCGCGAAGCCGCTGGCAGCGGGAGTTGGAAAATGTCAGCCCGACGGTGCTGGTGCGCCGGCTGGAGGCCTATGGGTTCGCGGCGCTCTATCTTAACCGGAAAGGCTACGAGGATCGGGCCGATAGCATTTTGCGCGAACTGGCGGCCCTGGGCTACACCCGCCGCCTCGAAGGCCGGCTGGGCAACCAGGTGATCGTCTTCCTCCGGCCTGCGGCCGTCCCGCAACTGCCGTTTGCCCGCAGCCCGACATTCGGCCAGGGCTGGTATCAATTGCCGGACAACGGCGTGCGGTGGGCCTACGACGACGCGGTGATGTCGTATTTCAATCCCCGCGCCGAGCCCGTCAGCGTCGATCTCCGCCTGGCGCTCCGCGCCGTGGGACCGAGGAACCTGACCCTGTGGCATGAGGGCCGGGAGATCGCCTCGCTCGCGGTGGCGCAGGACGAGCGCGGGTTGCAGGTGCCGGGCTTGATCTTAATGCCCGGGGTGAATCGTTTCACGCTGCGGTCGGATGCTCCACCTAGCCGCGCGGACTCGGGTCGATACCAGCTGCGTTCCTTCGGGCTGCGCGCGGCCACGGTCCGGGCGCCGGCGATCACCGGGGCGCCGGAATGACCGCGGACTTGCGCCGCCTGCACAATTGGCTTCCCAAGCCGCGGACGGTGGATTTTTGTCGGAGGGGCTGACCGTTCTCTCTTCCCATGTTTTATTACCTCATCGTTGCCGTATTGATGGCGCACACGGCCTTCTGGGGGGCGGGTCTGGCGTGGCTGATCACGCCGCGGCGCTGGCGGATGGTCGCGCCGTTGCTGGCCCTGCCGGCCGGACTGGCGCTGCAGTCGGCCGTGGTCTGGGCCGCCGGCTGGCTGCCGGTCGCCGGCACGGATGTCTACGGCCGGGCCGCGCTCATCGTGCCCCTGGGCTTGCTTGTGGCGGCGTGGCGCCGGGACAGGCGGGGCGCCGGCTGGTCCGGCGCCGGAGGCCGGTTCAACGCGGTGGTCCTGGCGTTGGCGCTCGCCGTCGCCCTGTTTGCGGTGAGCCCCTGGGCCCGGGCGGGCGGCGGGCTGACCACCATCACCAACGGCAGCTGTGACGCCGCGGACTACGCGGCCGGCGCGCGGGTGTTCAAGGAATTCCTGCCCGCAGACCGCAGCGGTTTCCTCGGTCAGCGCGAGGTCGCGGGGGTCGGGCAGGTGGACAATTTCCACGATCATTGGCGGCAGCTGAATCATTTCACCCCGGCGGGCCTGCTGGCCTTGAACGCCTCGGTGCTGGGCCGCCCGGTGCACGAGTTGTGCGGCGTGCTCGGGGTGCTGCTGCTGGCAACCCTGGTGCCCGTGACCGTGCTGGTGGCGCGCGGTGTGGTGCGCCTGCCCCGGCGGGCGGCGCTCGGGCTGGCGGCGCTCGTGGGACTCGGACCGGTGCAGAATTATGCGGTCTACCAGGTGGCCCTGGGCCAGATGCTCGCCGCGACGGCGGTGGGCCTGTTGCTGTGGGGCTGTTTCGGTTTGTTCCGCGCGGCGCAACGGCCGGGGCGCGCGTGGGCCTGGGCCGGGGTGCTGGCGGCGGGCGCCTGGCTGCTGGTGGGCAGCTACACTTTTTTCCTCGTCGTGGCCCTGGCGCCGGTGGCGGGCGTGGCGGGCTGGCGGCTGTGCCAGCGCGGGGCCGTCCGGCCGCTCGGACGGGCCGCGCTGGTGCTCGGCGCGGCGCTGGTGCTCGCAGGCGTCTTTGGTTGGGAACGGCTGCACGGTTTTGCGCTGCGCTGGAGCCTGCACGACACGGTCGAATACGGCTGGCCCATCCCCCGGTTGCGGCCGGACGGCTGGTTCGGGCTGGTGGCTTCGGCCGAATTGCACCCGGTGGCCCTCGCGTGGGGCGGGCCGGTGGCCCTGCTCCTGCTGGCCGCCGCCGTCTGGCCTTGGCGCCGCTGGGTCGGGCGGGATCCGCTGCGCGCCTGGACGGTGGCGGGCATGGTCGGGCCGGCCGTCATCGGTTATCTCATTCTCTCGGTCAAGGGCTCGGTGCCGGGGAGCAACGCGAGCTACGACGCCTACAAGCTGCTGGCCTGCTTCCAGCCGGTTTTGCTGGCGGGGCTGCTCTGGTGGTGGCGCCTGCTGCGGGGCTGGCCGACGGTGCTGGTCCCGCTGGCCGCCGTGGTGGCGGTGGCGGTGGCCGGTTCGTCCCTGCGGGCCCGGGCGGCGACGCGGCCGCTCGCCGTGCGGGCGCCCCTGGTCGCGCTTCAGCAACTGGAGCAGCGGCCCGACGTCCGCTCGGTCAACATCCTCTGCGGCGAGATGTGGCCGCGCCTGTGGGCCAACGCCCTGTTGCTGCGCAAGGAGCAGTATTTTTCCGTGCCCACGTATGAAGGGCGCAAGCCGACGCAGCTGAAGGGGGAATGGAATCTCCGGGACACGCTGGTCCGCGTGCGACCCCGCTTGGCGGCGGACGAGGTCCCGTTGGTGGGCAGCTTTGCCCTCGTGCGCGCGGCGGCGCCCGTCTGGCTGACGGCGACGCCGGGTGCCGGCTGGCATCCGCTGGAGCAGGAGGGCCGCGACCGGTGGCAATGGGCGGCCGAAGCGGGACGGATCGAGGTGAACAATCCCGGGGCGGACCCGGTGCGCGTCGATCTGCGCCTGCGCGCCAAGGGTCTCAAGGCCGGCCGGTTGGTCCTCAAGCTCGATGGGCGCAGGGTGGCCGAGCATCCGCTCGACGCGGCCCCGGGCGACATCGCGGTGACCGGCCTGGAACTGCCGGCGGGGGCCTCGGTGCTGACGTGCGAGACCGGCGAGCCCGCGGTCAGCCCGGGTGGCGGGGATGACCGGCGTCTGTCACTCGCCCTGTTTGATCTGGTCATCAGCGCCGCGGCCGGCCAGTGACGGAGGCGATAACCCGCAACGAGCGGCCCGCACACCTTCCCCCCATGTCTCCCGACGAATACCACAAGATGGCCGAGGTGGAAGACGCCATGTGGTATTACCGGGCGCTCCACCGGCACGTCACGCGCAGCCTGTCGCGGCCGCTGGGTTCGGCGGCGCGGGTGTTGGACGCGGGCTGCGGCACGGGCGGATTGCTGCGGCGGTTGCACGAGGCGCAGCCGGCGTGGCGGCTGACCGGCCTGGATTTTTTCCCGCTGGCCTGCGACCTCGCCCGCGAGCGCACCGGCGGCGAGATCGTGCCGGGCTCGGTGGCGGCGCTGCCCTTCGCGGACGCGACGTTTGACGCCGTGACCTCGTGCGACGTGGTCTGCCAGGTGGCGGACCCGGCGGCGGCGGTGCGGGAATTCCACCGCGTGCTCCGGCCCGGCGGCGTCCTGGTGCTGACGATGCCGGCCTATGGGTGGATGTATTCCTATCATGACCGGGAGGTCGGCAACCTCCGCCGCTCCTCGCGGGGCGAGGTGAACGCCCTGCTGCGCGCGGCCGGCTTCGCGATCACGGCCAGCACCTACTGGAACATGCTGCCGTTTCCCCTCGCGGTGTTGCGCCGGAAGATTTTCCCGCCGGCGCGGCCGGCGAGCGACGTCGGGCTCTTTCCCGCGCCGGTGGAGACGTTCTTCCACGGCCTGATGGCGCTGGAGCACGGCTGGCTCGGCCTCGGGATGTCGCTGCCCTTTGGTAATTCGGTGCTGACTGTCGCCCGGAAATCGTGACAGGCTGATGTCCGCCCACCCCATGACCCCCGCCCTGAGTTTCGTCATCCCACTGTATTACAGCGCGGAAACCATCACCCCGCTGGTCAAGGAGATCGAGGGCCTGGCCATCGAGGGCGGCCATGAGCTGGTGCTGGTCAACGACGGCAGCCGCGACGCCACGGCGGGGATCTGCCGCGAGCTGCTGCGCGACGCGCGCATCCCGATCACCTTCGTCAACCACGCGCGCAATTTCGGCGAGCACAACGCCGTGCTCACCGGCTACCGCCACGCGCGCGGCGCCTACGTGGTCAACCTCGACGACGACGGCCAGAACCCGCCGGCCGAGGCCGTGCGGCTCTGGGCGCACGCGAAGGCGGAGGGGCTCGACGCCGTCTACGGGCACTACGCGCACAAGGAGCACTCGGCGTTCCGGAACCTCGGCAGCTGGTTCACCAACCGGCTCACCGACTGGGTGCTCGACAAGCCGAAGGGATTTTATCTTTCCAGCTTCCGGTGCGTGAGCGCCTTCGTGGCCAGGGAAGTCGCGGCGCACGAGGGCCCTTACCCCTACATCGACGGCCTCATCCTGCAGGTGACGCAGAACATCGGGGCGCTCGAGGTGCACCACGCCGGCCGGGCGGCCGGGCGGAGCGGTTACACGCTGCGCCGGCTGCTGCGGTTGTGGCTGAGCACCTTCGTGAATTTTTCCGTCATGCCGCTGCGCCTGGCGACGCTGCTGGGGCTGGTCATGAGCGCGGTGGGCCTGGCCGGCCTCGCCCTGGTTTTTTTCCTGTGGGCGACCGACCGCGGCCCGGACTACGGTTGGGGCTCGCTGATGGGTGCCTTTCTCGTCTTTTCCGGCGCGCAGCTCGTGATGCTCGGGCTGATCGGGGAATACGTCGGGCGGATGTTTCTCACGATCAACGGCCGGCCGCAGTCGGTGGTCCGCTCGGTCGAGCGCGCCGGCGCGGACTAGGGCGCGGCCTGGTTGGCGCACAGGGCCGCCAGACGGCTCCGATAGAGCGCGCCGACGACGGCGGGCGCGAAGCGCGCCTGGATGGTGGCGCGGGCGGCCTGTCCGAGCCGCGCGGCGAGCGCGGGATCCTGCTGCAGCCGGCGCATCCACTCCGCGGCATGGTCGATGTCCGGCTCCGCCCAGGTCTGGCCGGCCTGATACGGGCCGTGCGTTTCCTGGAGCGTGGTCAGCAGGTAGCGGACCGGGGCGCCGTTGGTCGCATCGAGGAATTCCGCCGTGGCGGACCAGTCGGTGGCGACCACCGGCTTGCCCAGGAACATGCACTCGGCCACGGCGAGGCCGAAGCCCTCGGCGCGGTGCAGCGAGACGAAGACGTCGCAGGCCAGCTCCAGCCGGTAGACATCGGCGCGCGCCAGCGTCTCCGTGATCAGGGTGACGTGCGCGAGGCCGGCCAGTGCCGCCTGCAGCTGCCGGTAGGCCGCGGCGTTGCGCCCGGGATTCTGGGTCTTGATGACGAGGCCGACGCCCGGTTCGCCGGGGAAGGCCCGGCGGTAGGCCTCGATCACCGCGAGGGGATTTTTCCTCTCCTGGTAGGAGTTCAGGTCGTAGGCGAAAAGGAAGAGGCAGCGGCCTGCCGGCAGACCGAAGCGGGCGCGTCCGTCGGCCGGCGGCAGCGGGAAGTCGATTGCGTGCGGCATGACCTGCACCGGCAGGTCCACCTTGGCGGCGATGGCCGCACGGACGAATTCCGACGGGCACCAGATCTCGTCAAAATAAGCGCATTGCCGGACCCACGCCTCGGGAAACTCCGGCAGCTCCCACGCCCAGTAGGCGATGTTGTAGCGGTCGGTGCGCAAGGCCGGGCCATGGTGGTGGTCGAGGCTCTCGGACACCGGCGGATCGAGGTGGAAGATATTGATCTGGTGCCTGGGCTCGGTCTCCAGGCGGGCGGTGTAGGTGTCGTCGCCGTGGGGATTGAGGCAGTGCAGCTTCATCTCGATCAGCGTGGCGGGCAGGCCGGCGGCGTCGCAGGCCTTCGCCATGCAGCGCACGGACTCGCCGATGCCGAGCGCGGCGCGGAACCAGCCGATCAGGTTGACGCCGGTGGGCCGGAGCCGCGTGCGCAGCAGGGGCTTCAGCGCGGGGTGCCGCTTGAAGTCCAAAATGACCTCGTCGTCGCACACGAGCTGGCGGAAGCGCAGCCGGCGGTTGCGGGCCTGGCGGCGGAAGCGGTTGACGGCCCGCCGCCAGGGCGGCGGCAGAGGGACGAAGCGGGTCATCCGGACGAACCAGGCCAAAAAATTGGTGAACCGGACGCCGACGATCTCGATCTCGATCCGGGTCGGCCGGTCCGGCAGGACAAACGGGGCGTCCACGCCGCAGTTGAAATTGCCGACGGGCAGGTCGGGGAAATCCACCACCTGCGTCCCGTTGAGGCGCACGCGAAAGGACAGGGTCCGGCCGGCCTCCGCATAGCCCGGGGGTGGCGGCAGGACAAAACCGTTGAGAAACACGTTGCTCGCGGGGAAGCCGGCGGGCAGGTCGATCGTCGCCACCTCGCGCAGCCACGCGGAGTGGACCTCCACGTCGTCGCGATAGAAGCCCTGCTCGCGATACTGGCTGGAGCCGCGGGGCGCGCGCGGGGCATCGGGCGGCAGGTCAAACAGCCTCTGCCAGCGGACCGCCTCGCGGTGCAGCGCGCTGACGAGCCGGAGCCGGCCCGTTTCCGGCGGGCGCCGGGTCCAGCCGCGGGCGAAGGGCAGGGCGGCCAGCGCCTGGCGGCCGGCGCGGGTCCACGGCGTGGCGAGGTGTTGCGCCACCTGCGCGCGCGCCCAGGTGAGGGCGCCCCAGTAAACGAACTCATCGTGCCACCGCCCGGTGAGCCGGCGGCTGTTGCGCTCGTCGCGCTCGTTCGTCGGGCCGCGCGCCGCGCTGACGTGGTGGCGGACCACGCTGCCGAGCGCCACGACGGACGACAGCTGCAGCTGCGTGCGCAGCCGGAAGCAGAGATCGACGTCCTCGCCGCCGTTGAGGAAGCCCTCGTCGAACCGGCCGGACTTGAGAAAATCCTGGCGGCGCACCGCGAGGCAGGCCGCGGTGACACCCGGCACCTCGAGCAGGGTCGCCGCGGTGATCCGGCCGGCGGGCAGGCTTTGCCGGTGCGTGATCTTGCCCCGCACCGTGACCTCCATGCCGGCATGGTCGAGCGCGTCGTTGTCGACCCGGTTCTGCCGGTTGCCGACGAGGCCGATCGTGGGATTCAGCGTCAGGGCGTCGAGCATCGGTTCCAGCCAGCCGGGCAGGAGGACGAGGTCGTTGTTGAGAAAAATCAGGATCCCGCCGGACGCCGCCTCGGCCCCGCGGTTGCAGGTTGCGGCGAAACCCGCGTTGCGCTCGTTGAGCACGGATCGGCAGGGTTCCGGCAAGGTCGGCAACCATTCGCGCGTGCCGTCGGTAGAACCGTCGTCCACGAAGACGATCTCGTAATCCAGCCCGGCCGGCAGCGTCGCGCGCAGGCTCGCCAGCATGGCCTGCGTCAGCGGCAGGCAGTTGTAGAGCGGGATGATGAACGAGACCTTCATGCGAGGCGGTTCAGGGTGTAGCCGACCGGCCGGCCACCCGCACGCGGAATCTCACGCCAGCAGCCGCTTGAGGTATTCGCCGTAGGAGGACTTGCCGAGCCGCTTGATGTTGGCCTCGAGGCCGGCGCGGTCGATCCAGCCTTGCTTGAAGGCGATTTCCTCGAGGCAGGCGATCTTCAGGCCGGTGCGGTTCTCGAGGACGTTGACGAACTGGGCGGCCTCGATGAGCGAGTCGTGCGTGCCGGTGTCGAGCCAGGCGGTGCCGCGGCCGAAGAGCTCGACGTGCAGCTTCCCCTGCTCGAGGTAGAGGCGGTTGAGGTCGGTGATCTCCAACTCGCCGCGCTTGGAGGGTTTGAGCGATCGCGCGAGCCGGACGACCTCCTGGTCGTAGAAATAAAGCCCCGGGACGGCGTAGTTGGACTTGGGCTGGGCAGGCTTTTCCTCGAGGGAGAGGACCCGGCCGTCCTTGGCGAACTCGACCACGCCGTAGGCCGTCGGGTTGGCGACGTGGTAGCCGAAGATGGTGGCGCCGGTCGGACGAGCCCCGGCCTCGGCGAGCGAATGGACGAACTCGGCGCCGTAGAAAAGATTGTCGCCGAGCACGAGCGCGGAGGATTCCTGGCCCGTGAGGAAGCCGGTGTCGCCGGCGATGTGGAAGGCCTGGGCCAGACCGTCGGGACTGGGTTGCTCGGCGTAGCTGAACTTGAGGCCGAGGTTGGTGCCGTCGCCAAGGAGCTTGCGGAAGAGGGGGAGGTCGGTGGGCGTGGAGATGATCAGGATCTCGCGGATGTCGGCCAGCATCAGCACCGACAGCGGATAATAAATCATCGGCTTGTCGTAGACCGGCATGAGCTGCTTCGAGACCGCGATGGTGAGCGGATAGAGCCGGGTGCCGGAGCCGCCGGCGAGGATGATGCCTTTGCGATTCATGGGAGAAGAATAGTTAACCGCGCAGGGCGCGAAGTAACGCGAAAAGTGCCGTGGGGCGGAGGATCCTGCGCGATGCCTGGCGTCCTTCGTGGTTGATTATTTCCCGGTGCCGAGGCGCTCGCGGGAGTATTTCTTGGCGGTGATGTCCGCGGCCCACGCGCGGTGCTGCAAGAACCAGTCCACCGTCTTCTCGATGCCGGTGTCGAAATTCTCGCGGGGCGCCCAGCCGAGTTCGCGGCGAATCTTGGCGCTGTCGATGGCGTAACGGCGGTCGTGGCCGGGGCGGTCGGCGACGTAGGTGATCTGGGTGGCGTAACCCTTGCCGTCGGCGCGGGGCGACTTCCGGTCGAGGAGGGCGCAGATGCGGTGGACGATCTCGAGGTTGGGGCGCTCGTTGAGGCCGCCGACGTTGTAGGTTTCGCCGACCCGGCCCTTGGTCAGGACGAGCCAGATGGCGGCGGCGTGGTCCTCGACGTAGAGCCAGTCCCGGATCTGCTGGCCGTCGCCGTAAACCGGCAGCGGTTTGCCCTCGAGGGCGTTGAGAATCATCAGCGGGATCAGCTTCTCGGGAAAATGATACGGGCCGTAGTTGTTCGAGCAGTTCGTGGTGAGCGTCGGGAAATGGTAGGTGTGCTGGAACGAGCGCACGAGGTGGTCGCTCGCGGCCTTCGAGGCGGCGTAGGGCGAGTTCGGCTCGTAGGGGCATTCCTCGTTCCACGGAGCGTCGCCGGCGGCGAGGGTGCCGTAGACCTCGTCGGTCGAGACGTGGAGGAAACGGAAGCCGCTCTTCTTCGGCTCGGGCAGTTGGGCCCAATGCCGCTTGGCGCAGTTGAGGAGTCGGAGGGTGCCGATGACGTTGGTCTGGAAAAAAGGCTCGGGCGAGTCGATCGAGCGGTCGACGTGCGACTCGGCGGCGAAGTTGACGATCGCGTCGATCTGGTGGTCGGCGAGGAGTTTCGCGACCAGCGCGGTGTCGCCGATGTCACCTTGCGCGAAAACATAGCGCGGGTCGCCGGTGAGGTCGGCGAGGTTGGCCGGGTTGCCCGCGTAGGTGAGGGCGTCGAGGTTGACGAGCTTCGTGAGCGCCGAGCCCTTCTCCGTCAGCCTTTGACGGATGAAATTACTGCCGATGAAACCGCAGCCGCCGGTGACTAGTAGATTCATGAAGATTATTAAACCGCGAAGGACGCGAAAGATCGCGAAGGTTAGGAGTGCGTGAGAATGATCCGTTCCCATTCGAGGCGGGGATAGGAGCCGAAGTTGACCAGCAGGCCGAGGGGTAGGCCGGTCACCTTCAGGTAATTCATTAATTGGGCCCGATGCTCGTCGGTCAAGGCTTTGGCCGCCTTGAGTTCGACGATGATCTGCTCGAAGCAGGGCAGGTCCGGGGTGTATGTATGCTTCAAGGGTCGGTCGCGGTAGCGCAGATCGTCAGCCATGGCCTTCGCGAAACTTCGCGTCCTTCGTGGTTAACCGGCCTTCCGCCATCTCCGCAGGTCGCGTTCGACGGCTTCGTGGACCTCGGTGAGCTTGATGCCGGTGGCGGCGAGCTTGCGGGCATCCATCACGCAGTTGGAGCGCGGGGTCTTGGCGGCGGTGCGCATGAACTCGGCCTCGTCGGCGAAGAACCTGAAATCCTTGGTGGAGACGCCGGTTTTCCTGATCAGCTCGACGACCTCGCGGGTGGTGACCTGGCCGGGGTTGGTGACGTTGTAGAGGCCGAAGGGCACGCGCTTTTCCCAGCAGGCGAGCGTGGCGGCGACGAACTCGTCGAGCTGCGAGATGGAATTGGCGGCATCGAGCAGGTGCTCGTAGCGCATGAGCTTGCTCAGGTAGTTGCGCGGGCCGTCGATCTCGTTGAACGGAATGCGCAGGCGCCAGATGAATACGTTGGGCACGCCGGCCAGGGTCTCCTCGCCGAGGCCCTTGGTGCCGGAGTAGAAGCTGCAGTTGTTCGTGCGGAAGGTGAAGTTCGGCGTATCGGTCTCGGTGAAGCCGGTGCCGTCGGGCCGGGCGCCGGTGTAGATGCAGCCGGAGGAAACGTGACCCCAGGGCACGCCGGCGTCGGCGCAAGCGAGGGCGATCGTGCCGGGGAGGACGGCGTTGCCGAGCAGGCACTCGGACTTGTGCAGCTCGCAGGCGTCGACGTTGGGCTTGCCGGTGTAGCCGGCGGCGTTGATGAGGAACTCCGGCTGCTCGCGGCGCAGCATTTGCGTCAGGGCGGTCCGGTCCGTGTAGTCGAAGTCCGCCCGCCGCACATTGCGGAAAGGCAGGCCTTTGCGCGCCAGCAGGGCCTGGTAGGCCGCGCCGACATAACCGGAACCTCCGAGAAGATAAATCATGGGACAGGGAATGAGGGAATGAGGGTCCGACCGAAGGTCAACCCGCGGTTTTCCGGGCGGGACCGGCTACTTTTTCAGGTAGTCGCCGCGGCTGAAATATTTCTCCAGCCAGACGTAGGCGCAGATGAAGAAATAGCGGCTGCCCATTTCCTGGATCTTGAGCTTGGCCTCGCCGTATTTGCGGTTCTGCCACGTGATGGGGATGACCGTCCAGGTGAAGCCGCGCACGATCGCCTTCAGCGGAATCTCGACGGTGAGGTTGAAATGCGGGGAGAGGAACGGTCGGCAGCCCTCGATGACGGTGCGGCGGTAGGCCTTGAAGGCGTTGGTGGTGTCGTTGAGCGGGATGTTGAAGCCGAGGCGGACGAGGAAATTGGCGAGGCGGTTGACCCAGAGCTTGACGCGCGGGTAGTCGATGACCCGGCCGCCCTTGATGAAGCGGCTGCCGAAGACGCAGTCCCAGCCTTCGTTGAGCAGGCGCCAGTAGCGCACGGCGTCGGCGGGCGAGTCGGAGGCGTCGGCCATCATGATGGTGCAGGCGTCGCCCGTCATGTGGTTGAGGCCGTATTGCACGGCGCGGCCGAACCCGTGGAGCCCGTTGTTCTGCACGGGCGCGAGCGTGGGGAACTTCTGTTTCAGCTCCTGCAGGACGGTCCAGGTGCGGTCCTTGCTGCCGTCGTCCACCACGACGATCTCGTGAGGCACGCCCTCGCGCACCATCGCGTCGTAGATCGCCTGCACGGTGGGCGGCAGCGACTCCTCCTCGTTGTGCGCGGGGATGACGATGCTGTAGAGCTTGAGCGGGAGGTGCGGCGTGGGGGCGGACACAGGGAAAGCAGACAGCAAGGAAGCGGGGCGGGGCAAGCCCGCTTAAGCCGGGGAGGAGAGTTCGAGCCAGTCCGGGTGCTGCTCGGCGTGCACGGCGATCTCCTCGAGAATGGCGGCCGTCGGGGTGGCGGGGCGCCAGCCCCAGACACGGGTGGCCTTGGCGTGGTCGAGCACGATCCAGGGAATGTCGAACGGCCGCGGGGTGCCGTCCTGCACGACGGCGTGCGGGCCGAAACGTCCGGCGCACCAGTCGCTGAGCTGCTTGAGCGACAGGGCGGAGGCGGCGCCGCCGGAGAAATTGGCGATGCGGTCGGCGGCGGCGAGCTTGGGCGCGGCGAATTGTTTTTCCAGCACGGGCAGGAGGTCGCGCGGGTGGAGGCAGTCGCGCACCTGGTGGCCGAGTCCGCCGAAGCCGAGGTATTTCAGCGGGCGCTGCCGCCGCCAGCAGTTGAGCCAATAGGCGAAGATGCCCTGGTCGGCGCGGCCGAACTGGCCGGCGCCGGCGAGCACGCCGCAGCGGTCGATGAACACGGGGAAGCCGAAGGTCTCGCCGTATTCGAGGGCCATCGCCTCGGACGCGAGCTTGGTGGCCCCGTAGAGCGAGATGGGCGCGGCGGTGGCGAAGCCTTCATCGAGGCCGGCGGCGGTCAGGCCGGCGGGGAAGGGGGCGCACCCCGTTCCGGCCTGCTGGCCGGCCGGGGTTTGTCCGGGCCGGTCGCCCGGCAAAGGGACCGGGAAGAAGGCGTCGTTCCTCACCGCCACCGGGAGGGCGGCCAGCGGGGCGATCGAATAGACCCGGCTCGTTGAGAGAAGGATGAAGCCGGCCTGGTGCACCTTGCAGTATTCCAAAAGGTTGATCGTGCCGGTGAGGTTGTGGTCGACGAGTTCGCGCGAGCTGGTCTTGCCGTCGATGCCGGCGAGGACGCTCGGGTTGGCGGCGGCGTCGATGACGAAGTCGGCGGCGGGCAGGGCGTCGATCTGGGGGGCGAAGCGGAGGTCGGCGGTGATGACCCTGATCCCGAGCCGGGTGAGGGGCTCGCGGTTGGTCTGGCTGCCGGGGCGGATGAAATTGTCGAAGCCGGCCACCTCCTGGCCGGAGGCGTGCAGCGCCCGGGCGAGGGTGCTGCCGACAAAGCCGCAGATGCCGGAGATCAGGATGCGCATTTCAGGGGGAGGGAAGCAGAGCCCGCCGGCCAGGTGAAGCGGGAAATCGCGCAGGGCGGAAGGCGTTTAACCCCGAAGGACACGAAGGGACGCGAAGCCGGACCGCCAGCCACGGGCCCCGGCCTTGGCGCAGAATTTTCCAGAAACCTTCGCGTTCCTTCGTGCCCTTCGTGGTTAAAAATCCGTGGTCCGTCCCCGGGACGGAGCCTTTGGTTCACAGCCGCTGGAAGCGGTATTTCGCCCAGGCCCAGAGCCAGTTCGGCGGGTCGCGGAACATCGAGACCTTCTTCCCTTCCTTGAAGGAGCGGGAGGTGTATCTGACCGGGATCTCGACCGGCCGGTGGCCCTTGCGCACGAGCTTGATGAGCAGCTCCCAGTCGAAGTCGAAGCGGTTGGCCTCGAAGGTGAGACCTTCCAGGCATTCTCGGCGGAAAACCTTATACATCGTGAACGGGTCGCGCAGCGTCAGGCCGAGCGACACGTCCACCAGCGCGGTGAAGAACCAGTGGCCGGCGTTGAGCGCGAGGGCGTGCAGCACCTGCTCGTCCATCTTCCGGATGAAGAGGCTGTCGCCGTGCCGCGAGCCGAGCACGAAGGTGTGCGTGCCGGCCTGCAGGGGCGCGAGCAGCTTCTCGTAGTCGGCGATATCGTATTCGAGGTCGGCGTCCTGGATGAGGATCACGTCGCCCGTGGCGTGGCCGAGGCCGTTCCGCACGGCGTGGCCCTTGCCGCGGGGACGTTCCTCCAGAAAAATCTTCACGTGGGGCAGCGTGCCGTAACCGAGCACGATGTCGCGGGTGCCGTCGGTGGAATTGCTTTCCACGATGATGACCTCGATGTCCCAGCCGGCGAGGCGCTTGGCGGTGATGGCGTCGAGCGCGGCCCGGGCGGTGGCGCGCTCGTTGTAGGCCGGCACGATCACCGAGAGCTTGGGGCGGCCGGGCAGCGGGGCCAGGACGGGCGGAAGGGGTTTCATGAAGGGAGGGACGCCCGGGCGGGCAGCGCCGGCCGGCGCCAGAGCCAGGCCGCGCCGAACGCGAGGCCGGCGGCCCCCGCCAGCCCGAGCCAGAGCGCGGTCGTGAAATGCTTGGGCCAGTAGCGGAAGGTGATCTCGTAGGTGCCGGCGGCGGGGAGCGCGACGCCCTTGAAGGTGTGGTTGACCCGGAAATAATCCGCCGGCCGGCCGTTCACGGTGACCTCGAAGTCGTCGAGGTAATACGTCTCGGCGAGCACGGCGACGCCCGGGCCCGGGGCCTCGACGGTGAAGGTCGTGCGGCTCGGGGTGAAGCGGTAGTCGCGCGCGGGCCGGATGAGGCGGTCGCCCGCGGCGGGGGCCGGCGGCAACGGCGGGTGGTCGCCGGCCTGCACCGCGGCGAAGGGGCGGCCGTCGCCGGCCAGCAGGAGCTGCGCGAAATCCCCCGGCGTGCCGTAGCCGACGGTGCGGTCGCAGAAAAAAGCCCGGGGCCACGCGGTCGGGCTGGCGTAGACGTCGAGGTCCCGCTGGCCGAGCAGGACGAGGCCGTCGATCGGGTGCGGGCCGTCGCGGTGCGTGGCGACGTAGTGGGTGACGTTGTAGGAATCGAACTTGCGCACAAGGTCGCGGGATTCCTCCTCCCGGTTGGGCCAGTCCCAGTTCCACACGCGCTGCAGCCCGAGCGCGTCGGCCAGGTCGTGGTAATGCCGGCTGCGCACGGCATCGACGCCGTAGAGGCCTTCCCAGCGGAGCACGGTGTTGTAGGAGGCGTAAAGGGTGCTGGACCAGCCGACGACGCGGCCGGGTTCCGTCTTGTGGGTGTTGAGCAGCGCGGCGGCCGGGGACGGGGCGTGGAGGTTGGAGCGCGGCCCGGGCTCGAAGGTGTAGCGCTCGAAGGGCGACTCGAGGTATTGGCCGTGGCGCCAGCCCAGCAGCGGCAGGCCCAGCACCAGCACGACCCAGAGCGGGCCGGGCGAGGCCGGTTTGACCAGACCCCAGTGCAGGCCGAGGGGCAGGAGCAGGAGCGCCAGGCCCAGGGCGGTCGCGTAGCCGGCGAAGAACGGGCTCTTGGGAAAACCGCGGGTCGTCAGGAAATACAGCCCGGCCAGCGCCAGCGCCGCGAGCCACAGCCGGAAGATCACGCGCCGGGCCGCCGGCTCGCGCAGCCGGTCCCACGCGTCGCGGAAGCCGAGGCCGGCCAGCACGGCGAACAGGCTGAGCAGCACGCAGGAGAAGGTGTTGCCGACATGCACGATGTTGCCGACGAAGGGAATCTTCACGATGACCGCATCGGGCACGACGCCGAAACCCAGGGCGAACGGCGGCAGCGCGGCCAGCAGCAGGGCCCAACCGGCGCGGGGATTCCGCCAGGCGCGCGGCTGCACGAGCCACCAGAGGACGCCGGCGAGGCAGAGGAAGTTCAGCGCCGGGGCGACGACGTTCTCCTCCTTCTGCGTCTGCCGGTAGAAGATGTCGTCGAAGAAGCCGAGGAAGTGCGCCCACGGCAGCGTCTGGGCCTGCGGCGTGTCGTAGCCGGTCATCGAGTGCTGCCAGGCGCTGAGGAAGGAGATCCAGCCCGGGGCGGAGAGCAGCACGAAGCCGGCGCCCGCGGCGGTGGCCAGCGCGAGGACCAAAGCCCGGCGGCCCTGCGTCTCGGGGCGGAACAGCAGGAGGAGGACGCCGGCGAAATTGAGGCCCACCATCAGCATGTAGGCCTCCTTGACGGTGCCGCTGGTCAGCACGAGCCAGTTCGCCGCGACGAGCGCGGCCAGCCAGCCGGTCAGGCGCCGCGGCGTGGCGGCCGTGGGCAGGCCGCACCACGCGAGCAGAATGAGCGGCGCATAGCACACGCTGAAGTTGGCCGGATGCGTCAGGCGGTAGGTGAAGAAACCGAGGAAGCCCGCGGCCACGATGGTGAGGGCGGCGGCGCCGAGGTGACGGGTGAGCAGCCAGACGCTGCCGCCGAGCGCGGCCGCGAGGATCCAGCGGGCGATCAGGAAGCGCAGGTCCCACGCCCACGCGGCGCCGTCGGCGGCAATGGTGATGAAGTGGAACGGATCGCCGAACATCGACTGGCCCTGGCCGAGGAGGGGTTCGCCGGAGAGGGAGTAGCGGTTCCACAGGGGCAGTTCGCCGGCGGCCAGGGCGTCGCGCTGCACCATCGGGTAATACAGGTGCTGGAAGAGCAGCGCGCCGGTGTCGGAGCTGCCGGTGTTGGTGGACATGGCGTCCGTGTCGCCGGGCAGGGCCGGCAGATCCTCGTAAAGCATGTGCCCGCCGTTGTTGGGCGAGGCGAAACTGCGGCCCTGGAAGATCACCGGGTGGCACTGGAGGGCCACGACGATGGTCGCGACGATCGCAAGGGCGAGGACCGGCCGGGGCTGCGCGACCGCGGCGACGACGCCGGCGAGCCGGTTGAGCCGGCGGGCCACGACGGGCAGGCCGAGCCCGAGGCCGAGGAGGAAGACGGGCAGGGCGACGGGCCAGCCGAGTTCCCACCAGATGCGGGCGTTGCTGGTCAGGACCAGCGGGGCGTCGAGGCGCAGGTTGATGATGGGATCGTGGGAGGAGGGGTTGGTCTCGACCCACAGCGTTTCGCCCCGCCGCTCGGTCCGGATGATGTTCGCGGCCGGGATGAGGTCTGCCGGCCCGAAGGCGCGCACCAGGCGGCCGCGCCGGTCGACGATCCGGGCGTGCGAGAGGGCGAAATGGCCGATCCCGTCGATCGGGTCGAAGCGGAAGGCCAGGAACCGGCCCATCGGCATCATGAAACGGTAGACGACCGGCTCCGGCTCGACCTTGAGGGGCTGGCGCGAGGAATCATATTCCGTGAACCCCGCGCCGAGGTCCCAGAAAAACTGGGTCGACCCCACCGACGAGGAGGTGAGGGTGATGTCGAAGAAGTAATAGTCGCGCTGCTCGACGCTGGTGGTCATCGACGGCAGCGCGGCGGCCAGGGCCAGCACGGCGGCCAGGACGAGGGCGCGCCAATCAATCCACGATTTCATCAGGAGCCGGCGGGAACCCGGACGGGCGGGCAGCCGGGATGGGCGGAAGGGATTGGCATGGGTGGGGAGGGAAGCAGAGCCCGCCGGTCAGGTGAAGCGGGAAATGGCCGGCCGGCTGGATCCGGCCGGACGGCGGGCTATTACTGAATTGAACCGGGGCCGGGGGTGGATTTGATTCGCGGAATATGACCATCCGCCCCCTCTGCCTTCGTCTCCTGGCCACCCTGTCGATACTGGCTGCGGTGCCCGCCTTTGCGGCAAACCGCGAAGTCACGATCACCGCTCCGGCGGAGGTCAAACCGGGGACCAGCTTCCAAGCCGTCGTCACGGCCAGCACCGATGCCGGCGGCGGCGAGCAGATCGGGTTCCTGCACATCGAATATTCCGTCGACGGGGGCAAGACGTGGACCAGCCATTGCTACGAGGAGAAAGTGGGGAATTCGGCGACGCGCACCGTGGATCTGCTCGCCCCGACCCGGGGCACCAAGATCATCGTGCGCACCCGCGTGGCCTTTCGCGGCGGCAAGGCAGGCGACGTCGATTACCTGGGCGGACCGATCCAATGGAGCGAAACATGGGAGAAGTGGCTGGCCCCTTCGGCCCGGGTTCGGATCATCTATGTGAAATGACGGGACTCCCCTCGGTGCGGCGTCACTCGAGGGTGAGATCAGTCAGATAAGTCCAATCCCACGCCGCGTTACCGGCCGGGTCGATGAGCACCACCAGGCGATCGTCCGGCGCCACGTCCGCCAGCGGGAGCGAGCAGTGCTGGCGGCCCCGGTCGGCCGGGTGGGCCAGCGGATCGAGCCGGCGCTCGAAGAGCACGACGGGCCCGGCGGACCCGCGATGGCGTTCCACCCGGAAGATCGCGCCGTCCGTGCGGTTGGTGCCGGCGTAGGCGCCGTCCAGCAGACCGAAGGCGAAGGCCAGGTGGTGTTCGTTGCCGGTCAGCCGGAAAGTGTTCCGGGCCGGCGCGTGCTGCATGAGCACCCGGTTGTCCGGCGATCCATGATGGAAGGAGGCGGTCGCTGCTGCGCTTTCCGGCGCGCGGTTGAACCCCGGGAACTGGGTGGGCAAATAGGCGGGATGACGGTGGAATTGCAGGTGCGAGATGTAGATCCAGTCCCAATCGCTGCGGTCGGCCGGCCCTGGATCGGTGGACAAGACCAGCCGGGCGTGGGGCGGGAAAGGCGGCAACGGAATGGTGATCGTATCAACCGTGCGGGCGCCAGTCGTGGCGACCGGATTGAGGAAGCGCTGGAAAACCGGTTGGGGGGGATGATCGGGCGCGAGGATCTCTATCCGCAGGTTCGCCCCGTCGGATGCGCGGGCGGCGACCGCGAGCGGATGGAAGCCGTATTCGAGCCGGAGTTCGCGCTCCGTGCCGGTCAGTTCACAGGAGACGGTGGCGGGCGGGGGCAGGATGATCACCGGGTCGTGCCCCAGTTTTTCGCGCCGGACGTTCGTCACGGTCAGGGTCTCGGGGGAGATATTTGCCGTCAGGTTTCCCCGGGCGCGGCGGAGAGCGGCCTGGAATTGCGGACTGGTGCGGCTGCGTTCGGTCCACAAATCACGGCGCACATAGATGCGGAAATTCAGGCGGGAGGCGACCGGCTGATAATGGGCGGAGATGAAGGCCGCGAGGGCCGGAAAGGTGCCATGGCCCTGCCTTTCGCGATCCGGGTAATAACGGGAGCCCGGACCGACCGCGTCGACGAAGAGGGCCGGCCGGTTGCGCTCCATGTCCGCCAAAAAAACGGCGCGGTAGGTGTCGCGCTGGTCGCTGGGCGCGATGCTCCAGTAAGAATAGGAATCACGGGTGCCCTGGGCCAGGCCGGTCGCGGCATAAACGCTGGGGGCGTAGCCCCAGAGCGCGAGTTTGTCGCCCGGCTGCGACAGGCCGAGAATCAGTTCCTCCACCTCGAACCGGGGATGCCGCCGGAACTCGGCGAACAAGCCGAACATCGCCGGCTCCGGGTGGGAGAGTC
>JAQSDJ010000130.1:0-8054 GCA_029945855.1 Lacunisphaera sp.
TCGTATCAAACTCCTCAGACTTTATCCGAAATTATAGACGTTACGGGATACTAGTCGGGCGTAAAGCCCGACCTACAGAAATGGCTACGGAATTCTTGTTCGCCCGGTCGGGCCGACTTCGTCGGGGCTGATCGCGACAAAGACGTTCCGCCCTCAGGGCGGACCGATATTGCTCTGAAATGCCAGCCGGTCTGGCCCGCGCCGCGCGGGCTACTTCACCGGCACCGGTTCGATGTGCCAGATGTCGCGGCAGTATTCGCGGATGGCGCGGTCGGAGGAGAACTTGCCCATGCGGGCCACGTTGAGGATGGACATGCGGGTCCAGTTGGCCTGGTCCTGGTAGGCGCGGCCGACCGCCTCCTGCGCGGCGACATACGCGGGGTAGTCGGCCAGCAGCAGGTAGTCGTCGCGGTCGAGCAGGGAGCGGTAGATGGGCTGGAACAGCTCGCGGTCGCCCCGCGAGAAGACGCCGGAGACGAGCAGGTCGAGGACGGCGCGCAGTTCCGGGTTTTCGTCGTAGTGGGCCCGCGGATGATAGCCCTGCCACTTGCGCTGCTCGACCTCCTTGGCGGTCAGGCCGAACAGGAAGAAGTTCTCGGCGCCGACCTCCTCGCGGATCTCGATGTTGGCGCCGTCGAGGGTGCCGATGGTGAGGGCGCCGTTGAGCGAGAACTTCATGCAACCCGTGCCCGAGGCCTCCTTGCCCGCGGTGGAGATCTGCTCCGAGAGGTCCGCCGCCGGGTAGATGCAGTGGGAATGCTTCACGTTGAAGTCCGGGAAGAAGACGACGCGCAGGCGGTCCCGCGTCTCCGGGTCGGTGTTCACCACCTCGGCCACCGAGTTGATGAGCTTGATGATCAGTTTTGCGGTGAAGTAGCCGGGCGCCGCCTTGCCGCCGAAGATCACGGTGCGCGGCGTGAGGTTCTGCCGCGGGTCCTGCTTCAGGCGGTGATAGAGGGTGAGGACGTGGAGCAGGTTCAGGTGCTGGCGCTTGTATTCGTGGATGCGCTTCACCTGGACGTCGAAGAGGGAGGCGGGGTCGACCACGATCCCCGTGGTCTGCAAAATCCTCGCCGCCAGCCGCTCCTTGTTCGCGTGCTTCACCTGTTGCCACTCGGCCTGGAAACCGGGATCGGTGGCGTGGGCCTCGAGGCCGCGCAGCTGGTCGAGGTCGCGCACCCAGCCGCCGCCGATGCGGGCGGTGATGAGCTTCGTCAGCCCGGGGTTGGACAGCACGACGAAGCGCCGGGGCGTGACGCCGTTGGTCTTGTTGGAGAACTTGCCCGGCCACAGCTCGTAGAAATCCCGCAGCACGGTCTGCTTGAGGAGCTCGGTGTGGAGGGCGGCGACGCCGTTGATGGCGGAGCTGCCCACGCAGGCGAGGTTGGCCATGCGGACGTATTTCTCCCCGTGCTCGTCGATGAGGGACAGGCGGCGGATGCGCGCCGAGTCGTCGGGGTAGGCGGCGGCGACCTCGTCGAGGAAGCGCCGGTTGATCTCGTAGATGATCTCCAGGTGGCGGGGCAGGACGCGCTGGAAAAGCGGGAGCGGCCACTGCTCGAGCGCCTCGGGCAGGAGCGTGTGGTTGGTGTAGGCGAAGGTCTGGCGCGTGATCGCCCAGGCGCGGTCCCAGTCCAGCTCGTGGTCGTCCACCAGCAGGCGCATCAGCTCGGCGACGCCGATGGACGGGTGGGTGTCGTTGAGCTGCACCGCGTATTTGTGGTGGAAATTATCGAGCGTCTGCTCGCGCTGGAGGTAGATGCGGAGCATGTCGCGGAGGGCGCAGGACACGAAGAAGTATTGCTGCTCGAGACGGAGCTGCTTGCCGGCCGCGGGCTCGTCGTTCGGGTAGAGCACCTTGGTGATGTTTTCCGAGATGACCTTCTCGTTCACGGCGCGGTAGTAGTCGCCGGCGTTGAACGCCTGGAAGTTGAAGGACTCGTGCGCCTCGGCCTTCCAGAGACGCAGCATGTTCACGGAGCCGACGCCGTAGCCCTGCATGAGGGTGTCGCAGGGCGTGCCGAGGAGGACGCGGTTGGGCACCCAGCGCACGCAGTAGCGGCCGCGCTCGTCGGTGTAGGATTCGGTGTGGCCGCCCAGCTTCACCTCGAAGGTGACCTCGGGGTGGGCGATCTCCCACGGGTAGCCGAGGCGCAGCCACCGGTCGCTTTTCTCCACCTGCCAGCCGTCCGCGATCTCCTGGTCGAAGATGCCGAATTCATAACGGATGCCGTAGCCGAGGGTGGGGATCTGGAGGGTGGCGAGCGACTCCATGTAGCAGGCCGCCAGGCGGCCGAGCCCGCCGTTGCCGAGGCCGGGTTCCTCCTCCTGCTCGAGGAGGTCGTCGATGTCCTGGCCCAGGCCCTTGAGCGCGGCCGCGGTCTGGTCGTAGATGCCGAGGTTGACGAGGTTGCGGCCCAGTTGCGGGCCGATCAGGAATTCGGCCGAGAGGTAGACGACGGTGCGGCTGGATTTTTCGAAATACGTCCGGGCGGTGTTCACCCAGTTCAGGAGGAGCCGGTCGCGCACGGCGTAGGCGGTGGCCAGGTAGTAGTTGTTGCGCGTCGCGACCTCCGGAAACTTGCCGACCATGCAGAAGAGCTTCGTGCAGATGTCGTGCTGGATTTCCTCGGGCGAATTGCCGGCGACATACTCACGCGGGCCGGTCTTGGGGGCAACCTTGGTGGGGCTTTTCATGCGTTTCCTCGTAGGGGTGAACAGAACGCGACCCGGGGCACTGCCGGCGTGTCGAAGGTGACCAAGTCGTGACGCCCAACGGTTGGACGCACCGCAGAGATAACCTGCGCCACCGCGATGGCCAAGACTAAAGCTGGCGCGCGGCGCCGCGCCTCAGCCCGGATTTTCGTCGACGGGGACATCCGGGGCGCTCGCGAGCGGAGGGACGGACTCGATGGCGACGTGGCGGCCGAAGACCACCGCCGTGACCAGCGTGGTGAGCGCCGCCGTCAACAGGGCGCCGCGGGCGCCGATCGAACTTGCCAGGAGCCCGAGCAGCAGGCTCCCGACCGGGAACATGGCCTGGCCCAGGGTGAAGAGGCCCATCACGCGGCCGCGCTTGTCGTCCGCCACGTGCGACTGGATGAGGGTGTTGCACCCCGCCATCACGAGCACCGCGCCCATGCCGGTCGCCACCATGGCGGCGAGCGCCAGCTCGAGCCAGGGGCTCAGCGCGAAGGTGGCCTGGCCCAGGCCGTTCAGCAGGGCCCCCCGGGCCACCCACCGCGTCAGCCCGACCGTCGTGGTGCGCGAACTCAGGTAGAGCGCGCTCACCAGGGCACCCGCGCCCATCGCGGCCAGGATATGGCCGAGCGTCCGGGCATCCCCATGGAAGATATCGCGGGCAAACACCGGGGCCAGCGTGCTGGAGGTGAAGGCCGCCATCGCCGTCACCGGCACCATCAGCAGCGGGGCGCGGAGCGCCACGGTCTGGCGGGCGTAGCGCAGGCCCGCCTTTAATTCCTCCCACACGCGGGCGTCCGCCACGCGGTGGGGCCGCGGAGGGATCCGCATCAGCAGCAGGCTGCCGATGATCGGGAGGAAACTGAGGGCATCGAGCACGAAGCACAGGCCGGCGCCGCCGAGCACGATGACGGCGCCGGCGATGGGCGGGCCGATGAGCCGGGCGACGTTGAAGAGCGAGGAGCCGAGCGCGATGGCGTTGCCCAGGTCGTCCTTGTGGGCGACGAGCTCGACGGTGAACGACTGGCGCGTGGGAAATTCCGCCGCGTTGATCACCCCGCGCAGGATGGCCAGGCCGATGAGCCAGCCCACCGTCACGTGCCCGGTGAGCGTGACGACCGCGAGGGTCGCCGACGTCAGCAGGCAGAGCACCTGGAGGGTGATGATGGCCCGGCGGCGGTCCACCCGGTCGCCCCACACGCCCGCCAGCGGGGAAAAAAACAGCAGGATCTGCCCGGCGAAGACCACCAGGCCGACGACGAAGGCGCTGTTCGACAGCTCGTAGGCCAGCCAGCCCGTCGCGGTCGTGTTCATCCAGTTTCCCACGAGGGAAATGCCCTGCCCGAAGAAAAACAGCCGGTAGTTCCGGGAGTGCAGGGCGCGCAGGAAGTGCGGATAAGTCATGACCGGCGCTACCCGAGACCAAATTGCCGCCAGCGTCAACGGGCGGCCGCGCCCGGCGGCAAGCGGAGCCTTGACGCGAAGGCGCGGCGGAGCAGATTGGCGCACCGGGCGGCCCTCGCCCGGGCCACGAAGATGCCACCCGCCTTGGTGCGGTGGTGGTCGGTGCGCGGTCTGAGAAAAAAACGAACACCCCCATACCCCCAGTGATAACGCAGCGTGACTACAGTCTGGTCGGACCCGAAGGCGAACGGGCGGAGAAAAACGGCCTCGCCTCCGCCAATTGGTATGCCTCGGCGATCCCGCGCAAGCGGCTCAAGGAGCTGATGCAGCGGAAGGACGGCCCTGCGATCCGGGACACGCTGATCTGGTTCGGCGCCCTGGCGGTCTCGGGCTGGCTGGGGTGGTATTTCTGGGGCACCTGGTGGGCGGTGCCGGCCTTTGCCGTGTATGGCGTGCTCTACGGCTCGGCGTGCGACTCGCGCTGGCACGAGTGCGGCCACGGCACGGCGTTCAAGACGCAGTGGATGAACGACGTCGTCTACCACCTGGCGAGCTTCATGGTTTTACGGGAGTCGACCTCCTGGCGCTGGAGTCACGCCCGGCACCACACGGACACCATCATCGTGGGCCGCGACCCGGAGATCGCGGTGCCCCGGCCGCCGGACATCTCCGGCATTTTGCTCAATCTGCTCTATTTGAAGGGCGGCTTCGCCGAACTGCGGAAAACATTCATCCATGCCGCGGGGCGGCTGACACCCGACGAGGCGACCTACGTCCCGGCGGACGAGCGCCCCCGGGTGTATCGCACGGCGCGGATTTACCTGGCGATCCATCTCGTGTTCATCGCCTGGGCGGTGGCGATCAAAAGCATTTTACCGCTGATGTATGTCGGGCTGCCCTCGTTCTACGGCGCGTGGCTCATGATCGTGTTCGGGACCACGCAGCACGCGGGCCTGGCGGAGGACGTGCTAGACCACCGGTTGAACTGCCGCACGGTCTATATGAATCCCATTTCCCGATTTCTCTACTGGAACATGAACTACCACCTCGAGCACCACATGTTCCCGATGGTGCCGTATCACGCCCTGCCGGCGCTGCACCAGGAATTGAAGGCCGACCTGCCGGTGCCCTATCCGAACCTGTGGGCGGCCTACCGCGAGATCATCCCCACGCTGATCAAGCAGACGAAGGATCCCCGCTATTTCGTGAAACGCGAGCTGCCCGCCTCGGCGCAGCCGTTTCCCTCCGGCGGCCCGGCGGCGGTGGCCGGCCAGCAGCCATGAGCGCGTCGAACGACGGTTGGATCGACGCCGGCGGGGCGGAGGAAATCGACCCCGAGGATGTCAGGCGCTTCGACCTCGCGGAGCGGAGTTTCGCGATCTACCGCACGGCGGACGACACCTACCACGTGACGGACGGCTTCTGCACGCACGCCCGGGTGCATCTCGCCGACGGCCTCGTGATGGGGAAGGTCATCGAGTGTCCGAAACACAACGGCCGTTTCGACTGCACGACGGGCCAGGCGATTCGCAAACCGGCCTGCGTCGACCTCAAATCCTACCCGGTGAAGGTGGAAGGCGGGCGGGTGTTTTTTCAACCGGGTTGAGGGCATGGCAACGCCAGATCCACGCCTGACGACCGAGCCGCCCTTGCCGGATTTCACCGACGAGGTGCGCAAGAATGAGCCGATCGCGTGGTATCGCTCGCCGCTGCCGCCCGGGGCGTTCAAGCGGCTGCACGAGCGCAGCGATCTCCTCGCCGCCTTCCAGACCCTGGGCTACCTGGGTATCCTTGCGACCACCTTTACGCTGGCCTGGGTCACGTTCGGCCGCGTGCCGTGGTGGGGGACGGTGCTGTTCGTCCTGCTGCACGGGACGGTCTCGACCTTCCTGATCAACGGCGTGCACGAGCTGGGCCACGGCACGGTCTTCAAGACGAAGCTCTGGAACACGTTTTTTTGCCACGTCCTCGCGTTTCTCGGCTGGATCAACCACGAGATGTTCCAGGCCAGCCATGTGCGGCACCACCGCTACACCCTGCATCCGCCGGAGGACCTGGAGGTGGTGCTGCCGGTGCGCCTGATGCTGCGCGACTTCTTCCTGCAGGGATTGTTCAGCTGGTCGGCCCTCAAGGCGAATGTCCTGGGCACGGTGCGCGTGGCGCGGGGACAATTCCGCGGGGAGTGGGAGCTCACGCTGTTTCCCCCGGGCGAGCCGGCGCGTCGCGTCGCCCCGGTGCGCTGGGCGCGGATCATCCTGCTGGGTCACGGCGCGATCATCGCGACGGGCATCGGCACCGGTCATTGGCTGCTGCCGGTGCTCCTGAGCCTCGCGCCCTATTGTGGCGGCTGGCTGTTCTGGCTGTGCAACAACACGCAGCACATCGGGCTGCGCGACAACGTGGATGATTTCCGGCTGTGCTGCCGCACCTTCACGCTCAACCCGGCCGTGCGGTTCCTTTACTGGCAGATGAACTACCACATCGAACACCACATGTATGCCGCGGTGCCGTGCTATCGCCTCGGGGAATTGCACACGCTGATTGCGCAGGACCTGCCGCCCACGCCCCGGGGCATCATCGGGGTCTGGCGGGAGATCGCCGGCATTCTGCGCCGGCAGGGGGCTGACCCCGCCTACCAGTATTCGCCGCCGTTGCCGAGCTGACCGCCTGGCATGGTCGGAACCGCAGCAGCAGCCCGGGGGCCTGAATGCTGGCCGGCGGACCGCTCCGCGAGCGAACCACGGTCCGGCGGTTCCGCCTCGGCGGGACCGAGCCGAGACACCGTTGGGTGACAGTAGATTCATCCGGGAATCCACATCAAACGCAGCTTTGGGCTCAGGCGGGAGTGCCGGCCAGCGCCCGGTTGAGTTCCGCCAGACGCAGGGGTTTGCTCAGGTAGTCGTTCATGCCGGCGGCGACGCAGGCCTCGCGGTCGCCGATCATGGCATTCGCGGTCAGCGCAATGATGTGGACCGGCCGGAACTGCTCCCCGCGGGCGCGCCGCTCCTCTTCCCAGGCGCGGATGCGCCGGGTCGCGCCGAAACCGTCGAGCTCCGGCATCTCGCAATCCATCAGGATAACGTCGTAGTGGTCGCGCAGCACTGCCTCGACGGTCGCCAGGCCGTTGCCCATGATGGCGTGCCGGCAGCCCAGTTTCCGCAACTGCATGCTGACCACGCTCTGGTTGACCGGATTGTCCTCGGCGACGAGCACATGGAAGCGCGCCACGTCGGGCAGCGTCTCCGCGGGAGTCTTGGCCCCGGGGATCCCGGTCTGGCGGCCCAGCAGGGCGGTGAGGGCCGCGTGCAACTGGCCCAGCCGGGCCGGTTTCACCAGATGGCGGTCGATGCCGGCGCGCTCGAGTTCGTCCGCGCTGAGGACCTGGCGCAAGGAGGTGAGCAAGATGGTCCGGGGGCGACCGGTCGCCGGATCGGCGCGCATGGTCGTGGAGAGTTCCAGGGCCATCATGCCGGAGAGGTGCAGGTCGAGCACGGCGATCGCAAACGGGGCGCCCGCGGTCGCCGCGGCTTTCAGCAAGGCGAGGGCGGTGGCGGCATCCCCAGCCGTGACGACCTCCGCCTGCCAGGCGGCAATCCGCCGGACGAGGATTTCCCGGCTGGTGGCGTTGTTGTCCACGACGAGCACCCGCGCCCCCGCAAGGCTGGCGGGGCGAAACGGTGCGGCGGACGCCACCGGCTGGACCGGAAACTCGGCGGTAAACCAGAAACGGGAGCCCGCGCCCGGGGCGCTTTCCACCCCGATCTCGCCGTGCATTTTTTCGACGAGCTGCTTGCAGATGGCCAGGCCCAGGCCGGTGCCGCCGAACCGCCGGGCGGTCCCGGTGGAAGCCTGCGTGAAGGGCTGGAACAGGCGGGTCTGCTGCTCCGCGGTCAGGCCGATGCCGGTGTCATTGACGGTGAAGCGCAGGCGCACGCGGTGGTCCGGCGCGG
>JAQSDJ010000130.1:8064-27602 GCA_029945855.1 Lacunisphaera sp.
CGACCTCGCCCTGCGAGGTGAACTTGACCGCATTGCCGATCAGGTTGACCAGGACCTGGTTCAGGCGGCCGGCGTCGCCGACCAGCCGGGCGGGCAGGTCGTCACCGAGGTCGGCGATGAGCTCGATGCCCATCGCATGGGCGCGCTCGGCCAGGGGCACCAGGCCGCTCTCGATCGCCTCCCGCAGATCGAAGGGGATGGACTCGAATTGGAGCTGCCCGGCCTCGATCTTGGAGAAATCGAGGACGTCGTTGACGATCGACAGGAGTGACTCCGCGCTCTGCCGCACCGTGTTGGCCAGGTAGTGCTGCTCGGTGGTCAGCTTGGTGTCGAGCAGCAGTCCGGTCATGCCGATCACGCCGTTCATCGGCGTGCGGATCTCATGGCTCATCATCGCGAGGAAGGCACTCTTGGCCTGGCTGGCCTGTTCGGCCGTGGCCGCCAGGTGCTCGGCTTGCTTGATCGCAGCCTCGAGCTTCACGTTGGCGCGCTCCAGCTCCAACCGGCTCAGGCGCAGGTCCTCCGCATGCCGGGCGATGCGCGCCAGCATGCGGCGCTGCCACCAGATGATCATGACGACCGCCAGGGTCACGAGGGCAATCGGGGGAAAATAGGGGCGCAGGTCCGCTAGGCGGATCGCCCGCGGCTCAACCGGGCCGATCCACTTGGCGAAGAGCCGGTCGTAGGTCCCGTTGTGCTTGAGGGTGGCGAGCGCCTCGTTGAGCAGGGCGAGGGTGGTGCGGTCGCCGTTGTGCACCACGAGATGGAAATCATGGAGGAGATCGTCGACCAACTCCTTCCGCAGCCCCTGCGCGTCCACCACTTTTTCGCTCAGGATGCTGGTGAAGAGCGCGGCGTCGCATTCGCCCCGGGCGGTGGCCTGCAGGAGGCTTTCGATCGAGGGGTAGGCGGTGATCTTGGCCTCCCATTCCGGATGCGCCAGGGCGTTGCCGTAGGCCACCGTGCCGCGCAACGCGCCGATGACCTTGCCGCGAAAGTCCGCCACCCGGCGCAAGGGCGGCTTGCCGGGATGCGAGTAGGTCACGCCATGAATCGAGGCCTGGGTGATGCTGTAATCCAGCGTGTGGAACAAGGAGTCGCCCTTGGTGACGTTGCTGAGGGCGTCGAGCCGGCCTTCGGCGAACGCCTCGCCGTTGTGCTTCCACCAGTTCGCGACGATCTCGGCCTCGAAGCCGCCGACGCGAGCGGCCTCGCGCAGCAATTCCGCGGTAAAGCCGGCGGCCTGCCCTTTGTCATCGATGAACGACAGCGGCGCCGAGTCCCGGGGCACACCGATGCGGATCCGCGGCCTGGCCTCGGCGGCCCAGGTCGCGCCGGCGATCGCGCCCAAGAGAAATAGCAGCGTCAGCGTGCGCATGTTAATCGTTGAATGCTCCCAAGGCGGTCCTAGAGACTGCAAGCCAATTGCCCTCGGGCGGAGCAGCTTGGCTGCCGGCTTGAAGGTGATCGGTCCGCCACTTCCCCTTTGACGCCTGGCGAGTGGTGAAACGTTGGCCGGCATTGAGCTAGACCTGAAAATTGCCTTCAATCTGGCCGGGAACTAATTGATAACAGAACAGCCAGTATCGCCGGACCATCGCTGATGCATACACCGGAAAGCACAAGTCAGTCATGGGCATCATCAGGATCGTCCACTTGAACCCCTAACCCCTATGAAAGAAAAACTCCGATACTGGATCGCGGGCCTATTGTCCGCTTTTTCGGCAGGTGCGCTCTTGGCGCAAACCGCACCGACGACAAGCACTCCCGCCAGCGATGAAGTGGTCGAGCTTTCGCCCTTCGTGGTGAAGTCCACCGCCGGCACCGACATCACGGAATCCACCTCCGGCACCTTGGTGTCGCGGCCCTTGGAAAAAACCCCCATGGGCATCTCGGTCTTCAGTGCCGAACTCATGAAGGACCTGATGGTCCTCAACGGCGATCAACTGACCAAGATGGTCCCCGGCCTGGCGGCGCAGAACAACCAGACGTCCGAGGGCGCCGGCGGCAACCAACAGTATGCCAACCGCGGTTTCACGGTGTTGCCTCGCCGCAACGGCTTTGCTCCCGGCGGCCGCCTTTATGACATGACGGGTGTCGACCGCGTGGAAATCATCCGCGGGCCCAACTCGATTCTTTATGGGCAGAATGATCCGGGTGGCGTGATCAACTACATCAGCAAGCGCCCGCGTTTGCGCAATGAAACCTCGTCACACGGCGTGGTCACGGCGGTCATGGGCAACTACGATTTCCGCCGCGCATCGACGGACATCGATACGACCTTGCTGCCGGGCAAGCTGGGTTTCCGTCTGCCGATGTCCTACACTTACAACGAGCGCGATTCGAAGTGGTTTTCGAACACCGTGGTTTCGATCAACCCCTCGGCCCTGTGGCGGATATTCCCGAACACGGAAGTCACGGTGGAATATGAATACCTGGACATTGAAACCAACTTCGGCGCACTCCAGCCCATCACCTGGGTCCGGCCGGGCACGGCGGCCACAGAGATTGTCGTGGACAAGGACAAGCGCGGTCTCGGGCGGTCGACCAACTACACTTTTGGTCCCTACTCGAATGCCAACAACCGGATGAAAAACTGGACCGTCGATCTCACCTCCCGGATCAATGACCATATCACCTTCCGCGGCATCTACTCGCAGAACGGCCGTGATCGTGATCAGGTGACCCCGGGCGGCGGCGATCCGTTCCGCACGGTGCCCACGCCGTTTTTCGGCGTCGAGCAACAGGATGGCAACCAGATCAGCGGCTACAAGGGCGACTTGCTCTTTGAGTATGACATCGGGCCGGTCAAGTCGCGCACCGTGGTCGGTTACGAATGGAACACCAACGACTATTACTTCCGGGAATGGCGCACGTTCCAGAACGGCGCGACGCTCAATCTCTATACGCTGAACATCGGTTTTGACCCGGTCACCGGGCTGGCGACGAGAGACACCGTTGCCTCGGATTACGTGAACTTCCCGAAGAACAACTACATCACGAACTCCATCGACCCGACCAATACGGTAGGTGGGACGACCTTTGAGGTCCCGACGCAGGTCGACCCGAGCAATCCCTGGCGGTTGTTCCGCGGACCCCAGCGCTTCACCAGCACCTGGAGCAACACGCGCATCAGTGAGGTTCTCTCCGCCTACGATGACCGGGTCCAAATGTTGCTGGGCTACGCCCGCGGCAAACTGATCCAGAATCTCAACCAGATCTCCAAGGTCAAAATTGCGCTTCCTTCCACGCCCATCTACCAGGTTGGTCTGGGCTTCATGCCGGACAAGGCGAAGAAACACATGCTCTTTGCCAACTACAGCACGAGCTATGCGCCGCAATTCCTGCTGGATATCAATAATGAATTCCTGCCGCCGCAGACCGCCAAGGGCCTTGAGGGCGGCATCAAATCGGTGTGGAGCAAGGAGCTGATGACCTCGCTGACCGTCTTCTCGCAGAAACGCACCAACGTCGGCCGCCAGTTCAACGATCAGTCCTTGGTGCCCCCGCGCACTTATGGCGTCCTTTCGGCGGGTGAGGAGAGCAAGGGCTTCGAGTTTGAGGCGACCTATAAGCCCACGAAGGCCTTCGACGTCCGCGTCGGGTATGCCTACTACAACGGCAAGATCACCGGGGCGGCCGCCACGGAGCAATTCAAGATCGGCCGTGAACTGCCCCGGGCCCCCGAAAAATCAGGCACCTTCATGGCGAACTACACGGTCCAAGGCGGCAAGGCCGCCGGCCTGCGGCTCGGTTATGGACTCACCTACAAGAGCGACACCATGTTGGATCTCAACAACGGGTTGAATTCCCTCAAGAATCGCAGCGACGAGTATATGGTGCACTGGATGACTGCGGCCAAGGAATTCAAACTGGCCGACCGGCGCGCCATTGTCGTCCGCCTCAACGTGGGCAATCTCTTCAACAAGAACTATGTTTCGGAGGGCTTCACGTTTGGCGAATACCGCACGATTCGCCTCAGCACGGACTTCAAGTTCTAGGTTCAGGTTTAGGGTCAGAAACTTTGACGGAGCGTGGTTGGGGCCACGCTCCGTCATTCATTTCAGCATCCCCGTCATTTCTTCCCTCCATGTCCCGTCTCGCCGATTTCCAACTCACCCGGCATCCGACAAATCCGATTCTGGCGCCAAACCCGGCCAATCCATGGGAAAGTCTGGTGGCCACCAATCCTGCCGCCTGGCATGACGCGAGCACCGGCGAAGTTCAGCTGCTTTACCGTGCCGCCGGCAATGATGCCGACCATGTCGTGCATCTGGCTCTGGCGCGCTCCAAAGACGGGGTGCATTTTACCCGCGACTCGGCCCATCCGGCCGTCTCGCCCATTCCGTTTACCCCTGACGGCGGCTGTTTGGAGGATCCGCGTATCATCAAGGTAGGCGAATGGTATTATGTCACGGTCGCATCGCGTCCTTTTCCGCCTGGGCAATACTGGGATAAATCCTCGGAGGCGACGCGCGCCTTTCGCGCCTTCCCGGCGCATTTTCCGGTGGCCTTGCGTCAGAACCTCACCTCGACCCACCTGTTCCTCACCAAAGACTTCAAGTCGTGGATCCGGGCTGGCAGACTGACCGATCCCTCCCTTGATGAACGCGATGTCGTGATCTTCCCGGAGACCATCGGCGGCAAGTGGGTCACTCTGCACCGACCGATGCAGTGGCATGGGGCGGGCTTCCCCAATCGGCAGGCGGCGATCTGGATCGCGGCCACGGAGGATTTGCTGGGCTGGAAGCAGCTGAAGCTCCTCGCCAAGGCTGAATATGAGTGGGAACTCAAGGTGGGCGCCAACAACCCGCCCCTGCGCACGCCGCATGGCTGGCTGCAGATTTATCACGCGGTCGGTCCCGACAAGCATTACCGGCTTGGGGCCATGCTGCTGGACTTGGAGAACCCCTTTCGCGTCACGCATCGCACCCGGCTTCCCCTTTACGAGCCCCAGGCGGAGTGGGAGACCAAGGGGCTCTACAACGGCGTTTGTTTCCCCTGCGGACATGTGGTGCTCAACGGCGTCTACCATCTCTATTACGGTGGGGGTGACGTGGTCTGCGGGCTTGCGACGGCCCCCCTGGAGGGGCTGCTGCAGTCCTTGCTCAGCCAGCCCGTGGGCTGAGCCATTGCGCGCCGCTCGCTGCTTGCCCCGCGTTCGCCGCCTGCCTCCAATGGTCGCCATGGTCACCCAACAGGATGTCGCGCGCGAGACCGGCCTCTCCCAGACCGCGGTTTCCCTGGCCTTGCGCAAGAGTCCGGAAGTTTCCCCGGCCACGATCCGCCGCGTGCAGGCCGCCGCCAAACGCCTCGGCTACCGGCCTGATCCGCTGATCTCCGCCCTCATGGCCCAGCGGCAGCATCGCGGCAAGAAGGCCTATCGCGCCAAGATTGCCTTTCTGACCGCGTTTCCCCAGAGGGAGGAGTGGCGCCAAAGCGCTTATGCCGCCGGCTGCCTCGCCGGCGCGCTGCGCGCCGCCACGGAGCGCGGCTACCTGTGCGAACCCGTCTGGTTGCGCGAACCCGGCATCACCGGGCCCCGCCTGAGCAGCATCCTCTGGACGCAGAACGTCCAGGGCCTCCTGTTCGCTCCACTGCCCGTGGACTATCCCCCGATCACGATTGATTGGACCAAATTCGCGGCCATCAGTCTCGACTACTCATTGGCGCGACCGGTGCTGAGCCGGGTGGTCGACGATCATGCCTACGGCATCGAGCGTGTGTTGGCGGAGATTTCCCGGCGCGGCTACCGTCGACCGGGCCTGGTGCTCCGGGCCTCGCAGGATGTGCGCACCCACCATAGCCGGCTGGGGGTTTTCCTGGTGCACCGCCGCTTGCAGTCCGAGTGGTGTGACGTGCCGCCCCTTATTCTGCCCGAGGATCGCTGGGATGCGGATCTCTTTGCCCGGTGGGTGAAGCGGGAAAGCCCTGATGTGGTGCTGACGGAAGAATTCGAGCTGCCTATCACGGCCCGGGCGCTCGGCTTGCGCGTGCCGCGGGACCTCGGCATCGCGTTTTTCCACAAGGAGCACCCCGCCCGGTCGCTGAGCGGACTGCAGATTAATTCCATGCAGGTTGGCGCCACGGCCGCCCACATCTTGATCCGCATGATCGAGACCAATGAGCGGGGGGAGGCGACCGTGCCGACGACGACATTGGTCCAGTCATTCACCTGGCACGACGGCCGGACGCTGCGGGCGCCGCTCCGCGGTCCCCTCCTGCCCGCGTCCGGCTGATCCACGCCCATGGATTTCATCGCCACGCTCGGGCCGGTTTTACGCCATCGTCGTGCGCTCCAGCGTTCGCGGGCGTCGATGGCGGATGGTAAACTGCGCGTCGGTTTTCTGGGGGGATCCATCACCGCGCCCAAGACCGGCACGCGTTGGCCCGAACCGTTTGCCGGCTGGCTGTCCGCGCGCTTCCCCTCGGTTCGGCTCCGAATCGAAAATGCCGCACTCGGCGCCACGGGCAGCGATCTGGCGGTTTTTCGCGTGGGTTCGGAGATCATCGCGCACGAGTGCGACCTGGTATTTGTCGAGTATGCGGTCAACGATTTCAATCAGCCCACGGCTCGCCGCGATCGCACCCGGGAGGGCGTCCTCCGGCAACTGCTGGCCGCCGGCAGTGACGTGGTCATCGTCAATACGTTCCGTCCGGAAATGCTGCCCGACATGGAACAGGGACGAGTGCCGCCCTCCGTGGCGGAGTTTGAGTTGTTGGCGGAGCATTACGGCATCGGTTCGGTGTGGATGGGTTTGCATTCGTGGGATGAGGTGAGGCGGGGACTCATGACGTGGGCCGAGTGGCTGCCCGACGGACTGCATCCTGAAAACCGTGGCAGCCTAAGCTATGCCCAAAGCGTCATCGCCTTCTGCGAGGCGGAATGGGGTTCCGCCGCCGCCTCGCCCCGGTGGATCGGCTGGCCGGCGTTGCCCTCCTCCTTGCATGATGATTGCTGGGCTAAGGTGAACTTGATGCCACTCGAGCAAGCCACCTGCGCCGGGGCGTGGTCATTGCGCCGCTGGTTCACCTGCTTGGGCATGAATCAGGTGCTGCACACCACGGTGCCCGGTGCGCGGCTGCAGGTCAGCTTTGCGGGCCGCGGTCTGATGCTCGGCTTCGACTTCGGCCGCCTGTCGAGCGAGGTGCGTTATCGGGTTGATGGCGGTCCATGGCAGACCACGGAGCGCGACCGGCCGGCGTGGGCCGGGGACAGTGGATGGTTTCGCCCGTGGCTGGTGTCGGATGCGCTCCCGGCGGGTCACCACCATTTCGAACTGGAGACGTTGTCGGTTCCGGTCCCCGGCGGCTGCGGCACCGTCACAACGATCGGCTTGATCGGGGTAATCCACTAACCAGAACTCATCATGAACAGAGGCCTCCCCTTGTTTGTCCTCGGCGCAATCCTGGCTGCGGGCGTGGCAGAATCCGCCCCGCCGGAAGCCCGCTTCGCGCCGGAGACCCAATGGCTTAATTCCGTGGCCGCGGCTTTGCCGGACCAGCCGGTGGGGTGGGGTGCGCCGGCCACGGATCGCGTCCTGTGGACCAAGGCGGCCGCCACGATACCGGCGGGTGAACTGGTCGCGGCGGCGCTCAAGGTGGCCGGGGAGCCGGTGCCGGAGCTTTCCGACGATCTCTATCTGCGCTACACCCGGGATGGCAACCGCACCGAGTTCCAGCAAATGAATCTGCGGCGGCTCGGGCGGTTGAACCTCCTGGCCTGGGCCGAGGGCGTCGAGCATCAGGGCCGCTTTATGCCCGCCCTGATCCAGCAAATGGAATCGATTTTGGCGGAAAAGACCTGGGTGCTCCCGGCGCACGATCCGCAGCTGAACAATTTTGAGGGGCGCTGGACGGAGGTGGACCTGATGGTGGCCATGAAGGGATGGTCCCTCGCCACCATCGCCTACTGGCACGCCGACCAGTTGCCGCCGGAGCTGCGGACCCGGCTCGGGGCCGAGCTGAAGCGCCGCGTGATTGCGCCCTTTCTGGCCCGCGTCCACGGCGAGAACAGCGCTGACACCGACGGCATGTGGTGGAGCCAGGCGGACAACAACTGGAACGCCGTGTGCCACGCCGGCGTGGTCGGCGTCGCCCTTGCCACGCTTGCTTCCCGCACCGAGCGCGCCGAGATCATCAGCTACGCCGCGCTTAACCTGGAATATTACCTGCGGGGTTTCACCGCCGACGGCTACTGTAGCGAGGGCATTGGCTATTGGAATTACGGGTTCGGCCACTTTGCGATGGTCTCGGAAACGCTGGCGGCGGCTACCGCCGGCCGAGTTCGTCCCCTGTCTGGTGACCACGCCCTGCGCGTGGCGGCCTATCCGGCAGGATTTCAAATCCTCCCGGGTGTTTATCCGGCATTTGCCGACATGGATGTGAAGGACCGGCCGTCAAGTTGGTTCGGGGCGCTGGCCGTCCGGCAGGGCTATCCCAAGCCACTCGGGATGAAAGTGTGGAACCTGACGGTGAACGACCTGAAATCCCTGCAAACCTACGAGGCGGCGATGAAGGTTTTCCTCCCGTTGGCGACCGCGGGATTGCCCCCGGCTCCGGCGCCCCGCATCAGTGCCAACCATTATTGGTTCGCCGACGCGCAGGTTTATACCGGCCGGGCAACGCCGACTTTTGGTGCGGCGATCAAGGGCGGTCACAATGCCGAGAATCACAACCACAACGACCTGGGTTCGTTCGTCGTGGCCGCGGGCGATCGGGCCGTGCTGGTGGATCCGGGCCTGGAAGTATACACGAAGCGGACTTTCGGTCCGGACCGCTATGCTTCGAAGGTCCTCAGTTCCTACGGGCATGGGGTGCCGGTGGTCGCGGGGCAGCTGCAGCAGCCGGGCCGGGAATTCGCGGCGAAAGTCATCTCGACCTCTTTCACCGAGAAGGAAGACACGGTCGTGCTGGATCTCGCCGGGGGTTATGGGGTGCCCGCGCTCCAATCCCTGATCCGCACCTTTACCCTGCGCCGCGCACCGAAAGCGGAAATCATCGTCACGGACACGGTCGAATTCAAGGAACCCGCCGCGTTCGAGACCGCGCTCATCACCTTCGAGAAATGGCGCGAGAAAAAGCCGGGCCTGCTCCTGGTGGGGGAGGGGGAGTCAGCCGTGCGCGTCGAAGTGAAGGTCAGCGGCGGCGCTTGGAAACTCCGTGCGGAGGTGCTGCCGGAGGATCTGCCCGGCAAACGGCAGCCGACCCGTCTCGGCCTCGCACTGGAGCATCCGGTGCGCACGGCAACCGTCACGGTCAGAATCACCCCGAACTAACCCGTGCGCCCCCCGGTTCATCCCCTCGTCGATCTCAGTTCTCTCCGGTGGACCCTCACCGGTTGGCGGCCGTTTGCCTGGAAACTGCGGAAATCGGCCGAGACCGGTGGTTTTCTTTTGCCGGATCACGGGCCGTTTCCGGCCCGGCTGCCCGGCAGTGTGCAGGAAAATCTCCTGCGGGCCGGGGAAATTCCGGACTGGCACATCGGGCGAAACTCCCTCGCCATCGAGTGGGTCGAGCACCGGCATTGGAAGTTTTCCGCCGCCCTCCCTCCGCTCACCCTGGACGACGGGGCCTCGGTCGTGCTCTGCGCCGATGGCCTGGACCACCACGGCTGGGTGTTGCTCGACGGCGTGATCGTCGCAGGGTTTTGCGGGGCCCATAAACCGGTCCGGATTGATCTGGGGGCCACGCTGGCCCAGCCGGGATCGCATCAACTCGCGCTGGTTTTTGCCCTGCCACCGGAGGGGCAGGGGCAGATGGGGCATACCTCGCTGGCCCGCGACCTGAAGCCGCGCTACAACTTCAGCTGGGACTGGTGCGTGCGGTTGGTGCCGATCGGCGCCGGCGGGCGCCTGACCCTCGAACGGCAGGAGGCGGTTCCCTTGCCCGTGCTGCTCGGCACGACCACAGGGGTCACCGCTGATTTCCACCAAGGGACGGTGGAGTTCAGCGTGGGATCGGAAGGGAAGGGAGGAGAAACCCGCCTCGAGGCGGTCTTGCGCCGGGACGGTCGGGTCGTCGCTTCCACCCAAGCCCAGCTGGCGGCGGGCGAGCAGCGCTTGTCCCTCGGGGTGGCAAATCCTGAACTGTGGTGGCCGCGCGGCGAGGGGCCCCAGCCGCTTTACGGGCTGGAAATCACCGCCACGCGCGCCGGCCGGGTCGTCGCGCAATGGACCCGTGAAATCGGCTTCAAGCACATCGAGTGGCGACCTTGCGCGGGCGCCGCCCCAGCCGCGTTGCCATGGCTCTGCGTGGTGAACGGCCGGCCAATCTTTTTGCAGGGGGTCAACTGGACGCCGATCCGGATGTGCTATCTGGATACGACGCGGGAGGAAACCGAACGGCTGGTGGCCATCTACCGGGAGATGGGCTGCAATCTGCTGCGGGTGTGGGGCGGCGGGCATCTCGAGTCGCCGGAATTCTACACGGCCTGCGACCGGGCCGGTCTGCTGGTCTGGCAGGAATTTCCGCTGTCCTCTTCAGGGGTCGACAGCACCCCGCCGGAAGATGCGGTATTCATTGCCGAACTCAGTGCCGTGGCGCGGCACTTCATCCATGCGCGCCAGCACCACGCCTGCCTGCTCATGTGGTGCGGTGGCAACGAACTGCATGTCGATGAGATTTTCCCTGGGGGCAAGCGGCGGATCCCGCTGACGCTGGCCCACCCGGCGCTCGCCGCGCTCGCCGCTCTGGTGGCAGCGAAGGACCCGACGCACCGCTTCCTCCCGACTTCACCCTACGGCCCGCGGTTTCACTCGGAGCGCGCCGAGTTCGGGCAGGGCCTGCACCACGAAGTGCATGGCCCTTGGGGGCTAGACGGTTATCCGCAGCCGGGGGAATGGGAGAACTACTGGCGGGACGACGATGCGCTGTTCCGGGGTGAAACCGGCGTGGCCGGGGCGAGCCGCGTTGCGCTTATCCAGCGGCAAGCGGGGACCGAGCCCACGTGGCCCCTTGGCAATGCCCTCTGGCGTCACTCGTCCGCTTGGTGGACGCAAGCCGACCGCTTGGGTCCTCGGTTCGAAGGCATGAAAGACGACGAAGCCCTGGCGGCCTACGTGGCCTACACGCAGCAGGAGCAGGCCGAGAAGCTGGCCTGCGCCGTGCGGGCCAAGAAGGCGCAGTTTCCCCGCTGCGGCGGGTTCCTCATCTGGATGGGCCACGACGCCTTTCCCTGTCTCGCCAACACGTCGATTGTGGAGTTCGACCACACCCTCAAACCGGCCGCCCACGCCGTGGCGGCGGTTTTTAAAGACAAAACCCGCACTCCCTCAGCTCCATGAAATCCGCCCTCTTGGTGTCCGCCGCCTGTCTCACCGCCGCGCTCCCGGCCATCGCGGATGCACGTCGACCCAATATCATCGTGGTTGTCACCGATGACCAGCGCTTCGACGCCCTCGGCGTGGTGCAACGTGAGCAGGGCGCGCAGGCCCGGTTTCCCTTTTTTGAGACGCCCAACCTGGATCGTCTGGCGGCGGAAGGCGCCCGGTTCCGCAATGCCTTTGTGACGCATTCACTCTGCTCCCCGAGCCGCGCCTCGATGCTCACGGGTAAGCAGACCTACGCGCACGGTATCCGGGACAACAAGACGGCGTTTCGCTCCGAGCAAACCTGGGCGCACGCCCTGCGGGCGGCGGGCTATCGCACCGGCTATTTCGGCAAGTTTCATATGGGCCGGCAGGAGGACCGTCCCGGTTTCACCGACACGTTCACGTTCGTGGACCAGGGAATTTATCCGAACTGCCGCTTCCTGCAAAATGGAGTCTGGGTCGAGACGCAAGGGTGGGTGGACGATGTAACGACTGATCATGCGATCGATTACGTCCGAGCCAATAGCGCTCAGTCTTTCGCGATGTTCATTGGCTACAAGACGCCACACGACAATCGCACGCCGGCGCCGCGCCACGCGCAGCGCTATGCGGAGGCGACGATTTCTCCACCCCCGAATCTCGCCGCCCGTCCACCGTTTCCGGCTCCCGCCCTGAAGCCCTGGAACCCGCGCGTGCAGGATACACTGAACTATTTCCGCTGCCTGCAGGGAGTGGACGACAACATCGGCCGGCTGCTCGACGCGTTGACGGCCAACGGCGTCGCCGACGATACCCTCCTCATCTTTGCCGGCGACAATGGCTACTATCTCGGGGAACATGGTCTGGGCGACAAGCGCACGGCCTATGAAGAAAGCGTCCGGATCCCGCTGATTGTCCGGTATCCTCGGGCGGTGCAGGCCGGGACGCTGGTTGACGCGATGGCCCTGAACATCGATTTCGCGGCCACGATAATGGAATTTGCGGGCGTGCCGCTGCATTGGCCGCAGCAGGGGCGCAGTCTGTTGCCACTCCTGCGTGGACAGGTGCCGGAGGATTGGCGCCGGGAGTTCTACTACGAAAACTATCAGGACCCCGAATACGCCGACGTGACCTTTGATGTGGTCGCGATCCGGACCGAGCGGGCCAAGCTGGTGGAATATCCGGGGCATTCGGGATGGGCGCAGGTGTTTGACCTGGCGGCGGATCCCAGCGAACTGCACAACCTGATCGCGGAACCGGCTGCAGCAGCCTTGGTGGCGGATTTGCGGGCGCGCCTCGAGGCCGCCAAGCGCAACACCGGGTCGGTCGGCACCTTCAAGCAGCCATGAGTCATTCGCCCCCCCAAGCATCCCGATCCCGGCCAGGCGCCGCGCTGGCTTTCCGTCCGGAATTGCTTCCGTGGCTTTTCCCGCCGGCCGCCCGGGCCAGGCTGGAAGAGCAGGTTGAGCTCTTGACCCCGCCTATCACTGCCGCCGACTGGCAGGCGCACCGCGCCCGATTGGCCGGGGCGGAGGTGCTGGTGGGCAGCTGGGGCATTCCGGAGCTCGGCGCGGATATCCTTGAGGCCATGCCGAAACTCCGCGTGGTGCTGTATGGCGCCGGCTCGGTGCGCGGTTTTGTGTCCGACGAATTCTGGCGGCGGGGCATCGTGCTATCCAGCGCGGCGGGCGCGAACGCCGGGCCCACGGCCACGTTTGCCGAGGCGATGATCATCCTCGCCCTCAAGCAAACCTGGTTTTACCTGCGGCGGGGCGGGGCCGACTGGGCCTACCTGAGCGATACCGCTTCCTCAGGGGTGCATGCAGCCACCGTCGGCATCATCGGACTCAGCAGCGTGGGACGGCTGGTGGTCCAGGGACTCCAGCGCCACGAGCTCACGATTTTGGCCTGCGATCCCACGGTTACGGCCGAGGAAGCCGCCCGGCTGGGTGTTGAGCTTACGAGCCTGCCTGAAATCTTCGAGCGGTGCGATGTGGTCTCGCTGCACGCCCCGCTGCTGCCCCAGACGATCGGACTGATCGGGGCGGAACACCTGCGGCGGATGAAACCGCACGCCTCTTTCGTGAACACCGCCCGGGGTGCCATCGTGCGTGAAGCCGAATTGGTGGCCGTGCTGCGGGAACGCCCTGATCTGACGGCCCTGCTCGACGTGACCGATCCCGAGCCGGCTCCCCCGAACTCGCCTTTGCGCACCTTGCCCAACGCGATCCTCACGCCACATCTCGCCGGGGCCCGTCACCGGGAGATCGCCCTCGTCGGCCGGGTCGTGCTGGAGGAGCTGGACCGTTACCTCTCGGGCCAGCCGCTGCGCTTCGCGCTGGACCAGGTCCGGGTGGCGAGCATGGCCTAGACTCCGAACCAACTCCCTCCCATGCTCTCGCCGCCCTCGACCAATCCTCCTCCCGCCCCCGCGGCCGGCGACAAGAAAACCTGGTCGGTCGGCACCCTCAGCTACACGGCCGGGGGCTTGGCGCTGCTGTTTGTCTGGCTCCTCTTCGGCGATTTCGCCTACATGATGCGCGAGCGGTCCGCGGCACCGGTGGCGCAGCTGATGCTCAAGAAATACCAGGCGACAGACTTTGTCACCGGGATCTTCCTGCTCACCATTCCCTGGACGATCATCTTGATCGCGGGCCCGACGATGAGCTACTGGAGCGACCGGTATCGCAGCCGCCGGGGACGACGACTCCCCTTTTTGCTGCTGCCGACCCCGTTCGTCACCCTCGCCATGTTCGGCCTCGCCTTCAGCCCAAGGATCGGCCCGGTGCTGCACCGGCTGTTCGGCGGCGATCCGGCCACGGTCAACCACACGATCCTCCTGACCATGGGCTTTTTTTGGATGGTGTTCGAAATCGGCGTGGTCATCTCGAACGCGGTGTTCAATGGCCTGATCAACGATGTGGTGCCACGGGAATGGCTGGGTCGCTTCTACGGCCTGTTCCGCGCCGTGGGGTTGGGGGCGGGAATCCTGTTCAATTACAAGATCATCGGCCATGCGGAGCAAAACTACACGCTCATCCTCGCCAGCATCGGTCTCATCTATGGGGTCGGCTTCACCCTGATGTGTCTGCGGGTGAAGGAAGGTGATTATCCGCCGCCGGTCGCGGCGGCGCGGTCCAATCCCGTCCTGGGTGCGATCGGTGATTACTTCCGCGATTGTTTCGCCAAGCCGTATTACCTTTGGGTCTTCATCTTTCTCGGGCTGGCGAACACCGCGTTCGTGCCCGTCAACCTGTTCGCCATCTACGCGGCAAAAAGCTACGGGCTGACGATGGAGACCTACGGGAAATACCTGGTGGTGACCTTCATCTGCTCCTTCTTCCTGGCCTTTCCGCTCGGCTGGATGGCGGACCGGTTTCATCCCCTGCGCGTCGGCCTGGGGGCCTTGCTGCTTTACGCGGCGATGATGCTGGCCGGATTCCTGTGGATTCATGATCCGAAGTCTTTCGGCTTGGTTTTTCTCGCACACGGGATCCTCTCGGGGACATTTTTCACCGGCACGGCGGCGATCTCCCAGATGCTCTTTCCCCAGCTGAAATTCGCCCAGTTTGCCGCGGCGGCGGGACTGATCGCCGCCTTCATGAACATGCTGCTCGGTCCCGTGCTCGGGGCGTTGCTGGACGGGCTGGGCAGCGACTATCGCTTTACGTTTCTCGTCGGCAGCGTGCTTGCCGTTATTTCGATCGGCCTGGGACTGTTTGTCCACCGTCGCTGGCAACAGCACGGCGGGCCGGCCGGCTATGTGGCCCCAGAATAACTTTTTCCCTGACCGCCTTGCCTATCCCCGACTACCACTCCTACCGCAACCTGCCCCCGGTGGCTGGGATAGCCTCGTTCGCCGAGGCCATGCAGCCCGGGCTGTCGATTGATGAATGCGTGGCCCGGCTCAAGCGTCACCATTGGGCGTTTCGGCGGCTGCACGGCATTTTCATCCAGCGGTTGGCGGCCGAGCCTGTTTACGAATTGAAGATGGGTTTCAGCCTGCACGCCCATTACTGCGCCGAACATGCCGCGGCCTGGCGCCAGCGGGTGGGGGAGATGCGCGAACCACCCTTGGGGCTCGATGGGGTGCCGCACCCGGCCTTGGATGCGTTCTTCGATGAGGTCCTGGCCGCCCCTGATACCGGGGCGCTCCTGCTCGGCATCTACGAGCAAGCACTGCCCGTGCTGCGCTGCGCCCTGCAGCGCCACATGGCTGAAACCAACCGCTTGGTTGACCATCCCTCATACCGGCTGTGCCGCTTTGCCCTGATCGAGGTCGACGAGATGATTGCCTATGGCGCCCAAGCGGTGCCTGCCATGCTGGACCCCGCCGGGCGCGCTGCCCGGCAGCCCTGGGTCACGCTGCTCGCAGAACTCCTGGCCCAGGCCGGCGGGATGGACGGCAGCAACCCGGTCACGCCGGGTGAAGTGCGGCGACAGTTTTCCGCCCTGCCGCGCACTCCGGACTTTGTGCCGCAGCGCGACGAACGCTTTCCCGATCCCTATAACATGGGCGTGCATGCCGAGGTTTTCCTCTACGATCCGGCGATGCCGGTGGCAGCCAAGCCGCTCATGATGTATTACAAGCGGCTCCGGGAGATCGATGTGCCGGAGATGATGGCGTCGATCATCGGCGAGACCACGGGCAAGCCCTGGGAATATACCGTCGATATGACCCGCCAGCTCTGGGATGAGGCCCGCCATGCCATGATGGGCGAGATTGGCTTTCTGCGGGCAGGGCTCGACTGGCGGAAACTGGTCCGGGTGAATTTTACCTGGTCGCTCGCACTTAATACCCAGCTGCAACCCTTGGAACGTCACGCGGTGCTCTACTTTATCGAGCAGGGTCTCATGCCCAAGACCGGCAAGCGCTTCGAATGGGAGGTCGGCCAGGCCTCGGGCGACGCGTTTTCCGCCCTGATCCAGGATTACGACTGGGCCGACGAGGTGCTGCACGCCCGCATCGGGCGCGATTGGTATGTCAAGGCGATCGGCGATGCCAAGAAGGCGGTGGAATACGGGGATGCCTGCTGGTCGCGGGTGCTGATCGACTGGCGCAGCTACCGCGAACGCGGCCTGACGACGCACGAGAACTGGTGGCCCGCGCTTTATGCCGAATGGTGCCGGTTGCAGGGCCGCGACCCCGACCCGGCGGCGCTGGCCTACCAGACCAGCTATGAAGCCGCCCGCGCCGACCTGAAGGGCATCAGCGCCTCAGCATGAACTCCCCATGACTTCGCTCTCCCGTCGCGAATTTCTCGCCCTGACCTCCACCGCGCTCGCCTGCCTTCCGCGTCTTTCTGCGGCGCCGGCCGGGGCACCCGCGTCGGCTGACGCCGAATTCTACCGCGACTGGCTGGGCACGACCCTCGTCGAGGGCCAATATCACCTGACCGACCGGCCCAACCTGCTGGAGGGCGCCGAACAGATGCTCGCGCTCGGCACGCGCGTGGGAAAATTCTGGTTCGAGCCGCACCGGGCCGCGCGCGACTACCCGTGGCACAGCCGCTGGCCGGAGATGAAAACCCTCCGCGACCTGGCGGACTCGCCGTATTGGCGCGAGGTCTTTGCGCTGCCGTTTCACACGCTCTTTCTCGAGACGCACAGCCCGGCGGAGTCCGGCTGGAACGCCGACCACGGGGTTGATTACTATGCGCGTATCGAGGCCGAGTGGGAGGAACTGGTGCGCTTCCTTTATGCCGAGCACGGCCACAAGCCGCTGACCATCGTGCTGCAAAACTGGGAAGGCGACTGGCAGTTGCGCGGGATCGGCGTGCTCTGGGATTCACCGCCGGCCGATTGGCGGCAGCGCTGCGGCCGCTACGCCCGCCGCCTGGCGGCGCGTCAGGCGGCGGTTACCCGCGTGCGTGCCGGGCATCCGTCCGCGCGGTTGCGCGTGCTGCACGCGGCCGAGGTGAACCGCGTGGCCGACCAGTGGCGCGGCATCCCGACGCTCACCGAGCACGTGTTGCCGCAGGTGGAGTTGGACCGGGTTTCCTACAGTTGCTACGACGCGATGGAGGACGGGGCCATGCTCACACGCGCTATCGACACGATCCGGCGCTTCGCGCGGACCACCGGCCCGCTCGGCGCCGGCGCCGTCTGCCTCGGCGAGATCGGCATTCCGGAAATGGCGAAGCCCACCCGCATCGCGGAGCGCTGGGCCGAGTTGCTCGCCGCCGCGCGTGCGGCGCAGGTCCAGTGGGTCGTGCAATGGGCGCTCTATTGCAACGAGTCCGACAACCGCTCGGAGCGGCAGCCGAAGCCACCGGTCACCGACCCGCACCGGCTGCAAGGATTCTGGCTCTACCGCCCGGACGGGTCCCTGAGCGAGACGGGCCGGGTTTTCCGCGCTCTTTGGCGGGGCGAACCATGAACTCAATGTTCCGTCCTGCGGGCCTGCCATCCGTCCGGCTCCACTGCTCTTAGCCCAAGCATACGCCCAGCAAAATGTGACCAACATTTATGAAACCCAGCACGCTAGCTTCCATCCTGATCCTTGGCCTTGTCGCGCATGCCGCTCCGGTCATCTCGGTGCCGCTGGCTGGGGATCTCTCAGCGGTGCCGGCCGCTGGCCAACCGGTGGTGGAAGGTCCGCATCGGTTTGTGGATATCGCCGGGCGACGCGGGTATCAGCCAATGAGCTTGGCCACCTCGTTGCGCATTCCCTGCTCGGCGCAGCAACGGGAACGCGGGTCATTCAGTCTTTGGGTGTCGCCCCTGGAGACCCTGACGGTTTCACCGCCCCTGGAGCATGTGGCGAGCAAAGACCGCAACTGGCAGCGTTACGCGCTGCTGTCGGATGGGTTGCCCGGCAACGACCCGGCGAACTCCGTCTTTGCCTGGTATTGGCAGAGCCAGTGGCATCCGCAGATGATCGCCAAATTCAAAAGCGGCGCGGCGGGCAACACCGCGGCTGACTTCGGAGTGACGCCGTATGTGCCGGTCGAGCATCTGCCGCTGCGCCGGGGCGCATGGTATCAGCTCGTGTTCACCTGGGACAAGCCGGCCAGCCGGTTTCGCATTTACGTGAACGGGATCCTCTGTGGCACGACAAGTTACCCGTTCCGCTCTGACGCGGCAGGGGACACACTTTATCTGGGCAACACCGCGATGGCATTCTCTGGTTTCGAGGCAGATGACGAGGAACTGTCCGCCGCCGCCATCGCCCGACGCTACGCGTCCGATTCGACGCCGAAAAACGAGGCAATCAACGACGAACTGCGCGGGCTGTTCACCGTGCAGGCGGGGAAGGCGGTGGATTGGCAGCCCGGCCCCGGCTGGAAACTCGCATACAGCCGTGCCCTCACCGGCCCCAACGACTTTGCCGGCTGGCGTCAGCAGGGCTGCTTGCAGGAACCGTTCACCCTGAAGGCCCGCGAAATCGGCCCGGAAGGACTGCTGCTCCAAACTCCGGACAACATTCACACCGAGTCACGGGTTTATTTCTGGAGTCCGGAGATTTTCGAAGGCGACCTCGCGGTGGCGTTCGATTTCCGACCGGAGCAGGCGACCGGGCTGGCGCTGCTCGTCGTGCAGGCCAGTGGCATGCAACGCGAGGATTTCCTGACCGATCACCCGCCACGAACCAGCGGCGCGATGGACACCATCATCGCCGACCGCGTGCGCAACTATCACTGGGAATTCTTCCGCCATGCCGTGGATGTGCGGGGTGATCTCGCCACGCAGGTGCTCGTGAAAAACCCGTGGATGCGTCCGCTGGCCATGTCTTCCCTTGCCCCGCTGGCGCTTGATGAATGGCATCACCTGCTGCTTGTCCAGGAAGGCGACCGGTTGCGTGGCGCGATCGACGGATTGTGGGCGTTCGATGTCCGCGACGACCCGGACTCCCACAGCGGCCCGGTGCTGGACCGTGGGCGGGTGGCGCTGCGGCTCATGTATGGCACCAAGATGCGTTTCCGGAATCTGAACGTCTGGAGCCGGCCCGGTCTAACCGGATTTACGCCGTGAGAATTATTGCCGCCATGCTGTTTCGCCACTATCGCATCCTCTTGTTCTGTGCGGTTTGCGCATGTTCCGCCAACGCCGGGACCGTAACAAATGAGGCGCCCGCCGAGGTGGGCCTCCGCGAATTGACGCCGGGCACGCTGCGCCCCGTGTGGGCACGCATGCTCGCGCATTGGCAGGACCATTTGAATGCGGAGGGCACGATGGGTCCGGACGGCGATTACCAGTGGAGCTTGCGCATGTTCTGGCCGCTGGCCGGGTGGTTCTCCCAGCCGG
>JAQSDJ010000131.1 GCA_029945855.1 Lacunisphaera sp.
CTCGAGGCCCTCGTGTTGGTGCAGAGCGAACAGCCGGCACTCGCGGCCAGCGAGCGGGTCGATGCCGTGACCGAGCTGTGTGCGACGTTGCGCGCGATCGCGCGGCGCGAGATCGCGGCCTTCGATGGACTCTGCCAGCAGAAGGCGCGCAGCCACTGAGCGCGCTGGCGTTGACCGCGCACAGCTGGACTGATGCCGCCAAAGGGGAGGGGCGTCGGTTGCCGCCGGACCCGATAGGTAGGGGCCGTTGCCCTCAACGGCCCTTCGAAGGCGCTTGAGGGCAAGCGCCCCTACCGGTCCGCCGACAAACGGCGACCCGGCCTCCCACCGCATGTGGTGGCTCACGGTTCCAACTGGAACCCATGGCCGGCTTCGTAGGAGAGCACGGTCAGCCGGCGCGGTTGCGCCTGCACTTCGGCGGACCAGGTCTGCGGCGCGACGGCGGGATCAGGGCTCGTGACAAGGCTGACCGCGAGCTGATGTGGCCCCGGGGGCAGCGGCACCCGCAACTCACCCACGGAGGTGCCGTCGGACTTGAAGCCCTTGGGCCGGAAGACGTGCTCCTGCAGGCGGCCGTCGACCGTGAGCCGGACGATGACCGGCACGCGCGTGCGCTGCGCCGGCAGGGCGGTGCGCATGTGGATGGGGCGGTTGTCCTTCGCCGGATCGGGCAGGGCCGCGGCGGCGCCCGAAAGCCAGTCGCCGCTGGCGCGGAAAGTGAAGACAAACTCCGCGTCCGCCGGCGCCGGATTGCGGAAAGGAGCGTCGCTGAGGGCGAGCACCCCCGCCAGGACCCCGGCGGTACCCAGCAGGCCGGCCAGCCAGCCCGCGGGACGGGAGCGGAGCGGGGTGGGAGAGGCCTGCTGCGCCAGCAGCCGGGCCGCGGCCTCCGTCAGCCGCTGCGGACGCAGCGGATCGAAGTTCACATGTGCGACCTTGCGCGGGTCGGCGCGATTGGGCCGAAACGCCGGCTCCCGGGCGCCGCTGAGCCGCGCCGGCAGCCACTGGTTGCCCTCCTTGCAGAACGCCTCGCTGGAACCGCAGCCCGTGATCAGCACGGCGACCGCACCCTTGCTGATGAGACGTTCGACGAGCTTGGGCTCGATCCAGCCGGCGCAGGGGATGGGACGCACGGTGTAGCCCGGCAGCCGCCGCGCCCACGCCACCTGGTTGAACAGCTCCCAGCCGCCGTCGGATTGGGCGCAGACAAACGCGAGCGCGGGGGCGACCCCGCGGGCCACCTCCGCGACGACGAAGGACTCGAGTTCGCGCGTGACCTGCTGGGCGTCGAACCACGCGAGGCCAATGCCCTGCGTGTCGCAGGCTCCGGCGCAGATGCCGCAGCCGATGCAGCGGTCGGGGTCGATCTGTGCCTGCGAGGGGAAGGGCTTGCCGTCGGTGCGCGGCACCATCGTGATCGCGCCGAAGGGACAGTCGTGCGAGCAGAGCGTGCAGGAGAAGCAGCGCGAAACATTGACAACGGCCTGGTAGACCGGCCGCGGCCGGCGGCGTGCCAGCCACCATGGCACGGTCATCAGGCCCGCCGCGGCGAGGATGGTCGCAAGCCAGATGCCGCCGCCGGAGAGCCGCGCGGAGACCACGAGCGGCCAGAGATACCACCAGTCCATGGTGAGTGTGGCGGGTTTCACGGCCATCTGCGCCACGGCGGCATTCGTCGCCGGGTAGACCAACGCGGCCGCGAGCACGGCACCGCACAGCCATGTGGTCAGCCGCCAGTCGGGCAGCAGCTGGGTGCGGCTCAGGCGGGCGAGGTGCAGGGCGAGGCCGGCCGCGATGCCCAGCGGCAGCACCATGTGCAGGAAAAAAACGACGAAGAACAGCAGCGACGGCACGGTGCGGTCCGACGCGAAGAGCCGCAGCATCGGCTCGCCGAACACCGGCAGGACGTCGACGGCGCGGATCGTGTCGAGGGCCAGCAGCTGGGCGCGCTCGTCCCAGACGAGCCAGTAACCGGACCACCCGATGAACCACACCAGCCCGAGCAGGGCGAGGCCGCTCACCCAGGCGAGCCAGCGGGCGCCCGCGAACTTGCGGGCGAGGAAGGTGCGCCCCGCGTGCGCCAGCAGGAGCAGCATGAGCAGATCGGAGGAGTAACGGTGCACACTGCGCACGAGTCCGCCCGCCGACCGCGGCCCGAGGTCCGCCAGCGAATGCCAGGCCGACTGCACGCTCGCCGAATACCAGATGAGCAACAGCACGCCGGAGAGCGTGGCGAGCACCAGCATGGCGTTGGCCGCGGCCCCGAGGTGCGCGAGCGGGTTCAGTTCGCGGGGCAGCCACCGTTCGAGGAGCGTGTCCACCCGGGTGGCCAACCCGTCGCCCGCGGCGAGGAAGCGCGCCGCGCGGACGGGCGGGGGCGGCGGCTGGGAACCCGGGGCGACAGGCGTCGGCCCCAGGGCATCCGCGAGCACCTCGCAATCAACGTCAGGGTGCTCGTGGGGTGTCGGCATGGGGTTCGGTGAGCAGGGCGCGCAGGCCGGCGCGCAGCCAGGCGCGGTGGCGCGGGTCCAGCGTAAAGCGGTAGGCGATGTGGTTGGAGCGGTCGACGAGCAGGAAAAGGTTGGCGTGGTCGATGACGCCGGTCTGCGGGTTGCGCGTGGCCGAGAACTGCAGGTGCGTCAGCAGGTCGTGCATCGCGGCGGGCTGCTCGCCGTTGACGTAGCGGAACTCGGGATGGGT
>JAQSDJ010000132.1 GCA_029945855.1 Lacunisphaera sp.
CGCCATCAGGTCCATCAGCCCGGCGGTCTCGTATTCCGGGTTGAGCGACAGCGCCACGACGCTCAGGCCGGCGCGCTCCACCGCGGGCAGCTCGTCGAGCAACTTGCGGACCTCGAGGAAAATCTCGGGACAGGTGGTGGTGCAGGTCGCGTAGACGCCCGTGACCAGCACCACCCGTCCGCGCAGGTCGGAGAAACGGAACGCCATGCCCTTCTGGTCGACTAGCGGGGTGTCGGGCAGCGCCAGGCTCACGCGGATGCGCTCCCCGGGAAACGGCGGGAGCACCTGCTCGCGGGTCAAGTCGGTGCGCGCGTAATACAGCAGGCCCCCGGCGCAGCCGGCGACCAGTCCGAGCGCCGCGAGGACGGCGCGCCGGTGGTCAAGCCAGATACCGGGCTCAAGCAGCCGGACGAAGGTTGCGCGCCACAGCAGTGCCGCGACGCCCACCACAAAAATGGGTTCGGCCATCATGACCGACACCGCCAGCCACGAAATGCCGCCGGTGCGCGGGTCGCCGCGATAGCACCAGAGCTGGAAATCGCGCACGAAGTCGCCCAGCCAGCCGCCCTCGGTCGGGCCGAAGATGGTGAGAAGCAGGAACGCCTCGTAGCCTGCGAGGGCGGTGAGCAAAAACACCAGCAGGCCCGGGCCGCCGAGAAAACGTCCGGCCGCGCCGCCGCCGGAGGCCGGCGGCGGTGTGTTGACGGGCGCGGTGGCGTGGACCGGGATGAGCATGCTCAGCGCACGGGCCAGACGTCGGCCAGGGCCTTCCAGTTCGCAAAGTAATACACGGCGAAGCAGGCGAGGAAGACGAGGGTGAGGACCATCGTGCCTTTGGTGGCGTAATGGTCGTGGGCCAGCGAACCGGGCGAACTGCCGGCCAGCGCCGGGGGCGTGCCCCAGTCAGCCATCGCGCGGTCCTGGATCTTCGGGCCGAAGAACAGGGTGCCGACGCAGAGCAGCACGAAGATGAGCAGCCCGAGGAAGGCCAGCACGCCGCCGATGCCCAGGACGCCGAGCCAAAGGTGCGCGGCGGGACCGTAGACACCCTGCGCGTCGATGTCCCAGCTGCGGCGGGAGACGCCCATCGAGCCGGCGAACGACATGCCGAAGGACAGCAGGGTGATGCCGATGCCGAAGATCCACGGCTGCACCCGGGCCACGCCGCGGAAGATGAAGTCGCGCTGGAAGATCAGCGGGATCACGTAATAGGCGAGGGCCATGAAGGCCAGCGACGTGCCGCCGACCACCGTGACGTGAAAGTGGCCGGGGATGCGCAGCGTGTTGTGCGCGATGATGTTGATCTGTTGGGTGCCGAGGGTGACCCCGGTGATGCCGCCGAGGAAACCGAAGATCACCAGCGAGAGCGCGGTGCCGGAGAACGCGGGGTTCTTCCAAGGCAGGGCGGTGACCCAGCCGAAGATGCCGCTGGTGTAGCCCTTCTCGCGCATCGCGATCTCGGCGCCCGCCGGCACGGTGAAGCCGTGGACCATCGAGGCCAGCACCGCCAGATACATGGCGTAGGAGGTGTTCCAGATCTTCCAGGTGGCGCCCACGCCCGGGTCGACCAGCAGATGATGCGCCGAGGCGAGGTTGATGAAGAGGATATAGAGGACGAACGCGGTGCGGCAGACCGCCTCGTTGATCGGGCGAGAACCCAGCACGATGTGCGTGAGGAGATACCAGACGCTGACCATCGCGCAGACGTTGACCTGCTGCGACTGGTGGCCGAGGCCCCACCAGATGAGGCGATACCACGCCGGGTCGGGCTGCGGGGTCCAGCCCATCGAGTAGGTGAAGGTCGGGACCATCACGACCGCCCCGTGCAGGAGCGTGACAACGGCGATGATGGCGGCGGCCGTGGCGCCGAAGGTCACGATCGGCACCGAGCCGGTGTAGGATTTGTCGCGCTTGGCCACATAGAGCGTGGCGAAGTAGTTGAACACGGCGACCAGCGTGCCCACGGCCACGAGGATGATGCCGAGATAGAAGAGCGGGTGCGCCACCAGCGGCAGGTAGGACGTCATCATCACGTCGGCCTGGCCGGCGAGGATGATGTAGTCCACCATCACGGCGCCGGTGAGCATCATGCCAAAGGAGACCCAGGCGACCTTGCGCGAGAAGAGCCGGGCGTTGAGCGGCGTGGTGCAGGCGAAGTAGAGGATGGCGACCTCGAAGAAGAGGATCCACAGGATCAGCATGTTGATGCCGTGGAACGTCAGGATGCGGTAGAACCAGTCCACCGGGAGGAGGTGGATGGTCTGCCAGCGGGTCAGGGCGAGCAGCAGCGCGGCGATGCCGCCGAGGAGCAGGAAGACGATGCCGCAGACGGCGTTGAGCTTGATGAAGCGCTGGGCGTCAAGGCAGACGCCGAGGCCGGTGGTGCCGCACTTGCGGCCCGGCGTGCCGGGGTCGGCGAGGGAATGGGAGGGGGAGGACATGGGGTGGATTATTCGACGAAGATTTTGCCCGACATGTTGGAGTGGCCGACGCCGCAGAATTCATTGCAGACGATGGTGAACTCGCCCTTGGAGGTGGGCGTGATGGTGAGCACGTGGTCGTAGCCGGGCAGCACCTGGAAGTTCATGTTCAGGGGCTGCAGCGAGAAGCCGTGCTGGAGGTCGAGCGCCGACATATGCAGCCGGTAGGTCTCGCCCAGGCGCAGGCGCAGGGCGGGATACCACTGCCACATGCGGCCGACCAGATAGGCGTCGCCGCCGGCCGGCGGCTCAACGAGGGGCAGGTCACCGAGCATCGGGTTGCTGGCGGGACCCTTGAAGGTGCCGACGCGGTTGGCCGCGACGAATTTCTCCGTGCGGGCGAGGAAGTCGGCGGGCTTCACCGAGTAGGCCTCGCCGGTGCTGTTCTGTTTGCCGCGAAAATGCCAGTAGGGCATCATCAGCGACATCACGAAGCACCAGAGGATGGCGCAACCGAGCCAGATCTTTTCGTGGCCGGCCGGGCCGTGGAACCAAGGGGCGGTAAGGGGACGCAGGCTCATGGGGAAATCGGGGGTTCAGGGCAGCAGCGCGGGTTTGGTGAGCACGAGTTCGATCCAGCCCCACACGGTGTAGGAGAGGACGGGGATGAGGACGCCGAGGGCGAGGAGCAGCCAGGTGTTGTCGAGCAGCTTCTGCCACGGGTGCTTTTTAGGTTCGTTGTTCATGGGGTGGAAAGGGGGGCGGGCGCGGCGCGGTGCCGCCACGCGGCGAGGTGGCGCAGCATCACCGCGAGGAAAAAGATGCCGCCGGCCACGGCCACGAGGCCGCCGAGGCCCATGACGCTCAGGCCGAGGTATTCGCCGAGGGTGCGGACGTGCTGCTCGGCGCCGTATTGCTTGCGCCCGAGGCCGTAGGCCCCGGCCAGCGCGAAACCGAGGCCGAACACGGCCTGGCCGCCGCCGAAAAGCAGGAGCTGCAGCCGCGCGCGCCGGGGCGGCACCGGGACCGAATCCGCGGGCGCCACCGCCGTGCAGAAGTCGTAGGCGGCGGTCATCAAGGCGATCGTCACCGCGCCGATCGCGCAGTGGTAGTGTCCGGGCACCAGCGTGCTCGAGCCGCGGATCATCGCGCCGAGGATGAAGCCCAGCAGCGTCAGGGCCGCGCTGCCCGCGAGGCCGGCGAAACGGAAATCGCGCCAGTCGGGCCGGGCGGGCGAGCGCCCCACGTGGGCCACGGCCGCGCCGAGCACGACCAGCACCACCGGGAAAAGCGTCCAACGCATCAGGTGCGTGGCCATTGAGAAATAGATCGTCCCGGTTGTGCCCTCGAACGCCAGCAGCGGCATGACGATCTGCGGCACCACGAGCGCGGCCATCAGGGCAGTGACGACGGCCGGGGCCAGCACCGCGCGGCCGGTCCAGCGGTGCAGCAGGTGCAGCCACAGCGCGATCATCGTCGCGACGTTGCCGGCCTGCAGGACATGCCCGCCGCCCCAGAAAAGCAGTTCGTAGTAGGCCGCCGGCACCGCATCCGGGGTGGTGCGCCACGCCCCGAGGAAAGTGAGGATCGCGAGCACGTTGGCCGCCGCCGCCGCGCGCAGGGCGACGACCACGGCGGGCGTCAGGGCCTTAGCGTCCGTGCGCGCGGTGGTCACGAGGGCGCAGGCAAAAAAGAGGCCGGCCCCGGCAAACCAGCAGACCAGCCCGCCGAAAAACACCGGGTGGTCGATCACCGGCACATAGTTGGAGAGCACGGGCAGCGCCCCTGGCATGAGCGCGCCGACGAGCAGGCCCGCGACGCCGGCGCCGGCCAGGGTGAAGGCGGCGGCGGTCACGCCGCGCGGCAGGCGCGGACCGAGCGCGAGTCCCAGAAACGCCAATGTGCCCGCCTGAAACCACACCACGATGGCGAGGTCGACATGCACCACCAGCGCGCGCTTGAAGAACAGCGGATCGGTGAACAGCCAGGCGAGGAAGGGCAGCCGGCCGACGACCAGCATGAGCGAGAGCAATCCGGCCAGCACGAGGCTGCCGATGGCGAAGAGAAACCAGCCCCGCGCCGGCGTGAGCCCGGGACAGCGTCGCGCGACCGCGGGCGATCCGGCCGATATGATCGGGGTGGCGAGTGCGGCAGGCTCGGGCAGGGAAACCGCGGGGGGAGGCATGGCCACTTTGTAGCCGAAACCCGCCCGGGCAGCCTTGACTCAGGTCAAAGGTTGGCCCGCCGGCGGCCCAGGGAGGTGTTTTCCGCCTGCCTTTCCTGTCAGTCTGAACGCAGTGAAGAATCTATCCGGATAACCGCCCGCGAACGTGATGCTGGATCCTTCGCACGGCTCAGGATGACCGGTTTCGATTGTCTGTCTGCGGTTCTACGGCCCCAACCGAAGCGGCTGGGCGGTCTTCAGGGGAAGATCCACTGCGAGGTCCAGCCGCCGGGGGTGCGGGTGAAGCGGACACGCTCGTGCAGGCGGAAGGGTTTCTCGTGCCAAAATTCGATCGATTCCGGCACCACGCGGAAGCCCGACCAGTTCGGCGGACGGGTCACGGCGCCGAGGCCGAAGCGCAGGGCGACGACCGCGCAGTTGCGCTCCAGCTCGAAGTGGTCGGCCATGGGTTGCGACTGGTGTGAGGCCCAGGCGCCGATCTGGCTGAGCCGCGGCCGGGTGGCGAAATAGGCGTCGGCCTCGGCGTCGGTCACGCGCTCGACCGGGCCGTTGACGCGGACCTGGCGCTTGATCTGGTTCCAGTAGAAGCAGAGGGCGGCGCGGGGGTTGGCCTGGAGCTCGGCGACCTTGGGGCTGTCGAGATTGGTGTAGAAGACAAAGCCGCGCGCATCGACGCCCTTGAGGAGGAGCATGCGTGCGTTGGGGATGCCGTCGGCCGTGGCGGTCGCCACGGTCATGGCCGTGGGCTCGGGCACGCCGCCTTGCGAGGCCACCTCGAACCACGCCTTGAATTGCGCGATCGGGTCCGGCCCGGTCAGGGGGGCGTCGCTCATGAGTCGGGGGCGGAGGGGGTCCGGCCTTGCCGCGCCCGTTCCGCGGCCGCCTGGGCGCTGGCGGGTTTCTTCGTCTCGCGGGCCCGCCGGGGTTTGTCGGGTTGCTGGCAGATGGCGGCCCAGGCGCCGATTTCGCGCTGCGTCAGATTGTTGATCACCTGCTTCAGCTTGCCAAACGAGGTGTCGCGGGCCGCCGGATCCAGGGTCTGCATCTCCGACTGGGTGAGCACCAGGGTCTCGAGCAGGGCCTGTTCACCCGCCCGGAAGTAGGCTCGCCACGGACTGGGGCTGGTTTCGCTGGGCGCATCCTTGTCCGCGATGTGGGACGGGGGCTGGTGCAGCATGGCGAAGATCTCGTCGAGGGACTGATCCAGCCCGAACACCAGCGTATCCGGATTCGCCAGCGGAGTGGTCACCTTCTCGATCCGGAGCAAGGCCTCCCACCGTGCACGTATCTGCGCACGGCGCTCCTCCAGCGCCCGGATGATTTTCCCTTGCATGGTGACAGTAGTATGCAGCTGACGGCACCGGGCGTCTGCGCAGTTCTTGTGAACCACTTCGCGTGGGTTGCCGAGATGGGGGCGGGCGCCGGACCCCCGGTGCCCCGCCCGGCTCCGGTTCAGCTCAATTCGCAGGCGCCGCCAGCACAGGCGACGACGTCCTTGAGGGCCGTCTCGTCGGTTTTTTCCGCCAGCTTCGTGTAGTCCACGGGCTGGTATTTGAGGCGGTTCCAGCGGGCCACGTCCTCGTCGGATTCCACGGCCTCGCGCGGGGCCTGCGGGTAGCGCTTGGCGCCGTCGTGGGCGAAAAGCGCGACGCCGGTGAAACCCTCGCGGTGGCGCCAGATGAAGTCGGCCACGGCCTCCCAGTCGCCCGCCGGCACGGTGCAGGTGTGCGAGACATTGTGGTGCAGGCCGGGGGAACGGGAGTTTTCCGCCTCGCCGGCGAGCACCCAGTGCTTCTGGACGAGCTGGACGAAATGCAGGAAATCCACCGCCCCGATCTCGTCGCGCAAAATGGCGTGCGCCGGCGCCTCGACCGGGAAGGTGATGACGTCGTCCGAATCGGGCCGGTAGACGGAGGCCTCGGTGAGGTGGGGATTGGCGGCGTGGAAATGCCGGTAGACGGGGTCGCGGCGGCTGGCCTGCACGCGGCGGAAATAATGCCGGGCGTGGTGCGGGTGGATGCCGGAGGCCGCGCCGAGCAGCAGCGAGGCCGTGCCCTCGGGCTTCACGCAGGTCACGCGTGCCGCCGGACGGATGCCGATGCACTCGGCGACGATCTGGTTGACCGCGCGGGTGAGGCGCGCGCCGCGCTCCAGCACGGCCTGGTTGAAGAGGATCTCCGGGTTGTCCATGAACCCGCAGATGGAGACGCCGAGCAGGGCGTCGCGCTCGTTGAGGTAGCGCGAGACCGGCCCGAGGTAGGGGATGTCGGTGTAGGCGGCCTGGAGCGTGCCGATGACGGCGGCGTCGATGCAGGCGGCGAAGAAGTCCTCCGCGTCGCGCAGGGCGGCGCCGTTGATCGTGCTCAGGTTGCACATCTGCCAGCCGCTGAGCCGGGTGCCGGGCGTCACGGGGCCGGTGTAGCCGAGGGCGCGCAGGCGGGCGACCTCGACCTCGTCGTCGAGCTCGCCGCCGACGACGGGATGCAGGCCGATCTCGCAGCAGGGGTTGCAGCCGTAGTCGGGGTGGTCGGCGAAGTAGAAACCCGGCTCGCCGAACTCCTTCTGGGCGGCGAAGAGCCGGCGGAAGAGCGTGTCGTCGTCGGCGGCGCGCGGGAGCACGGCGGAGTTGTTCGAGGCGGAGCGCTGCGGGTGCTTGTCGAACCAGTTGCCGGTCTTGGCGCCCATCATCTCCTCGTCGTCGGGGGAGAACAGGCAGATGGTGGCCGAGCGGCGGATGCCGCCGCTGAGCACGGAGCGGGCGGCGAACATGCAGATGTCGTAGACCTCGAGGGGGCGGAGCTTGCGGCCGCTAGCGCCGGTGAGGACGGCCTCGATGTCGAGGAGGGCCGACTTGAGCGGGAGGTGGCCGGGGGCCTTGCCGCCGGAGGTGCGCAGGGCGGTGCCGCGGCCGCGGACCATGGAGTAGTTGAACTCGACCTTGAAGCGCTCGAGGTGGCTGCGCATGAGCAGGTGCAGGGCGTCGGCCCAGCCCTCGATCGTGTCGGCCACGGCGTGGTGGACGACGGACAATTCCAGTTCCTCGCCGCGCACCGGCAGCCCGGGCAGGCGGTCGACGTGGTGCTTCTGCACCGAGAAGCCGCAGCCCGTGCCCGCGAGCAGGAGGAAGAGATATTCGCGGAAAAACTCCACGCGGTCGACCGGGCTGAAGGAGCAGTTGAAGAGGCGCGCGTGGTGACGGAGGATGGCCTCGCCGCCGAACTGCAGCGAACGCATCGAGGGCAGCACGCGGTGGGCGGTCACCCCGGCAAAGGCCCGGTCGAGCACCGAGCCGAGCGTGGCGTCGCGCAGCCACTTCGCGAGGCGCTCGCGGTCCTCCGGGAGGACGGGCGAGTCGTAGTGGGGGGCGGGCAGGGGGGAGCCGAGCCGGGCGGCGAAGAACTGGCGGTGCATGCCGCGCACGCGTTCGGCGGCCTCGGCAAAGAGCTCGCGGCGGCCGAGTTCGGGGCGGTAGCGCGCGTATTTGGAGGTGGCGATGTAGTCGGCCAGCCCGTTCTCCTCGTAATGATTCAGGCGGCGGGCGGACTTGCGCTCGCGGAAGATGATGTAGGAGCGCGCGACCGCCCACTCGCCCTCGGCGGCGATGGCCTTCTCGACGTTGTCCTGGATCTGCTCGATGGTCGGGTGCCGGCCGGCGCGGTAGACCAGCTCGGTCATGTGCGCGACCTTCGTGGCGATGCGCTGCGCCTTGCGGAAGGTGGCGGCGTCGACGCCGTAGTGGGCCGCGGCGTTGTCGCGCTCGGGATTTTCGGCGTTGTCGTGTTGCACCTCCCAGTAGGCGAGGGCGATGGCGCGCGTGATCTTCGCGGGCTCCCATGGCACCGAGGTGCCGTCGCGCTTGAACACGCAGCGATCAGCGGGGGCGATGGCCAGGCTGGGGGCCGAGCGGGGATGGACTTTGGCGAGAATGGAAGCGGTGGAATGTGTCATGGCGCCGAAAGGCGGAGACGATACTCGCGTCGCGTCGCATCCGCTAACCATTCCTTGCGAAATAAACAAAATTTCTGCGCATAAATTGTTTTCCGCCGCGCCCGAAAAAATTTTGCACGCGACACCGGCGCGGCGGGCCTTATCAAGGAAGGTGCGATGCCCACGACCCCGCGCATTCCCGACCACAAGATCACCGGCCTGGTGGGCTCGCTGCGGTGCTGCCAGCTCTTCACCGGGCTGTCCGGGGAGGATCTCGCGGCGATCGCCGAGTTCACCGTGACGCTGAAACTGGCGAAGGGGGACTATCTTTTCCGCGAGGGCGAACCGTCGCGCGGCTGCTACCTGATCCAGAGCGGCGCGGTGAACGTCCACCGGGTCAACGCCGCGGGCAAGGAGCAGGTGATCCATGTCTTCCGCTCCGGGGAATCGTTCGCGGAGGCCTCCCTGGCCTCGCCGACCGGCTATCCCGCCCACGCCCGGGCCAGCGAGGCGGGCACCGTCCTCCTGATCCCCAAGGTGCCCATCCTCGACCTGATCGGCCGCCGGCCCGACCTCGCCCTGCGCATGCTTGGCTCGATGAGCGCGCACCTGCGCGTGCTGGTCGGCATGCTCGACGACCTGACCCTCAAGGACGTGGAGACCCGCCTGCTCAACTGGCTGGTGAAGCACGGCCGCCACGCGCCCGGCGGTGTCATAAAACTCTCCGGCACCAAGCGAGAGCTGGCGGCCGAGCTCGGCACCAGCAGCGAGACGTTCTCGCGCACGCTGGCCCGGCTGCGGGGCGAGAAGCTCATCACGGTCGGCGCCCGGGCCATCACGGTGCTGGCGGCCCCGGCCCTTGCCGCCCGCCTCCGCCGCAACCTCGGCGAGTTGTAGGGCGGGATCGCTGATCCCGCCACGAACACGATATCGCGGGTGAACCCAGGCGGGAACAGCGATCCCCCCCTACAATTGTAGCCTGACTGGCGTCAATTCCCCCGGTTATTGACCTGGCTCAAGGCCGGCCGGCTGCGGATGTGGCAGGGTGGAGCCATGCCCACGCAGTCCACGCCCTCCGCCCGCTCCGTCATCACCCCCGAGTCCACCGTCGGTGAACTCGTTGCCGCCCGGCCCCTGTTGGCCCGGATCTTCCAAAAGCTCGAGATCGATTACTGCTGCGGCGGCAAGCAGACGCTCGCCGCCGCGTGCGCCCGCCGCGGGCTCGATCCCGCCACCACTGTCACGCTGCTGGAATCCGCCGCCGCGGCCCAGATCGCCGGCCCGGCCGAGGTGGATGCCGCCGCCATGAACCTGACCGAGCTGGCCGATCACATCGAGGCCACGCACCACACCTACCTCAAGATCGAGCTGCCGCGGCTGGTCGAGATGGCCGACCGGGTCGCCACCAAGCACAGCTGGCGCGACGCCCGCCTGCCGGAGCTGGCCGAGGCGGTGAGCACGCTGGCTTCCGACATGTTCAGCCACATGCACAAGGAGGAAGCCGTGCTCTTCCCCCTCGTGCGCCAGATCGAGACGGGTGCCCGCGGCGACATTTCCGCCCCCATCGCGCAGATGGAGGCCGAGCACGAGGCGGCCGGCGGCCTGACCGCCCGCCTGCGCGAGCTGACCGACGGTTTCACGCCCAACGCCGAGGCCTGCAACACCCACCGGGCCCTGCTCGCAGGGCTGGCCGAATTCGAGTCCGACCTGCACCGCCACGTGCACAAGGAGAACAACGTCCTGTTCCCGCGCGCCTTGGCGCTCGCCATCAGCTGAGGCCCTGAGGCCGGTGTCCTCAGGCGCGGGGTAGATCGAGGGTGGCCAGCAGACCGCGGCCGCCGGGGCCGGGCGCCAGCCGGAGGCGGCCGCCGGCAATATGGGCGACGGATTGCACGATGGCCAGACCGAGGCCGAGGCCCTGCTGTTCGCGCTTGTCACGGTCAAACTGGACGAAGGGTCCGATGTGGGCGCACTGTTCTGGCGTCATACCCACCCCTTGGTCGAGCACCTCGATCCGATAGCCGGCGGCATGGGCCGAGCCGGTGACCCTGACGGGCTGGCCGGCCGCCGAGAAACGCAGGGCATTGTCCACCAGTTCGGTCACGGCCGCCAGGAGGTGCGATTTTGACACTGGCACGGTGCCTGGTTCGCAGCGGGTGGTGATGTCATGGGCCCGGCCCCCCGTCTTGACGGCAAGGGCGGCCCCGGCCTCGATCCCGGCCGGTGCGTCAGAGCAGGACGTTTCGCGCGGGGCGACCTTCAGTTCCTCCAGCTCGAAATAGCAGACCAGTTTTCGGGAAAGAACCAGCTGCCGCGCCGCGCCCGAACGGATCAGGGCGAGGAGTTCCCGGAGTTCGGCCGGTTTGATGGTGTCGGCCTCCGCCTCGATCATCTGGAGTCCGCCCAGGATGCCGGTGAGCGGGGTCATCAGTTCATGCGACCATCTGGCCCCGATCTGCGAGCGATGCTCGGACAGCAGGGCCCCGACGCGCTCGCGCAGCGGTTGCTGCCGGCGCACGCGGGCGTTGATGGCATCGATGATGTCGCGCTGGGTGAAGGGCTTGGTGATGTAGTCGTCGGCGCCGAGGGCCATGCCGCGGCGCTGGTCCTGCCGGTCGGCCCGCGCGGTGAGGAAGATGAAGGGGATGTCGCGGCAGGCCGGGAGCTGTTGGATGGCGGTGATCACGCCATACCCGTCGAGGCCGGGCAGACCTACATCGCAGAGGATGAGGTCGGGGTGCTGCGCCGCCAGCCGGACGCCCTCGGGTCCATCGGCCGCGGCGAGCACGGTGTGGCGGTGCATCTCCAGAAGTAACTGCAGGTTTTCCCGGATGGCGGGTTCGTCTTCGATGATGAGAATTTTCATGCGGTCGGGTTGCAGGGACGGGCCGTGGCTCACCGCGGCGGGGGCTCCGCACCCGCCGCCGACCCCGGCCCGGCGGGCGGCGGGCGGCCATGCGTCTCGATGGCGTCGAGGATGTCCCGCTGGGTGAAGGGTTTTGCAATGTAGCCGTTCGCGCCCAGACTCATCCCCCGGCGCTGGTCGTCGGGCCCGGCCAGCGCGGTGAGGAAGATGAACGGAATGTCACGAGAGGCCGGGAGCTGCCGGATTGCGGCGAGAACCCCGTAGCCGTCGAGGCCGGGCAGGCCGACATCGCACAGGATCAGGTCCGGCAGCTGCGCGGCCAGCCGGACGCCGGCGGGGCCGTCGGCGGCGGCGAGCACGGTGTGGCCGTTGAGCTCGAGGCAGAGCTGCAGGGTCTCCCGGATGGCCGGCTCATCATCGATGAGGAGGATGTTCATGGCGCGAAGAGGAAGGGGGAGGCGGACCGCGGCTTCACGGCGGTGGGCAGCTCAAACCAGAACCGGGAACCGGCTCCGGGGGTGCTGTCGACGCCGGCCTGGCCGTTGAGCTTCTCCGCGATGCGGCGCACGATGGACAGGCCGAGCCCGTGGCCGCTGGCGCGCACGGTGGAGATGCGGGTGAAGGGCACGAACATCTGCTGCTGGGCGGCGGCATCGAGGCCCGGGCCAAGGTCCTGCACCCAGAAGCGGGCGCTGCGGCCGTCGGGGTTCAGGGCGCCGCCGAGCGTGATCGACGGGCTGGGACCGCCGTATTTCGCGGCGTTGCTCAGGTAGTTGACCCAGACCTCGATGACCCAGGGCGCATGGCCGAAGGCGACCGGCCACCGGGTGGGCAGGGTGATTTTCATCTTATACCGCCGGATGAGCTCATCCAGCCGGTCGATGGCCTCGGCGATGATCGCCGTCATGTCGAGCGCCGCGGGGGTGACGTTCTGCCGGCGGACGCCAGTGAGGACGAGCAGCTCCTCGATGATCTCGTTGAGGCGGTTGGCGGAATTGACCGCCTCAGACAGTTCGCGCCGCAGGGTCGGTTCGTCGGCCGTGCCGAGCTTCAGGCCGAGGAGATGCAGCCGGCCGTTGAGGGTGCCGAGGGGATTCTTGAGATCGTGCGCCACGGTGTGGGCAAAGGCGTCAAGTTCGTTGAGCAGTTCCAGCTTCTCCAGGCGGGCGGCGATGGAGTGCAGCACCTCGCCCTCCGTGAAGGGCTTGGTGATGAAGTCGGCGGCGCCCAGCTCCATGCCCCGGCGGGTGGCGGCGCGGTCGATGCTGGCGGAAATGACGATGACCGGCACGGTGCGCAGGTCGGGGTCCTTGCGGAAGGCCTCCAGCAGTTCGAAGCCGGACATTCCCGGCATGGACAGGTCGGTGATGACGATGGTCGGGAGCTGGTTCTTGGCGGCGGCCAGCCCAGCGGTGCCATTACCGGCCGACGTGACCTGAAAGCCGTTGAGCTCGAGCATGTCGACCAGCGTCTCGGTGACCAAATTATCGTCCTCGATGATCAGTATCCTGGGGCTTTGGGCAGTTTTCATGAGGGGAGTGAAGGGGGCTGTGCCGGGTTGTGATGGGGCAGGGTGAGGGTGAAGCGGGTGCCGCCATCCAGCGGGTCATGAGCGATGCTGCCACCGAGCAGGCTGGTCATGCGCTTGGCGATGTTGAGGCCGAGGCCGTTGCCCTTGATGTTAACGACATTGGTGCCGCGTTCGAAGGGCTCAAAGATGCGGGCGCGGTCGGCGGGGGGAATGCCGATACCCTGGTCCTCCACCGTCAGGTGGATGTGCCAGGCATCGCTCGTCAAGCCGACGGTGACGGTCGTGTCCGCAGGCGAATAGCGCACGGCGTTGCTCAGCAGGTTGGAAAGGATGTGATGGAGCAGGTTCTGGTCGGTGACAAAGGGCACGGGCCCGGCGGGCAACCGGAGCTCGAAGTGGTGCGCGTCGTGGTCCCCCATGCGGATTTCATGGACGAGGTTGGACAGGAACAGGCTGAAGTTGACCGGGGTCAGCCGCACCTCGGTGCGGTTGGCGTCCATGCGGTTGAGGGTGAGGACATCGTCGAGCATGGTGGTCATGCGCTGGAGCGAGGAATTGACGCGCTCGAAGATCTGCGCGCGCTTTTCCGGTGTCAGCCGGTCCAGGTGGTTGGCCAGCAGCTCGACGGAGCCCATGATCGTCGTCATCGGGGTGCGGAATTCGTGCGAGGTCACGGAGATGAACCGGGTCTTCATCTCGGAGACCTGGCGCTCGCGCTCGAGCAGGCGGGTGGTCTCGGATTCGAGGTGCTTGCGGGCCGTGATGTCGTAGTTGACCCCGAGGAACCGCAGGGGGCGGCCGCCGGCCTGGTCGCGGGCAAAGCGGCCCTTGCCCGCGAGCCAGCACTCGCGCCCGTCGGCACGCACGACGCGGAACTCCGACTCGAATTCCCCGGTGCGCAAGGCCTCTTCCCACTGGGCCCGGACCGGGGCAACATCGTCGGGATGGATGTGACGGAAGAAGGATTCGGGTGTCTCCGGAAGCTCGCCGGGCCGCCGGCCGAGCAGTTCGAATTCCACCGAGTTCCACTTGCCCCCGCCGGTCGCGAGATCGACCTCGAAGGTGCCGATCGAGCTGGCTTCCAGCACGGTGCGCGTCCGCTCCTCGGTCTGCTGCAGGGCCTCCTCCATCTGCTTGCGGACGGTGATGTCGATGCAAAGGCCCGCCATCCGGACCGGCTGGTCGTTGGCGTCATAGGTGGCCTGACCGACGGTGTTGATCCAGCGCACCTGCCCGTCGGGCCGGACAATCCGAAATTCGTTCAGCAACCGTTCATGTTGCCGGATCGCCTTCTTGAGTTCGGCCCGCGCCGCTGCCCGGTCCTCCGGATGCACCACGGAGTCCCACGTCTCGGGATGCACCCCGGTGGCTGGCTGGTCGAGCCCGAACAGGGCGAACAGGGGAGGCGACCAATCCATGCGGCCCGTGACGATATCCCAGCCCCAGATCCCGGCGCCGGCGTCGCGTTGCGCCATTTCCAGGCGCATGGTCGCTTCCTGCAGCTCCCGGGTGCGCTCCTGCACCCGCTGTTCGAGGCCGGTGTTGAGGCGGCGCACATCGTCCTCGGCCTGCTTGCGGGCGGTGATGTTCTCATGGGAGATGACCGCCCGCCGGGCACCCTCGCCGGTGAAGCGCGTGGCGCGGGCCACGAACCAGCGACGCTCCGCCGGTGAGTCGCAGGGGTATTCCATCTCGAGCGAGTCCGCCTCACCGGCCAGGACCGTGCGCAACTTGGCGGAAAATTCCGCGGCCTGCGCGCGTCCCGGGCCGATGGCGCCGCTGCAGATGTCCAGATAGTTCTGGCCCAGCCAGCGAAGGTCCGCCGGCGCGCCGTTGGCCGCCCCGAACTCGCGCCAGGCCCGGTTGACCGCGATGATGCTGCCCGTGCCATCCACGACGCAAATGTGATCACTCAGCGCATCGAGGGTGGATTGGGCCAGCTCCTGCTCCAGGTTCAGACGCTGCTCGGCGTGGCGCAAATCCTCCACCAGGCTGAGCAAGGCCTGCCGCGAGCGCCCGGCCTCGATCAGGAGGCGGGCCATCTCGTCCTGGGCCGCGCGGGCCTGGGCTACGGCGCGGGCTCGCTCCTCGGTCTCGGCCTGCAGGACCCTAATGGCCTCGGCCAACCGGGCCTCGGCCAGCTTGCGCGAGGTGAAGTCGATCTGGATGCCCTGCATGCCGGCCACCGTGCCGTCATCCGCCAGGACGGGCATCCGCAGCACATGCTGGTAGGTCGGCTGGCCGTCGGCGCCGGTATACTCCTCCTCCGTCTCCACCACTTGTCCCGTGAGCATGATCTCCGCATGCATTTTCTCCCCCTCGGAGGCATACTTGACGAGGAGGTTGTCCGGGCCCGGCCCGGCGCCCTGGCGGGCCGCGACCTCGGTGGCGGTCCGGCCCAGGAACTCCTCCGCCGGCAGGCCCTTGAGCCGGCAGAACACGGGATTGACCATGACATAACGCCCGGCCCGGTCCTTGCGGAACACCGGCATGGGCAGTTGCTCGACGAAGGAGCGATAGAGCAATTGGGATTCGCGCAACTCCTGCTCCATCTCCATCCGGGCCGTAACATCCGTGTAGGTGCCCAGCAGGCCGACCACGGCACCCTCCGCATCCTTCAGCGGGACCTTGCTCGTGTTGAGCCAGATCGTGGCGCCGGCCGGCGTGTTTTGCGGCTCGAGAATGTTCAGCTTCGGCCGACCGGTGGCCATGACCTCGCGGTCGTCCTTCTGGTAAAGTTCCGCCTGGGCGCTCCAACCCATGGCCCGGTCGTCCTGACCCTGCAGTTCGGCCGGGCGGCTGAATCCGGCGTCGCGGGCGAACAGGCTGTTGCATCCTTGGTAGCGGAGCTCCTTGTCCTTCCAGAAGACCCGCACCGGGATGGACTCGATGATCGACTGCAACATGCCGCGGGAGTCCTCGAGTTGCCGGACCAGCGTCTGCAAATCCAGCCGCTGCCGGGCCGAGGCGGCCTCGGCCTCCCTGCGGGCGGTGATGTCCGCATGCGTGCCCACCATGCGCCGGGCTTTGCCCCCGGCATCGCGGCTGACCACCAGGCCGCGATCGTGAATCCACTTGTAGTTGCCGTCCTTGCAGCGCATGCGGTGTTCGTTGGAGTAAGCCGCGGTCCGACCCTCGAGATGAGCCTGCACGTCGGCCAGCGCACCCGGCAGATCCTCGGGGTGGACGCGGCCGGACCATTCCTCAAGCCCGTGGCCGATGTCGGCCTCGTCATAGCCCAACATTCTCTTCCACTTGGGGGAGAAGAACAGGCGCTGGTTCACCACGTCCCAGTCCCACACGCCGTCCCCGGCGCCCTCCAAGGCGAACTGCCAGCGCTGCTCGCTTTCCTGCTGGGCCGCGGCGGCCTGCTCCCGCCGGAGTTGGTTCGCCAGCAACAGGCCGAGCGCGGTGGTGGCGACCGGATAAATGACCAGCACGGGCAGGCCGATGGCCGTCAGCACATCGCGGCCGGCGCTCCAGCCCAAGGCCAGCATCAACAGGAGCATCACGACATGCACCGCCAGCCCGAGGCCGTAGAGTTGGCGCCAGGTGACATTGGCCAGCGCTTGCCGACAACGCCGGCGCCACAGGAGGCCCAGACAGCCGGAGGCCACAATGACCGCGACGCCCACCCAGGCCGCCGCGCCGCCCTGGCTCAACCGGTAGGCGGCCGTCAGCAGCATCGCGACCAGCGTGGGCACGAAGCCGAAAAAAAGCCCGGATACCGCCAGCAGCACCGACCGGGTGTCGAACACGATGCCGGGGACGAGTTGGAACGGAGCCAGCATGATGCCCACCCCCATGCCTCCGAGCACGGCGCCGATGAGCAGCTGGCGTCCCGTTTTGTCCGCGAGCGGATAACGGCTGACAACCAGGTCATAGACCAGCACGAGCGCCAGCAGGAGGGCGGCGTTGTGCACGAGGGCGACGAAGGGGGAATCAGGCATCGCCGGCCTCCTGCCCGGGTTGGGCGCTCGGATAGCGCGCCGGCGCGCCGGCGCGGGCCAGCAGCTCGTTCACCTCCCGCTTGAGATCCAAGATCCGTTCCTCGCGACCGAGCGTGGCCTCGTGCCAGCGGCGCAGTTCCGTGATCTGCTCGGTAAGCTTCTGTTGCGCCTGCTTCTGCCCGGTGATGTCGATGATGGTCGAGATCAGGCAGGGCTCGCCGCCGAAGCCGATGGGCTCGACCGAAAACAGGGTGTCGAACAGGACGCCATCCTTCCGCCGGAAGCGCGCCTCCCGGCCGGAGACCGGGATCCCGGCCGTGACCAGCCGGCGGACCTCCGCCCGTTCCTGTTCCTCGGCCCAGACCGGCAGTTCAAGCGTGGTGCGGCCGATCACTTCCTCGCGCCGGTAACCGGCGAGCCGGATCCAGGCGTCGTTGACGTCGAGAAAACGGGCGTCGGCGAGCGTGTTGATGCAAACCGCCGTCGGGCTGGACAGGAAGGCCCGGCTGAAATCCTGCCTCGACCGTTGCAGCGCCGTCTCCGCCGCCTGGCTCCGGTCGTGACCCGCGAGCACGTCGAGCGCGAAGGACAGGTCGCCGGCCGCCTCCTCCAGCAGCGTGATTTCCTGCGGGCCGAAGAAGTCCTGCTCGGCGGCGTAGACCGTGAGCAGGCCCCGGACCTGGCCGGCCAGCCGCAGGGGAAGGGCAATGGAGGAGTGGAATCCGCAGGGGCGGGCGCGGTCGTGCCACGGGCGCAGCGCCGGATCGCCGAAGAAGTCGTTGCAGACGCAGTTCCGGCCTTCCCGGAAGGCCGTGCCGCTGGGGCCGTGGCTTTCCGGCGCGGCGGGATCGACGCTGATTTTGATGCCGGGGACATAGCCGTGTTCATCCCCGGCGATGGCGACGGGTGTGATCAGCTGCGCCGCCTCGTCCAGCCAGCCGATCCAGGCGATCTTGAACCCGCCGAACTCCACCAGCACGCGGCAGATGTCGGCGAACAGACCGGCCTGCGACGTCATGCGGACAATGGTCTGGTTGACCTGGCTGATCACGAAATAAATCCGGTTGAGCCGGTCGATCTCCTGTTCGTGGGCCTTGCGCTCGGCGATGTCGGTGACGGTGGTGACGATCCATTTGTCCCCCGTGATCGGCCCCGGAAAAAACCGGCTGGTCAGCTCCGCCCACTGCACGCGGCCGCCGGGGTGGAGGTAGCGTTTCTCCACGGTGTAGTGGTCGATTTCGCCGTTGATGAATTTCTCCGCCAGCTTCGACTGGCGGGCATAGTCCTCCGGGTGGGAGACCCGGCCGAAAATTCCCGGTTCGGCGGATTGCTCCACCGGGACCCCCGTGATGCGCGCGTGCTCGGCGTTGACCAGCCGGAGCTTGCCCCCCGAGGTGAGCGACATCCCTACCGGGGCATGATTGAACACGGCGCGGAACTGCGCTTCCTGCCAGACCAGTTCCTCCGCGAGGCGCGAGCGCTCCGTGATGTCGCGGTAGATGCCCAGCAGGTGTGGCCGGCCGCCGATCATGACCCGGCGCCCGCTGACCTCCACCGGGAAGACCGAGCCGTCCTTGCGCCGATGCCTGGTCTCGAACACCGTGCCGGCATCGGAGGCGAGGGCATCGATCTGGGCGGGCAGATTGTCGGCGGTGGCGGGAGGGCGCAGGCCGCCGGGCGGCAACGCCCGGAATTCGGCCAGCGTGTAGCCGTAGGTGGCCAGGGCGCATTCGCTGGCCTCGAGGATCCGGCCCTCGATGTCCATCAGCAGAATGCTGTCGTTGGCGTGCCGCATGACCAGGCCGAGGCGCTCGGTCGTGGCCTGGTGTTCCTGCTCGGCGGCGAGCGCGCGATGCAGGGTGTCCGCATAGCGCTGCCGCCAGAGCGACAAGCCGGTCAGGACCACGGCGAGCAGCAGCAAACCGACCATGATGGCGATCTGCAGGGCTTCCCTGCGGATGGGGGTGTAGACTTCGGCCAGGTCGATCTTGGCGATCAGGAACCAGGGTGACCCTGGAATCGGGCGGCTGACCGCCAGGACCGGGACCCCCCGGTAATCGACGCCCGCGTGCACGCCGGCTTTGCCGCGCAGGGCCATCGCGGTCACCAGCTTTGGTTCGTGCACGGAACGACGGTGGGTCAGGGCCTCACCGGATTGGTGCCGGAGTTCACTGAGGAAGACGACTGCGTCGCCCTCCCGCCGCACGAGCAGCGACTCCGCGGTGGCGCTGGGCACCGGCCAGGTCTGGATCAGGGGTTGGAGGAAATGCTGCGGATCCAGCTGCAGCATGATGATGGCGATGGGGGGCAGCGTTGGCGCGGTCCGGATGGCCACCAACAGGTCGAGGTGCGCGGTCGGACTGCCGGAGTGGCGTTGCAAATCCGCAAACACCGGTTCCGGGCCCGCCAGCACCGCGGCCAGCAACTCGGCGTGCACATGCGCGGCGGGCGCGGCGGCATCGGGGATCGCCAGCACCAGCCGGGCCTGTGGATCAAAGACGTAGAGGGCCTGGTAGCGGTCGCCGCCCTTGATGGGTTCGAGCCAGTCGCGCACGTGGGTGCGGGCTGCCGGATCATCCGGGGCGGCAAGCAGGGCCGCCACATCGCGGACAACCGCCGTCGTGCGCTGGAGGAAGCGGGCCTCGTTCATCCGCTCGGTCCGCCAGTCGGTGATCTGCTCCGCCTTGAGATTGACGATGGCCTCGAGTTGCGCGTGCACGACCTGGCGCGCGGAAGCGTGCTCGTTGCGCAGGTAGAAAAAACCGCCGAGCGCGATGAGGAGCCCGAGACCCGCCATGGTGAAGGAGAGACGCCGGGAGAAGTCCCGGTGCTCCACCGGCACGTGCGGGGCGGAATCATGGGCGCGCCAGGCGAGCAGAAACTGCTCCACCGGGCCGGCGAGCAGTTGCGCGCCGTTCACGGCCATGAAGGCCAGGGCGGTCAGCAGGGCCATCGGCACGGTCTGCCCGCCGTAAAGCAGCGGCGTGCCCGCGGCGTAGCCGATGGCCACCACGGTGCCGATGGCACCGCCGGCGATGGCCGCCACCGAGGCGCTGCGGCGGAGCGACGCACCTCCGGTGAATCGGTGGCTCCGCACGAGCAGGGCATAGGCCGTAAATCCAAAGGCCAGGGCGGTCAGGGGTGCCATCCGGCCGACCGGAATCTCCCCGACCGTCGTCGGTTGGAGCAGGAGCCAGTGGTCCCACGGCAGTGCGAGATCAAAGGACGCTTGCAGGCCCGCGAGGCCGGCCACGCCCAGCGTCAGCAACGCGCCGGCCGTGCCGGCCCGTTGCGGCGCCCGGGAAACCGGCCACTGCAGCTGGGCGGCCAGCGCCAGCCCCAACACGGCGAACAGGATCGCCGTGGGTAGCGCCATCGGGATGTAGTCCGCCCCGAGGCTCAGCAGTTGCCACTCGCCCAAGCCCCATACCGTCATCGCCCAAAGCCCCGCAATGGCGGCGGTGAGGGCCGCGAGCAGGGCCAGCGGGCGGAGGCGCGGAGCAAAGTTCATGACCGGGGCAGGCAGCGTATCGTCCTGCTTCCGAGGGAGGATAGTCGGCGCAAAGCTGCGGCGCCACGCAATTCTACGCAAAACCGGTCGGTGGCGCGGGGTCCGGCGCGGGGTCTGCGCGCAAGATTTGCCCAGCAGTCGCCAAACGGTGCGGAGCCCCCCTCCGGTCGGCGGACTACAGTGGTCTCCTCATGAAAACCATCCTAGTGCCGGTGGATCTTTCGGCCGCGACCACGAAGGTGTGTGATGCGGCCTGTGAGCTGGCCAGTCATCTGGACGCCCGGCTGGTGCTCCTGCATGTCGAGCTGCCCCCGCCCGTCATGCTGGCCGACTACTATGCGTTTGATTCCGGGGTGATGGCGGAGGCGGTCACCGCCGGGGAAAAGTTTGCCGAGCACCGGCTGAAGGCGCTCGCCCGGCTCGTTTCCCGGTTGCAACTGGAGGTCGAGTGCCAGCAGGTCACCGGCCAGGCGGTGGCGGTCATCCTCGCCCGGGCCGCCACCCTCAAGGCCGATTACATCGTCCTGGGCTCGCACGGGCACGGCGCGGTCTTTGATCTGCTCGTCGGCAGCACCACGCAGGGGGTCCTGCGCAAGGCGCCTTGTCCCGTCCTGGTCGTCCCCATGGCCCCCAGCGCGCGGGGCCGGCGTTGAGCCCGTGTCGACGTCAAAATGGAGGCCCGCCCCGGGTAATAACAGTCATTAGTCCATCTGAGGTCCCCATTGAAGCCGGCTGCTTAATGTCGGCCCGGCGGAGTCTTTACATTTGCAAGTTGCGCGGGCCGGGTTGCCGGCTTTGCTTCTGGCATCGTGTCCACGCCCGAAGAAAATGCCAAACGCAGCCATGCCTTGGTTGAGCAGCTGAAACGCTCCGACATTTACCGGGATTACGAGAAGGCGTTCCGCGACACGACCGGCCTGCCGTTCAACCTGCGGGCGCTCGAGGCCTTCGACCTGCCGCACCACGGCGACCCGAAGGAAAACCCGTTCTGCGCCCTGCTGGCGCGCAGCAACCACAGTTGCGCCGCCTGCCTCCAACTGCAGAAGAAGGTCGAGGAACAGGCGCAGATGGAGCCCAAAACCCTCAAGTGTTTCGCCGGCCTGTGCGACTCCGCCGTGCCGGTGCGCGTGGGCGACAACCTCGTGGCCTTTCTCCAGACCGGCCAGATCCTCCTGCACCAGCCGAGCAAGCGGGAGTTCACCAAGGTCACCCGCGAACTGCTCAAGTTCGGCGTGGACACCGACCTGAAGAAACTGGAGGAGGCCTATTTCCAGACGCGCGTCCTCGAGAAGAAACAATACGAGGCCGTCGTCCGGCTGCTCGCGATCTTCGCCCAGCATCTGGCCTCGCTCAGCAACCAGCTGATGGTCTCCGCCGAGCAGGTGGAGTCGCCGTTGGTCACGCGCGCCAAGAACTACATCTCGGAGCACCAGGACGAGGAAGTGTCGCTGCGGCAGGTGGCGGCGGCGGTCAACTCGAGCGCATTCTACTTCTGCAAGATGTTCAAGCAGGCGACCGGCCTGACGTTCACCGACTACCTCGCCCGCACCCGCATCGAGAAGGTGAAGAACCTGCTCCTGAACCCCCACAAGCGCATCAGCGAGGTGGCCTACGAGACCGGCTTCCAGTCGCTCTCGCAGTTCAACCGGGTTTTCCGCCGGGTGACCGGCCAGTCGCCGACCGTGTGGCGGTCGAAGCTGCCGCGGACGGAGTGAGGGCGGTGGTTGCCGGGAGTCGGCTGTAGCAGCGGTCGTCAGGCGCAATCCCACGGTGAGGTCACCGTGGCTCCAGCCTTCGCCAGGCCTAAGGTGGCTGGAGCGCGGGCGACCTCGCCCGCGAGATTTGAGCAACCCCTGTCCGGTGTCGCAAAATATGCGGTGAAACAGCCAATTGGTGCAGAGCGGGTGGGGCGGTGTCCCGATATTATGGGGCCTGTTCACCACGCATGAACCGGAAACCACACCACTCCACCACTCGCGAACCGGCTGAGGCCGATATCCAGCAGTGTGCCTATTTTCTCTGGCTGGAGGAGGGTCGTCCGGAGGGTCAGGACTTGGACATCTGGTTGACGGCCAAGGAACTGCTCCGGCATCGGGCGGCCTCGCATCGTCCGGAGCTGGCCCAGCGCCGGCCCGTGCCCGCCGGACCACACGGGCGGCCTCTGCGCTGAAGCCGCGGAACAATCCACGCCATGTCCGTCATCCCGCTCACCGTTTTTTTCAGCCTGCTTCTGGCCGGCCTGTTCATGGTCTTGTTTGCGCATGAGCAGCGCCGCCGTCGCTTCGCCAGTCCGGAGCGCGATTCGCTGCTGCCCCTCGCCGACGAGCGCCCGCGCCTGGCCGGCAAGGCGGCGCACGCAGAAAAAATCCCGCCGGGGCTCCCCGTCCAACAGACCGGCGGCCAGCCCGGCCCGGCCGACGACCTTTACTTCTGAACCCCACCGCCCAGCCACGCCCACCCATGACGACAGGTCAAAAAGTAACCATCGAGTTCAACGACAGGATTGTCCGCATGTTCATGCTCGCCTCCCTCATCTGGGGCATTGTGGGCATGCTCGTCGGCGTCCTCATCGCGACGCAGCTCAACTTCTGGCAGGCCAACTTCGGCCAGGCCTGGCTGACCTTCGGCCGGCTCCGGCCGCTGCACACCAACGCCGTCATCTTCGCCTTCGTCGGCAACATGATGTTCGCCGGCATCTACTACTCCACACAGCGCCTGGTGAAGGCGCGGCTCGCGAGTGATTTCCTCTCCAACCTCCACTTCTGGGGCTGGCAGCTCATCATCGTCGCGGCGGCCATCACGCTCCCGCTCGGTCTGACCCGCGGCAAGGAATACGCCGAGCTCATCTGGCCCATCAACATCGCCGTCGCCGTCATCTGGGTCGTCTTCGGGGCGAACTTCTTCTGGACGCTGGCGAAGCGGCACGAGAAATCCCTCTACGTCGCCGTCTGGTTCTACATCGCGACGATCATCACGGTGGCGATGCTCTACATCGTCAACCACCTGTCGATCCCGACCTCGCTCACGCACAGCTATCCGATCTTCGCCGGCGTGCAGGACGGCCTGGTCCAGTGGTGGTATGGGCACAACGCCGTGGCGTTCTTCCTCACCACGCCGATTTTGGGCATCATGTATTACTACCTGCCGAAGGCGGCGGGGCGCCCGGTGTATTCCTACCGGCTGTCGGTGATTCATTTCTGGTCGCTCGTGTTCCTCTACATCTGGGCCGGCCCGCATCACCTGCTCAACACCGCGCTGCCCAACTGGCTCCAGCTTCTCGGCATGACGTTCTCGCTCATGCTCTGGGCCCCCTCCTGGGGCGGCATGCTCAACGGCCTGCTCACGCTGCGCGGCGCCTGGGACAAGCTCCGCACCGACCCCGTCATCAAGTTCTTCGCCGCCGGCGTCACCTTCTACGGCATGTCCACCTTCGAGGGGCCGCTGCTTTCCATCAAGTCCGTCAACGCCCTCGCGCACTACACCGACTGGATCATCGCCCACGTCCACGCCGGCGCGCTCGGCTGGAACGGCTTCATGGCGGCCGGCATGTTCTACTGGCTGGTGCCGCGCCTCTGGAACAAGCCCCTCCACTCGCAGTCGCTGGCCAACGTCCACTTCTGGGTCGGGCTGACCGGCATGTTGCTCTACATCTCCGCCATGTGGGCCTCGGGCATCACGCAGGGCCTGATGCTCAACGCCACCGCCGAGGGCGGCACGATCCTCAAGTATCCGAACTTCCTCGAGACGCTCAACGCCATCCGGCCCCTCATGCTGCTGCGCGTGGTCGGCGGCACGCTCTACCTCGCGGGCTTCGTGATCATGGGCTACAACATCTGGCGCAGCATCCGCGGCGCGGCGGCGGTCAACGGCACGATGGAGGTCTATGTCGAGGCCCCGGTCGCGGGTGAGCGCATGGGCGTCACCGGCACCTTCCTCAACGCCCCGGTCGCCTACACCGGGCTCGCGCTGCTCGGCTCGTTCGTGTGGATGTTCACCAGCGGCTGGCTGAACATCATCGGGCTCGTGCTCACGATGATCTGCGTGCTGTTCGCCATCGGCCATTTCCAGATCCGCGGCACGCAGTGGGGCGCGTGGTATGACCGCCTCCTCGTCAACGCGCTGCCGTTCACCGTCCTCACCTTTCTCGCCGTGGCCATCGGCGGCATGATCCAGATCATCCCGATGCTCACCATCGACCGCCGGCTCCAGACCGAGGACCGCGTCGCCCGCACCTACACGCCGCTCGAGCTCGCCGGCCGCGACCTCTACGTCCACGAGGGCTGCTACAACTGTCATTCGCAGATGATCCGCACGCTCGTGCCGGACGTCATGCGCTACGGTGAATACTCCCGCCTCGGCGAGTCCATCTGGGACCATCCCTACCAGTGGGGTTCCAAGCGCACCGGCCCGGATATCGCGCGCGTCGGCGGCAAATACAACCACGCCTGGCACTACGATCACATGGAGAACCCGCGCAACATCTCCACCGGTTCCAACATGCCGTCCTATTCCTGGCTCAAGGACAACCCCACCGACTACGCCTCGCTCTCCACCAAGATCCGCGTCCAGAAAATGCTCGGGGTGCCGTTCCCCAACTGGTCGCCCGCGATGATCGACACCCTCGCGAAGGAACAGGCCAAGGACATCGCCAAGGAACTCCGCGCGCAGGGCCGCTACGTCGACCCCGACCGCGAGATCGTCGCCCTCATCGCCTACCTCCAGGCCCTCGGCAAGACCGCCGAGGCGCCGGCTGCCGTTTCCGCCAACTAACCCCCAACCACGCCCTCCCATGTTCCAACGCATCGTTTACGAAGACTGGCAGCTGATTTTTCCGATCGTCGCCCTCGCGGTGGCGTCGCTCATCTTCCTCGCCGCCGCCTGGCGCGCCTCGCACATGAAACCCGACCAGGCCGAGCAACTCGCCCGCCTGCCCTTCGACCAGGAATAAACCAACATGCCCTTGTGGGTCGGGGTTTACCCCCGACATGTCAGGCGTGAAGCCTGACCTCCATTCCCGCCATGAATCCCTCCTCTCCCCAACAGCCCGACGAGACCGGCATCCCGCTGCGGAACCACACCTACGACGGCATCCAGGAATACGACCAGCGCCTGCCGAACTGGTGGCTCTACACCCTTTACGGCGCCATCGTCTTCTGGGTCGTCTACTGGTTCGTCTACATGATCGCCGGCCTAGTGCCGTCGGATGGCGAGCAGGTCGACGCGGAGATGGCCAAGATCGCGGCCGTCAAAATGGCCGGTTCCATCGACGTGACCAACGACCAGCTCTTCTGGGACATGAGCCGCAACCCGGTTTTTGTCGAGGCCGGCAATAAGTCCTACCAATCGCTTTGCATGCCCTGTCACCTGCCCAGCTTGCGCGGCAAGTCCGAGAATCCGTCTGCGGTCGGACCCGACCTCACCGACACCGCCTGGATCCATGGCGGCACGCCAAAGGAAATCTACGTGACCCTGAAGAACGGTGTCCTGACGAAGGGCATGCCCGCTTGGGAACCTGTGCTGGGTCAGAAGAAAACCGCCGAGGTCGTGGCCTACGTCCTCAGCCATCACCAACCGGGAGAACCGATCACGGTCGAAGTCGCGAAGTGAACCAGGTGGAGCGCGGCCTCCGGACGCGCTCGGCACCCGCCCACCCGGGCCGGTCCCACCTCAGCTCACCCCGCTCATCATCATGAGCCCCGACCCCAGACCCAAGGTCACGCCCGGTCGGCACGCGCCGGTCCGGGACTCCGTCACGACCATCAGCGCCGACGGGTCGCGGCCCTTCCTTTATCCGGCGGATGCGCGCGGCCGGTTCATGACCGCCCGCCGGCTGGCGGCCTACGGGCTCATCGCGATCTACCTGCTCCTGCCGTGGATCCCGGTCAACGGCTACCCGGCGCTTTTCCTCGATGTCGCTGCCCGCCGGTTCCATTTTTTCGGACTCACGCTCTCCGCGCAGGACGCGTGGCTGCTGTTCTTCGCGGTCTCGGGGATGGGCTTTGCGTTGTTCTTTCTCACCGCGCTGTTCGGGCGCCTCTGGTGCGGCTGGGCCTGCCCGCAGACCGTCTTCCTCGACTATGTCTACCGCCGGATCGAGCGCTGGCTCGAGGGCGACGCCCCAGCACGCCGCGCTCTCGCGGCCGCGCCGATGTCGGCGGGCCGGTTTTTCCGGCTCATCGTCAAGCATGCGCTCTACATCCTGGTCTCGCTGGCCATCACCCACCTGTTTCTCGCCTATTTTGTCAGCATCCCCGAGCTCTGGCACTTCATGCAATCCGCCCCGGGCGAACACTGGGGCCAGTTCCTTTTTGTCTTCATCGCGGCCGGCGCCCTCTATTTCAACTTCGCCTGGTTCCGGGAGCAGCTTTGCATCGTCATCTGCCCCTACGGCCGGCTCCAGTCGGCGCTCACCGACGACCACACCCTCGTCATCGGCTACGACACGAAGCGCGGCGAGCCGCGCGCCCGGCTCGGCACGCCCGACGCGGGCGCCTGCATCGATTGCAACCGCTGCGTGCAGGTCTGCCCGACGGGCATCGACATCCGCCACGGCCTGCAGCTCGAGTGCATCGGCTGCGCCGCCTGCATCGACGCCTGCGACGAGGTCATGACGAAGGTGAAGCGCCCGACCGGCCTCATCCGCTACGATTCCTTCGCCGGCTTCGGCGGCGGGCTCACGCGCTGGCTCCGGCCCCGCACCATCATCTACGCCGTGCTCATGTTCGTCGGCGCCGCGGTCGCGACCTACGCGTTTTCCACGGTCCGGCCGATGAACTTCCTGGTCTACCGCATGAGCGGCGCCGCCTATTTCGTCGGCCACGACGAGGTGCGGAACCAGTTCATGGTCCGCCTCGTCAACAAGCGCGCGGTGCCCGCGACCTTCACCCTCGCCGTCGCGGGCCTGCCAGGCAAGGTCCGGCAGACCGGTTTCGAGGTCCCGGTAACGATCGAGCCGCTGGGCGAGTCGATCAGCCCGCTGGTGCTGCTCATCGAGCGCGAGCATTACACCGGCCCGTTCAAGTTCACCGTGCAGGTGCAGGACGCCGGCCGCAGCTACACGCTCGGCCGCGAGGTCGAGTTCATGGGCCCCGACGCCCGCCTGCTTCGCGAAGAAGAGGAAGAGCGGAAGCACGACGCAAAGCCCAAGGATCGCAAGGAGGGGAAGC
>JAQSDJ010000133.1 GCA_029945855.1 Lacunisphaera sp.
GACGTGGCGATTTCTAGTTGGCGCCAGGGCGATTACTAGTTGGCGCTGGACAAGCCAGCCCGGACGTGCCCCAGACTACGCCGGTGGGGCCGCGCATCGGTCAGCGTATTGTGCTTCACGTAGGCCAGCCTGATTTTTTCGGCCTCCGCGCAGGCAGCCATCGACTCCAGATGCCTCCTAACCCGACCGAAATCCATCTGGGGGTGATGAAGACTGTTGGCCGCCGTCTCGGCGGCGCGTTTTAGCTTTTGCGCCGCTTCCCGGAGAGAAGCGGCAAACTCACGAAATGCCGGGTTCGTTGATTTCTCGGGGGTCATCGGGATAGCATAAATTTCACAAAAATCTTTTAGCGCCAAAAATAACCCAAGCTAAGAATTAGTATTTAGCAATAGATAATTACCTAATGAACAATTAGAAATGCAATATAACCAAAGCCAACACTATTTCCTAGCCCGGTAGCTTTCTCGCATGAAATCCATCATGCAGAACGCCCCCTCCGACGAAAACCTTCCCGGCAGCTCCGCCGGCACCAAAACCTACCAAGCCATCCACATCGCCGATGGCAAGGTCCGCCAGCTCACGTTCCAGGCCGTCGATCTACCCGATGCACAGCAATTTGTGGCCAAGCTGGGCTGCGGGTTGATGGGCGAGGCACCACTCGTCACCGGACAGTCGAACGTAGTGCCGTTTGAGCGGCCCGACGCGTTCGACGTGCGTCAGACGTGCCACAAGCTGGGTATTTCCCGCAGCAGCCTAGATCGTCTCGTCAGGCGCGGGAAACTTAGCCGTCTGCCCGATACTCGAAAGATCCTCATCACGCGGCGCTCTATTGAGCGCTACCTCGCCCGCGCGGCGTAACGGCCGCCAACCCGTCAGTTGGCCCATCCCATCGTGCGCTGCCGGTGCTCCCGCAGCGCACTTATATCACCGGACCGTGAACCCCGGCCCAAGAATACACCGCTAACGTAGCTTTCGTGATACCCCCGATCACCCTTTTATGAAAAACAACCAGCCCCCCTCCGCCGGCTCTGCCGCCGTCTCCCCAACCTACGTTTACTTCGTGGGCGAAACCGACACCTTCTGTTATGCGAAGACCGCACAGACGGTCGCAGCCGCCACCAGCCTCCGGCCCAAAATGGCGCAAAAATACTCGACCCTCTCCCGCGAGGAACTTGGGGTCCCGCTGGCCAACCTGCTGGACAACGACTGCCTGGGAAAACTCTTCGCCACCCATCCCTCTGAAATGATCCAAGCCCGGATGATTCTCCTGCTTGATGCCTACATCAAACATAGCCCCGCCTTCGGCGCCGCGGTCGCCGCGGGTCTGGACTCTGTCATCTATACCGCCTTCCGGACGGCGGACGGGAATCACATGATCCGTATTTGTGGGGCCGTCAGGCAGGGTCGACTTGTGACTACCGCGGAAGCAATCGCGCTCACCCGTGAACTCATTCGCGTCCCGTTGCTCAGGCACCTGTATGAAAGCGACGGCCTGGCGCCCAGCTCTCTCTACCATTCGATCGCCCCAAAAGCCGCCTGACCATCGGCTGAAAACGCGGAGTCCGCCGGAGACGCTCCGGCGGACCACTAGAAGACCACCTTGGCTGCCTGCGCCAGACTGTGCTCCTGGCGCAGGTGACCATAGGTCTGCATGGCGAGCTTGCCGCCGTCGGCATGGCCGAGCCAGTTCGACAGTGTCATGATATCCACTCCCGACTCGATGCATCGGGTCGCGAAAAAATGCCTGAGGTCATGGTGCGTCATCGACCAATCTTTCCCGCGCACCTTGTGGCACGCGCGCTTGAGCGTTTCCAGGCAGCTCCCTACCCGGGCGATCGGCGCGCTAGCGGACTCTTTGCCCCTCCGCTCCCGGAGTTCATTCAGGAATTCACTGAGCTTCGGCGACAACGGCAGTGGGCGATTCACACTCTTCACGGTCTTGGTTCCCGGCAAGGTGAGTATAGTCTCCTTCTGGTCCAAGTGCGACCAGCGCAACTTCGTTGCCTCCCGCAGTCGCGCGCCGGTGTAGGCCAGCAGTCGGGCCAGATCACCCGCATCCACCGACCATTTGCTGCCCGACGTGGCCATCTTCTGCACGATCACATCAAACTCAGCGACGCTCGGCAAATTCAACACCTTCTGTGGTGGGCTCATCCGGCTGATCGCGAGGGCACAATTCTCCTCGGCCATGCCAGTTTCAACGGCGATTTTCAAGATGCCCCGCAATGCATCCACCCACTTGTTGAAATTTGAAACGGACATGCCCACGCGAACCGTTTTCACGTTGGGTGCGATGAACCCGGTGCCATCCTTCAAGACCCGGCGCGACTGCGCCACACATTCGGCCGCCGTCAGCTTTCGCACATCCTTGCCGGGCAATTCCGGCCAGGTCTTGACCAGGGTTTTCACCGTGTCCTTGGCCCGATTGAGCGACGATTTGGCCAGCCGCGAATTGCTCTCCAATTGCGCCTCATAGCAGGCGATATAGTGCGCTACCTTCGTCTCATCTTCCGTGCCCTCGCCCCCTTTTCCTCTCAGCAATCTGCCTTGGGTGCGCAGCACCTTCTGCGTGTCGACCACCCTCAGTTCGGCCGTCGTAAACACCTTGGTTTTGAGCGTCCTCCATTTCAGCTTGCCGTTCACTTTGACTCGCGCGTAGTAATTACCACTCGCGCTATTGCGAACCAGGTTTGTGACTCGCGTTCTTTCCCACAGCACTTTTTTTACCTTCTCGGACATAATCCGAGTATAGAAACAGGGGTGAGAAAATCGCAAGTCACAAAAATGATAACAGTAGCCAAGTCATTGGGGGTTAGTTTTTTGCCCGGGTGGTGGAATTGGTAGACACGCAGGTCTCAGAAGCCTGTGCCTAACCGCATGCGAGTTCGAGTCTCGCCTCGGGCACCATTTGAAAAGTCCGCTGGCTTCCCGCCGGCGGACTTTTTACTTTGGCGGCATTCCCGTGACCATCCCGCCGGCTCCACCGACCCCAAGCCCCCGCCCAACCCTCATCGCGGTGCTGGTCATTTTGGGCACCGCCGCTCTGGCGTATCACAACTCGTTCGGCGTCCCGTTCCTGTTCGATGACAACTCCTCGATCCGGGACAACCCGACCATTCGCAGCCTGGCCACCGCGTGGTCGCCGCCCGCGTCCGGCGGCCTGACCGTCAGCGGCCGGCCGTTCCTGAACTTCACGCTCGCGCTCAACCACGCCGTCAGCGGCACTGCGGTCTGGAGCTATCATCTGCTGAATCTGATGATCCACGCGGCGGCGGGCTGCGCCTTGTTTGGCGTCGTGCGGCGGACCTTGGCGCGATTGCCGGGTGTAGGGGCGCCGCTTGACGGCGCCCGCGGGCATCCACACCTGTCAGCCATAGGCCCGGCGACGGCTGAAGGGACGCTCCTACATAAAGACTCATACTGGCTCGCGCTCGCGGTCGCCGTGCTCTGGACCGTGCATCCGCTGCAGACCGAGTCGGTGACCTATATCGTCCAGCGTGCCGAGTCGCTCGTCGGGCTGATGTATCTGCTGACGTTCTGGTGCTTTATCCGCGCGACCGAACCGGGTGCCGCGAAGGTCTGGGCGCCGCTTGCGGTCGCCGCCTGCCTGCTCGGCATGGCCTCCAAGGAAGTCATGGTTACGGCACCGGTCATGATCGCGCTCTACGACCGGGTTTTCCTGTCCGCCTCCTGGCGCGAGGTTTTTACGAAACGCGGCCGCCGGCATTTTGCCCTGGCCGCGACCTGGCTGTTGCTCGCGTGGCTCGTGCTCGGCACGGGTAATCGCGGCGGCACCGCGGGGCTGGGGGGTGAAGTGTCCTTGTGGGATTATGCGCTGACACAAATCGGCGCGGTGGTGCATTACCTCCGGCTGGCGATCTGGCCGCGTCCGCTGGTCTTCGACTACGGCACGGCCCTCGCGGGCGGGTGGGGCGATGTCTGGTGGCAGGCGCTGGTGCTGTTTCCCCTCGTTGCCGCCAGCCTGTGGGCGGCGTGGCGCGGCCGGCCGGCCGGTTTCTGCGGGCTCTTCTTCTTCGCGGTGCTGGCCCCGAGCTCGAGCTTCGTGCCGGTCGTCACGCAGACCATGAACGAGCACCGCGTCTACCTCGCGTTGGCGGGTATTGTGGTCCTGGCCGTCACCGGTCTCTACGCTTGGTGGGGCCGGAAAAGCTTTCTCGGGTTTGCCGTGCTCGCCGTCGCCCTCACGGGGACGACGATCCGCCGCAATCACGACTACCGCACCGAGCTCGCCTTGTGGGAGGACACGGTGCTCAAGCGTCCCGGCAACGCCCGGGCCCTGGCCTCGTTGGGCGCCATCCACCAAGCCGCCGGCCGCCTCGACCAGGCGCTCGCGGTCCTGCAGGAAGCGGTGCGCGTCGCCCCGCGCTCGGCCGAGGCGCACAACAACCTCGGCAATGTTTGGATGAAACTCGGGCAGTGGGAGAATGCGCGCCAGTGCTTCCAGCAGGCGCTGGTGCTCAAGCCGGACGAACCGTTCGCGTTGAACAATCTCGGCAATGCCCTGCTGCAGCTCGGGCGCGGGCCGGAGGCGATCGGCCGGTTCGAGGCTGCGCTCCGGGCCAAGCCGGAGTTCGCCGAGCCGCGCTACAATCTGGCCAACACCTTCGCGCTAAGCGGCCGCCTGCCCGAGGCCGCGGAACACTACGCGGCGTTGTTGCGCCTGCGTCCGGACGATGCCGAGGCGCGTTCCAACTACGGCCAGGTGTTGCAGCTTCTCGGCCGGGGACCGGAAGCCATCGCCCAGCTTGAGGCGGCCGTGCGGCTGCAACCCGGCAATGCGCCGCTGCGCAACAATCTCGGCGTGGCGCTCGCGCAAGCCGGCCGGCCGGCCGACGCGCTTAGGGAATTTCAGGAGGCCGTGCGCCTGGCGCCCGGATTTCAGGAGGCGCAGCAGAATGCCGAGCGGGCGGCGCGCACCTTGGGCAACCGGTGAACGGATGGTTGGGACGTCGCTGAAGGACGCCCGCACGTCGCAAGTATTTTCCGGGCGTTGCCCAAGCGGCGCCCCTACGGTTGAAACGCGACCACGTCCTGCGGTCTGGACAAGGCCGGGGGGGCTTGCTGCCATGCGGCATGGCCTCTGCGCGTCCCGCGCCCGTCGCATCACCCTCCTTCTGGCGCTCGCCGCTTTTCGCGGTGCTCCTGCTCGTGGGCGGCGCGCTGCTCGCCTATCACAACAGCTTTTCCGTCCCGTTTGTCTTCGACGATGAACCCTCCATCCTCTCGAACCCCACGATCCGCCGCCTGGCCACCGCTTGGTGGCCGCCGGCCGATGCCGGCGGTCTCACCGTCGCCGGCCGGCCGGTGCTGAATTTTTCGTTCGGCTTGAATTACGCGGTCAGCGGGTTCGACGTCTGGAGTTATCACGCGCTCAACCTGCTGATCCACGTTGCGGCCGCCTTGGTGTTGTTCGACCTCGTGCGCCGGACGTTGCTGCTTGTAGGGCGGGATCGCCTGATCCCGCCTTCACGCGGTCGGGACATCATGTTTGAGGCGGGATCAGCCGTTTCGACAAGCTCAAGGCCCCGAGCCTGTCGAGGGGCGATCCCGCCCTACAAAGCGGACGCGTCGCTCATCGCGCTGGTGATCGCGCTGCTCTGGCTGCTGCATCCGCTGCAGACCGAGTCGGTCACCTATGTCATCCAGCGCGCGGAATCCCTCGTGGGCCTTTTTTATCTGCTCACCCTGTGGTGTTTCGCTCGCTCGACCGAGCCCGGCGCCGGGGCGGCGTGGGCGCGCGGGGCGTTTGTCTGCTGTCTGCTGGGCATGGCCACCAAGGAGGTCATGGTCTCGGCACCGTTGCTGGTGGCGCTCTATGACCGCACGTTCATCGCTGGCTCATGGCGCGAGGTTTGGACCCGCCGGCGCGGCCTGCATCTCACGTTGGCGGGAACCTGGTTGGTCCTGGCCGGTTTGGTGCTGCCGAACCTCGACCGCGGCGGCTCGGCGGGGGCCGCGCTGCCGATCGGCCCGGTCGATTACGGCCTGACGCAGATCTATGCCATCGTGCACTACCTGCGGCTGACGCTCTGGCCGGCGCCGCTAATTCTGGATTACGGGAGCGCACTGGTGGAGGAATGGGGCCCCATCGTGTGGTCCGCGCTGCTGCTGATTCCACTCGGGGTGGCCAGCCTGTGGGCGGGATGGCGCGGCCGGGCGGCCGGATTCTGCGGGATTTTCTTTTTTGCGGTGCTGGCGCCGAGCTCGAGCGTGGTGCCGATCAACCAAGCACTGGCGGAGCATCGGATGTATCTGCCGCTTGCCGCGGTGATGGTGATGGTGACGACCGGACTCTATTTACTGCTGGGCCGCCGGGCGCTGGCGATGCTCGCGGTTGCGGCCGTGGCGCTGGGCGTGGCGACCGAGCGGCGCAACACAGACTACGCGACCAACATCCGCATCTACGAGGACACCGTGGCCAAGCGTCCGGGCAACGCGCGCGCCATGGCTTTGCTGGCCGACTATTACCAGCGCGCCGGCCAGCTCGAAAAAGCCCGCGATCAGCTGGTGCGTTCGCTGGGGGTCGAGCCGGATGTGCCCGAAGTCTTGAGCAATCTCGGCAATGTCTGGCTGAAGCTCGGCGAAACAGAAAAAGCCATCGGTTGCCTGCAGCAGGCGCTGGTGCTCCGGCCCGATGACCACGCGGCCCTGAACAATCTCGCCGGCGCCTTGACGCTCGCCGGTCGCGCCCCCGAGGCCATTGCGCAGCTGGAGGCCGCGCTGCAGCGCGATCCTGCGGCCTGGGCGACCCGTTTCAACCTCGCCAGCCTGCAGGCGCAGGGTGGCCGCCTGACGGAAGCCGCCGCCAATTTCGAGGCCGTCCTCGCCGTGCAGCCGGAGGACACCGAAACCCGTGTCAGCTACGCCACCCTGCTCCAGACGCAGGGCCGCCAGGCGGAGGCGCTGGTGCAGCTAGAGGCGGCGGTGCGGCTGCAGCCGGCTAATGCCGACTTGCACAACAAGCTCGGCATCGTGCTCGGTCGCGCCGGGCGCCTGCGCGAGGCGCTTCAGCAATTCGAGGAAGCACTCCGCCTCGATCCGGCCAACGAATCCGCCCGCCAGAACGCCGCGCTCGCCCGGCGCCGGCTCGGCGGCTGAGCCCGGTCGAACAAAATACTGCGGGAAAACCTGCCGTTCAGGGCTTGAACTCGAGCTTCTCCGGCAGGACGGGCTTGGGCGGGACGGAAGGGCTCTGGGTCACGGCCAATGATTGCTTTTCACGGACCAGCGCGAGGATGGCTTCGCACGTCGCCTGCTCCACGATGAAGTCGCCATTCAGCATGGGACTGTGCGCAAAGCGCAATTTCATGCCATGGGGCACGGTAAACCTCACGAGTTCGGAATTATCGGCCAGCAGGGTGATCCCACCGGGAGTATAGCAAAAGCAATAGGGCGTCGGCTGGTATCTGGCGCCGCCGAGCAGAGCTTTGAGCCGCGCGATCGAGACCTCGTCGTTGAGCACGACAGATCTGCTGTCCGCATAGTCGATTCTCACCTTGGTGGTTTTCTCCAGGATGGCCGGCATGACAGTGGCAGCGTTGCCGGTATTTCCTGCGGGCAGGCGTTCGGTGACCGAACTCCTGGCCGGAAGGGGGAGCAGCAGGCTGGCCACCAACACAAGCAGCCCACATCCGGGTATTCCTGCAGTGACCGGTGCCGGTTTCATTTGATCAGATCCTGGATCAGCGGCTCCAGCGGCGGGGCCGTCGGGGTGAACTTGACGGCTTCGCGGATAAGGGCCTCGGCGCGGGCGCCCTTGGTGTCGTCATTGATGTGCAAGGTGCAGAGCAAAGTGCCGGGGCCGACGGGTTCGCCGATCTTGATGAGGTCGGCGAGGCCGACGGCATGGTCGACCTGGTCGGTCACCGCCGCACGTCCGCCGCCGAGCGCCATGATCGCGTGGCCGCACTTGAGGGCGTCGACTTCGCTGACAAAACCCTTGGCGTCGGCCGGGGCCTTGACCGCGAGGAGCTTCTTCGCGGTCGGGAGAATCTGGTAGTCGTCGACGACCTTCGGGTCGCCGCCTTGGGCGACGCACATCTCGCGGAATTTCCCGAGGGCCGAGCCGTTGGCGATGGCGGCCTCCATTTTCTTGCGCGCCTCGGCCATGTCCTGGGCGGCGCCGCCGAGGACGAGCATGTGGCCGGTGAGGACGTAGGTGACCTCCATCAGGTCGGCGGGGCCGTGGCCCTTGAGGCACTCGATGGACTCGATGACCTCGGTGGTGTGGCCGGCGGCGCGGCCGAGCGGCTGGTTCATGGCCGTGAGCTGGGCCCACACGGGTTTGCCGGCGGCGCGGCCGACGTCGACCATGGCGCGGGCGAGGGTGAGGGCGTCCTCCTTCTTTTTCATGAACGCGCCCTGGCCAAACTTCACATCAAGCACGAGCGAGTCGATGCCCTCGGCGAGTTTCTTGCTCATGATGCTGGCGCAAATGAGCGGGATGCACTCGACGGTGCCGGTGACGTCGCGCAGGGCGTAGAGCTTGCGGTCGGCGGGCACGACCTGCGGGGTCTGGCCGATCATGGCGCAGCCGACCTTTTGCAGAATTGTGCGAAACTCGGGCACGCTGAGCATGACCTTGAAGCCCGGGATGGCCTCGAGCTTGTCGAGGGTGCCGCCGGTGTGGCCGAGGCCGCGGCCGCTCATCATCGGGACCTTCACGCCGCAGGCGGCGGCGAGCGGGGCGAGGATGAGCGAGACCTTGTCGCCCACGCCGCCGGTGGAGTGCTTGTCGACCTTGGCGCCGGGAATGTCGCGCAGGTCGATGACGTCGCCCGAGCGCATCATGGCGTCGGTGAGCCAGGCGGTTTCCTGCGGGGTCATGCCGCGCCAGAAGATGGCCATGAGCAGGGCGGTGGCCTGATAATCGGCGAAGGACTTGCCGTCGGCCACGCCGCGGGCGAAGAACTCGATCTCGTCCTTGGTCAGCACGCCGCCGTCGCGTTTTTTAATGATGATGTCCTGGGGGAAAAAGGTGGGGGTGCTCATGGGGATGAAATCGTTCTCGATCACTTGATCGTGATCTTACTCGATAGGGTTACCGAGAGAACGAGAAAGATTATGAGAAAGAGAACGAATCAAGGCGAGAACTCACGCGCAGCGCGCTTCCCCTGGGTTGCCCAAACTTGTTTGCAAGCGATGGTTTGTGGTGGCACCGGCCTCCAGCCGGTGAGGCCCGGCGGCTGCCCATCGACCAGCTTAGGGCCGTGAGCCGGTCGAACCGGGAAGCCGCCGCCACGAAAACCGGCGGCTACAGGACGGAAAAATTCTCCGGCTCCGGCGGGGTGGTCAGCGCCTCGGTGACAAGCCGGGTTTTGCTCCGGTAGTAGAGCGCGAGTCCGCCCTGGTAAACGACCGAGGCGAGCGCCACGGAGACGTAGAGGGCGATGAACATTTGGTGCACCAGCGGCAGGATGTCGGCGCGGTTCAGGCCGGACTCTTGCAGCACGGCCTCCATCTCCGGGGTGAGGTTGGCCAGGGCGGATTCGCCATCGAAACTGCCGAGCCGGCTCGCGCAATAGGCGAGGATCAGGGCCAGCACGAGCATCTGGGAACGCACCAGCCATCGCATGCCCGCCGGATCTCGTTTTTTCAGCAGCCGGTTCCCATGCACCTCCAGTCCGCCAAAGCCCACCACCAGCAGACCCAGGCCGGTGCTGAGCCAGTCACCCAGGGCCAGGGCGACGAGGGTGCCGAGCCCGGACACGATCACGACGCTCCAGCCGTTGAGGCGGGAGAGGCCGATGACGCGCTGGAGGGCCTTTTGCGCCGGCGGGGGCTGGGGGGCAGGCATGCGGATTGACTTTGCCATTAGAACGCGGGCAAGGAATCTAAAAATTCGTCACCCATGTCCGCCCGAGCGAACAAACCCTGGCCTTTCCGGATCGAGTATCCGCCCGAGCTGCCCATCAGCGCCCGGGCGGACGAGATCATCGCGGCCATCCGGAACCACCAGGTCCTGATCCTCGCGGGCGAGACGGGCTCGGGCAAGAGCACGCAGATTCCGAAGATGTGCCTCGTGGCCGGGCGCGGTGATCACGGTCGCATCGCCTGCACCCAGCCGCGCCGCGTGGCCGCGACCTCGGTCGCCCGGCGCGTGGCCGAGGAGCTCAACGTCGATTTCGGCCGCGAAGTCGGCTGCAAGATCCGTTTCGCCGACCAGACCACGTCCGATACGGTGATCAAGTTCATGACCGACGGCATGCTGCTCGCCGAACTGCAGGCTGACCCGGAGCTGCGCGACTACGACACGATCATCGTCGACGAGGCGCATGAGCGCTCGCTCAACATCGATTTCATCCTCGGGCACCTGCGCCGCCTGCGGCTGCGCCGGCCGGACCTGAAGATTGTCATCACCTCGGCCACCATCGACACCGAGGCGTTCTCCAAGGCCTTCGACGGCGCGCCGATCATCGAGGTGTCGGGGCGCGTCTTCCCGGTGGAGGTCATCTATGCGCCGCTGGATGAGATGGAGGATGGGGGTAGGGCGAATCCTCCGGATGAGCCGAAGGCCCCGGCTCGTCGGGACGACTCGCCCTACCAGAAGAAAAGCCGGTCCGACGACTACACCTACCTCGACGCCGCGGTCGAGGCCGTCGAGCGCGTGCTGCTCGAGAGCAGCGCGGGCGACGTGCTGGTTTTCCTCCCGACCGAGCGCGACATCCGCGAGGCGCGCGACCTGCTGGAAGGCCGCCGGCTCGGGCGCCTCGAGGTTGTCCCGTTGTTCGGCCGGCTGACCAACGCCGAGCAGCAGCGCGTGTTCGCCCCGTCGCAGAGCCGCAAGATCGTCGTGGCGACCAACATCGCGGAGACCTCGCTGACCATCCCCGGCATCCGCTTCGTCATCGACACGGGACTGGCCCGCTTCAGCCGTTACGTGCCGACGAGCCGCACGCGCCGGCTGCCGGTCGAGCCGGTCTCGCAGAGCAGCGCCGACCAGCGCAAGGGCCGCTGCGGCCGCGTGAGCGACGGCGTGTGCATCCGGCTTTATTCCGAGCAGGACTACAACGACCGCCCTCGTTTCACCCAGCCGGAGATCCAGCGGAGCAACCTCGCGGACGTCATTTTGCGCATGAAGGCCTTCGGCCTCGGCGACATCGAGGACTTTCCCTTCCTCAACGCCCCGCCGGCGAAAGGCATTCGCTCGGGCTATGCCTTGCTGCACGAGCTCGGCGCGATCGACGAGATCGGCGAGCTAACGGACATCGGCCGCGACCTCGCACACCTGCCGGTGGACCCGACGGTCGGCCGGATGATTTTGCAGGCGCGCACCGAGAAGGCGTTGCGCGAGGTGGTCATCATCGCGGCGGCGCTCAGCATCCAAGACCCGCGCGAGCGGCCGATGGACCAGCAGGAGAAGGCGGACGCCGCGCACCGGCGGTTCAACCATCCTGATTCGGATTTCCTCGCCCTGCTCGCGATCTGGGAGGCCTACCACGACGAATTTGAGGCGATGACGCTCGGCAAGCTGCGGAAATTCTGCACGGCGCATTTCCTGTCGTTCATGCGGATGCGCGAGTGGCGCGACGTCCACGCGCAGCTGGTCGACACGCTGGAGGGACGCGAGGGCTTTGCCCGGACCTCGGTCTACGACGGGGCGGCGAAATGGCAGGAGGTGAAGCTCGCGCTCGGCACGCCGGCCTTCCGCTCGATCCACCGGTCCATCCTCGCCGGACTGCTGGGCAATATCGCGACCCGCACCGATGAGGGCGACTATCACGCGGCGCACGACCGACGGGTGAACGTTTTTCCAGGCTCGGCGCTGTTTGAGCGGAAGGAGCACCAGAAGAACCCGTCCGGAGGACGGGTTCCACCCGCGAAGGCACCGGTCAAGGCCAAGGTTGCGAAGTGGCTCATGGCGGCGGAGATCATGGAGACGGCCCGCGTCTATGCCCGCACCTGCGCGCGCATCGATCCGCAGTGGGTGCTCGACCTCGGCACGCACCTGTTGCGCATCGCGCACAGCGAGCCCTTCTGGAGCGCCGAGGCCGGCCGGGTGCTCGTGAAGGAGCGCCGCCGGCTCTACAACCTCGAGCTCGAGACGCGCTCCGTGGGCTACGGCAGGATCAGTCCCGCGCACGCCACGGAGATCTTCATCCGCGAGGGGCTGGTGGGCGACACGATCACCTGGCCGTTTGATTTCATCGCGCACAACCGCCGCGTGCGGGACCGCGCGGAGACGCTGCTCACCCGCACGCGCAGCGCGGGCTACATGAACCTCGACGAGGCGGTCTACCAGTTCTACGCGCATTATTTATTGCCCGAGGCGGGGGTAGGTGCCGTTGCCCTCAACGGCCCTGCGGCGGCCACGAAGGCGGTTGAGGGCAACCGCCCCTACCAAGGCATCAGCAGCGTGCCTGAACTGATCGATTTCGTCCGGCACCAGCAGACGACGAAGCCGAAATTTCTCTTCATGTCCGAGGACAACCTCCGGCCGTCGGTCGACGTCGAGCACGACGCGGCGGATTTTCCCGAGGCGCTGCCGGTGGACAACCGCGTGCTGCCGCTGGCCTACACCTACCAACCCGGGCAGGAGGCGGACGGCGTGACGGTGCGCGTCACCCCGGCCGAGGCCGAGGCGCTGACCCCGGCTGCGCTCGACTGGGCGGTGCCAGGGCATTTGCCGGAGAAGGTGGAACTGATGCTGAAGGCGCTGCCCAAGGAACTGCGCCGCAGCCTGATCCCGCTCACGGAAACGGCGCAGAAGCTGACGCGCGACCTCGCGTTGCTCAGCGCCCGCGCCAAGCAGCCCACGCTGGCGGAGGCGTTGGCGGAATTGCTGTCGCCGCGGCTCGGCGTGCGCATCGACCCGAAGCTCTGGGGCGACAAACCGCTGCCCGACCACCTACGGGTGCGCGTCGAGTTGGTCGACAATCAGGAGAAGGTGGTCGGGGCCTCGCGCGACCTGGTGGAACTCCAGGGCCAGCTGCACGGGCGCAGCCGGGAAGTCAGCCAGCACGCCGCCGCGGTGGACAACAGCCCCTGGCGCGCCGCGCGGGCCAAATGGGAGGGCGAACCGGCCGGCGAGTGGAAGTTCGGCGACCTGCCGAGACAGATCACCGTGAGCGAGCATCACGGCGTGCCGGTGCACGCCTATCCCGGGCTGAAGGCGATGCCCGCCGGCGTCGCGGTGCGGTTGTTCGCCACGCCGGAGGAAGCCGCGACGGCGACCCGCGCGGGGCTCGCGCGGTTGTTCGAGACGCAGTTGCGCCATGACCTCGGCTGGCTGGAGAAGGACCTGAAGGCCCTGCGGATGCTCGGGCCGCTGGCGGTGACGCTGACCACGCCCGACGCGCTCCAGCAGGATGCCTTGGAAAGCATCCGGCGCTGGGTATGCGATGCGAACAGGATGAAGGACCGCGGGGTAGGGGCCGTTGCCCCCAACGGCCTTTCCGGTGACACGACCAGGGCGGTTGAGGGCAACCGCCCCTACCAATTGACCAAGGCGGCCTTCGACCGGGCTCTCGCCGAGACGAAACAGGACCTGCGCCGCCTCGTGCCCAAGCTCACCGACTGGCTGAAGGAAATCTTCACCCTCCGGCTCGCGCTGGAGGTGCACAAGACGCCTTATCCCGGGATGGCCGCGGATCTCGCCGCGCTGCTGCCCCCGGATTTTCTGCGGGCCACGCCGTTCGGGCGGTTGCCGCAGCTGGCGCGCTACCTGCGCGGAATGCAGGCGCGGGCCGAGCGCTGGAAACGCGATGCGGCCAAGGATGAAAGCCGGGCGAAGGAGCTGGCCCCGTTCGTCGCCGCCCTGAAAAAGCTGGGTCCGGCGGCCGGGGAGGTGCGCTGGCTGCTCGAGGAATTCCGCGTAAGCCTTTTCGCGCAGGAGCTGGGCACGGCGGAACCGGTGTCGGCGGTCCGGCTCGAGCGGGCGCTCAAGGAGCTGGGCAGGGCGAATCCTTCCGCCGCCGCCAAGGCTATGGCGGACAGGCCGGATGAGCCGGAAGGCCCGGCTCGTCGGGACGGCTCGCCCCACCCCAAGCCGGTGATCGTCCCGGTGACCGCCCGGAAGGGGCCGCCGCTCAAGAGCCTCGGGGCGCTGGACCAGCTGTTTCGCCAGTAGTCGGGCAGGTTTTTGCGGTTGTGGGCGGGGGGGCCAGGCGTATGGTCGGGCTCCACCCCATACCCCCATGAATACCTCAATCTCCACCTTGCTCGAAGGCAAGGGCCGCACCGTCTGCACCATCCCTGCCAATGTGACCGTGGCCGAGGCCGTGGCGGAAATGAACCGGCACAAGATCGGCTCCATCGTGGTCATGAACGGGACGACCCTCGCCGGCATCTTCACGGAACGCGACGTGCTGACCCGCGTGGTGGCCGGGAACCTCGACCCGAAGTCCACCCCCATCACCGCGGTGATGTCGGCCAACGTGCTGACCATCGCGCCGACCGCGACCGTGCAGCAGGTGATGGACATCTTCGCCGAACGCCGCTGCCGCCATCTGCCGGTGGTCGAGGCGGGCCAGCTGCGCGGGCTGATCTCGATCGGGGACGTGTCGCGCTGGGTGGCCAACGCGCACCGCGCCGAGGCGGAATCCCTGCGGCAATACATCTCCGGCGGGCTCTCGACCTGAGCCCCGGCCCGCGGCCGGGGAAAATACCCTTGCGAGGGAAGGCGGAGGCGGTGATTGCTTGCGGCGGATGACCACGATCCCAGCCTCCACCCGACCGGCGGATGCGGTGAGCCACGACATCGCCGCGCGCGTCGAGGGCGAGATGACGCGTCTGCTCTATCGGTCGGCCGGCTTCGGGTTGTTTTCCAATTTCGTGCTGGCGGCGGTGCTGGCGACAGGCGTGTGGACGTATTTCCCGACGCGGCTCACGCTGGGCTGGCTGGGGATCATCTTCGTGGTCTCGATCGGCCGGTTTCTGCTCAACCGCGCCTGTGCGCGGCGGCCGCGGCGCGACGAGGAACTCGGCGGCTGGCGCCGGGCGTTCTGTCTCGGGGTGGTGGTGGCCGGCGGCGTGTGGGGCGCCGGCGCCTGGCTGTTCCTCGACACGCTCGAACTGCTGCCGCGTTGCCTGGTGGTCCTGATCATCGCGGGAATGAACGCCGGGGCGGCGCGGTCGCTGGCCACGGTGCGGGCGGCCTATGTGGCCTACACCCTGACCACCCTCGGGCCGGGCCTGGTGGCGTTCCTCACCTACCGGGAGGTCGGCAGCTGGACCCTGGCGGCGTGCACGGCCACCTACGCGCTGTTCCTCCACAACACCGCGCGCCTGCACCACCTCGACCTGGAGAAGCTTTTCCGGCTGAACTTCGAGAACGAGGAGCTGGTGACGACGCTGAGCGAGGCCAAGCGCCGGGCCGAGTCCGCCAACCAGGCCAAGAGCGAATTCCTGGCGACGATGAGCCACGAGATCCGCACGCCGATGAACGGCATCACCGGCATGTTGCAGCTGCTCCAGGACACGCCGCTGACGGAAGAGCAGCAGCAGCAGATCGACATCGCCAGCAAGTCCGCCGCGACCCTGATGCGCCTGCTGGACGACATCCTCGACCTCTCCAAGGTCGAGAGCGGGCAGCTCGATTTCGAGGAGATCGATTTCTCGCCGGACGAGCTGGCCGAGGAGGTGACCGCCCTGTGCAGCACCCCGGCGAGCGTCAAGGGCCTGCCGCTGCATTACCGCGCCGAGCCGGGCCTCCCGCCGCTGGTGACCGGCGACCCGATGCGCCTGCGACAGGTGCTGCTCAACCTTATCGGCAACGCCGTGAAGTTCACCGAGCAGGGCAGCGTGGAGGTGTCGCTGGGCGTGGTGCGCGCCGACGCGCACAGCGCGGTGCTGCATTTCGCGGTCCGCGACACCGGCATCGGCATCGACGAGGCGACGCTGGCCAAGCTTTTCCAGAAGTTCAGCCAGGGGGACAGCTCAATGACGCGGCGCTACGGCGGCTCGGGTCTCGGGCTGGCCATCTCGCAAAGCCTGGTGCGGCGCATGGGCGGGGAAATCAAGGTGGAGAGCTCGCCCGGCCGCGGCGCCGTGTTTTATTTCGACCTCACGCTACCCCTGGCGAAACCCGCGTCCGCCACCCGCCCCGCCGCGGTGGAAACGCGGGAGCGGCTGCGGGGCCGGATCCTGGTGGTCGATGACGACTGGGGCAGCCAGCGGGTGATCGAAATGCTGCTGCGCAAGACCGGCCTGGAGCCGGTGATCGTCAACAACGGGGTCGAGGGCATGCAACTGGCGGTGCACGAGGAATGGGCCGCGGTGCTGATGGACCTGAACATGCCCGGTATCGACGGGCTGGAGACCACGCGGCGCATCCGGCGCCAGCTGCAGGACCGGCCCCTGCCCATCATCGTGCTCACGGCCAACGTGCGGCCGGAAGATCGCGCAGCGAGCATGGCGGCCGGGGTGGACGACTTCCTGACCAAGCCGGTGCTGCAGGACGAGCTGCGGGCGTGTCTTGAGCGCTGGATCCGGCCCGGCAGGTCCGACTGACGATTTTCCCCGGGCCGGGATTGTGTTTCGGGCGGGGCGGGCTAGGCTGCCGCGCATGAAACCAACCACGCTTTTCCTGGCCGGGCTCGCCCTGGCCGCCGCCGTCACCGTGAACGCCAAGCTGGTCAAGCAGCCGGTCGCCTATGAGCACGCCGGCGTGAAGCTCGAGGGCTATCTCGTTTACGATGACACCAAGGTTGCGGCGGACAAGAAAGCGCCGGGCGTGCTCGTGGTGCCCGAGTGGTGGGGGCTGAATGACTACGCGAAGGGCCGGGCCGAGCAGGTGGCCAAGCTCGGCTACGTGGCCTTCGCCGCCGACATGTATGGCGCGGGCGTGGTCACGGCCGACAAGGACAAGGCGAACGAGCTCGCCAGCCAGTTCTACGGCAAGCCGCTCATGGCCGAGCGCGCGCAGGCCGGCCTCGATCAGTTGCTGGCGACCGGGCTGGTGGACGCCTCGCGGGTCGCGGCCATCGGCTACTGTTTCGGCGGTTCGACGGTGCAGGCGCTCGCGTTCAGCGGCGCGCCGCTGGCGGGCATCGTGAGTTTCCACGGCGGACTCCACGCGGCCCCGGCTGGCGCCGCGGCCATAACCAAGGCCAAGATTCTGGTCTGCCACGGGGCGGTGGATCCGTTCGTGAGCAAGGAGGACCGGGAGGCGTTCATCAAAAGCATGGACGAGGGGAAATTCGACTACCAGTTCATCAGCTATGCCGGCGCGATCCACGCCTTCACGAACCCGAAGGCGGACGAGGTGGCCAAGGCGACCGGCCTGGTGGGCGGCATCGGCTACAACGCCGCCGCCGACAAACGCTCCTGGGCGCACATGCGGGCGTTCTTCCACGAGATTTTCGCGGTGAAGAAGTGAAACCCGTCACCGTCTACACCCTGGCCAAGTGCAGCACCTGCCGTGAGGCGGTGAAGTGGCTGCAGGCGCACGGTATCACCTTTGCCGAGAAACCCATCCGCGAGACGCCGCCCGGCCTGCCAGAGCTGGAAGTCATGCTCGCGGCCCAGGGCGGGGAAATGCGCCGATTGTTCAATACCTCCGGGTTGGAATACCGCGCACTGGGGCTCGCGCAGCAACTGGTGCGGCTCGACGAGGCGGAAGCGCTGCGACTGCTCGCAGGCAACGGCAGCCTGGTGAAACGGCCGTTTTTGCTGGGGCCGGGCGTGGCGCTGGTGGGATTCAAGGAACAGGCTTGGGCGGAAGCCTTGGCAGGAATATGAGCGCCGAGCACGACAACCTGATCGAGGTGCGGCTGCGGGAGCTTTCGCAGTTGTTCAACATGATGGATCCCTCGCCCTTCATCGACCGGGACCTGACGCCGAGGAGTTCATCGTGGGCTGGGCGCGCGAGCTGCCGCCCCACCGCGAGTTGGAACTGGTCATCCATCTGACCACGATGCCGCCCCCCGACCGGATTGCCGGCACGGCGGAGGCGGTGAGGCATTATTTTGCCAGCCGGGCGGAGGTCAAACGCCGGGAATTGCGCCAACTGCTGCGTCAGGGCCGGGCCAGCCTGCTGATCGGGCTGCTGTTCCTGGCCGTGTGTATCGGGTTGGGAGCGCTGGTGCCGAGGATCGGGCTGGGGCCTTGGAGCAAGTTCCTGGAACTGGGTCTGGATATTGTCGGCTGGGTGGCCATGTGGCGCCCCTTGGAGATCTTCCTCTACGAATGGTGGCCGATCATGGGCGATCGGCGGCTGATGCAGCGCCTCGCCCGCATGAAGGTCGGGCTCGTCCTGCCGGAGACCTAGCCGGGCGGCGATAATTCCTGTAACTTCCGGCCCGGTGGTGGGGTTAGTAGGGCACACTTCATATGAAATCATTGATTACCCTGCTCGCCCTCGGGGCCCTGCTGGCCTCGCCGGCGGTTCTCCAGGCCAAGATAACGCGGATGGTTGAGAAAACCTTTGTCGTGCAGCCCGGCGGCAATCTCAAGGCCGCCACTCAGGGTGGCGACATCATCATCAAGACTGCGGACACCCCCGAGGTCCGCATCACGGCCAAGCAGGTCATCCGCGCCTCGTCGGAGGCGGAGGCGGACGAAATCCTCGCCGATCTCACTCTCACGCTCGAGCAGAACGGCAACGACGTGGTGGCTGAGGCCAAGTATGAAAAGGGCCGCGGCGGGTTTCATTTCGGCAACTGGCCGCCGGTCTCGGTCAGCTTCACCGTCACGGTGCCGCGGGAATTCAATCTCAACCTGAACACCTCGGGTGGCGACGTCACCGTGGGCAGCCTCAAGGGCAACGTCCGGGCCCGCACGAGCGGCGGCGACCTGCACTTCGACCGTATCGACGGCGACCTCGACGGCCACACCTCGGGCGGCGACATCACCCTGAGCGAGGGCACCGCACGCGCCAAGCTCGGCACCTCGGGCGGGGACATCCGGATCGACCGGGCCGGCGGCCCGACGGAGGTTTCGACCTCGGGCGGAGACATCATCATCGAGTCCGTGGCCCAGCTCATCAGCGCGAACACCTCGGGAGGGAATATCAAGGCGACCCTCACCGAGCCCATCAAGCAGGACACGGTCCTCAGCACCTCGGGTGGTGACGTGCGGGTGCGGGTCGTGCCCGGCGCCGGCTTCGAACTCGACGCGAGCACCTCCGGCGGCGACGTCCGGGCCGAGGGTCTGACCATCACCATCGCCAAGGGTGGCGTCGGCAAGAGCCGGCTCGCCGGCAGCGTCAACGGCGGCGGTCCGCGGCTGAAGCTCCGTTCCAGCGGCGGTGACATCACCATCCGGACCGACTGAATTACGCCAGGTAAACTGGTGTGTGTGCAAGGGGGGCCAGCGCGAAAGCGCTGGCTTCCTCATTTTCGCGGGGTTCAATCATGGCATGGGCCTCATTGATACGCACACCCACCTCGATTCATTCGCCCGGCGCGGGGAGCTGCCGGCGGTGCTGGAGCGGGCCCGGGTGGCCGGACTTGAGGCCATGGTGGCCATCGGCACCGACACGGATGACTGGACGCTGTATCGTGATCTGACCCGGGACCATCCCGGCACGGTGCACTACACGGTGGGTTTGCATCCCTGCAATGTCGGCGCGGACTGGGCCGGGCGGGTGGGGCAGGTGGAATCGTTCTGGGGTAGGGCGAGTCGTCCTGACGAGCCGAGCCCCCGAAAGGCTCATCCGGAAGATTCGCCCCACCCCGTTGCCCTCGGTGAGATCGGGCTCGACCGGTTTCATCTCCCGAAGGACGCGGCCGAGGCGGAGAAGATATTCGCCTGGCAGCGGGCGGCTTTCGCGGAGCAACTGGTGCTGGCGAAACGGCTGGGGTGCCCGGTGGTCATTCATTCTCGGAATGCCTTCACGGAATGCGTTGAAATGATCGATGCCGCGGGCGTCGACTGGAGCCGGGTGGTGTTTCACTGCTTCACCGAGGGGCCGGTCGAGCTGGCCGAGCTCACGCAGCGTGGCGGCTACGGGTCGTTCACAGGCGTCATCACCTACAAGAATGCCGAACCCGTGCGCGCGGCGGCCCTGGCGCAGGGGCTGGACCGGCTGATGATCGAGACGGACGCGCCCTACCTGACGCCGATGCCGCACCGGGGAAAACCCAATGAGCCCGCCTACCTGCGGCACACGGCGGAGTTCTGTGCGGGGGTGTTCGGGGTGGGCTACGAGCGCCTGGCGGAAGTTACGACGGCGAACGCGAAGCGGTTCTTCGGAATTTAGGCACCACGAAATACACCAAAAACACGAAAACCCGGAAATAGAAAGGCCGGTCATTTGACCGGCCTGTTTCATTTCGTGTATTTGGTGTATTTCGTGGTGACTTGCTCAGCTTCACGCCTCGTCGAACTTCCGGGCGAAAAGCGCCTCGAGCTCGGTCAACATTTGTTCGGCGTCGGGCCCGGTGGCTAGGAACTTGACCTTCGTGCCCTTGGCGGCGGCCAGCATCATGAGGCCCATGATGCTCTTGCCGTTCACCTGCTCCTCATCCTTTTCCACAAAGACCTCGGATTTGAACTTGTTGGTGACGCGCACGATCATGGCGGCCGGGCGGGCATGGATGCCCATCTTGTTCTGCACGAGGAGTTCCTTCGTGTGGGTGCCGGCGGGCGTGGGATCACTCTTTTCCATTGCGATAGGGCTGGTGGGTCGGATTAAAGGTTAACGCAAAAGCCGGTCGAGCCTCGGCTTGCAATCACAAAGACCCCCGTATGCCCGCGTTTGCCATCATTGTTCCGTGTCGCTTGGAGTCCACACGCTTTCCGAGGAAATTGCTACATCCAATTAAGGGCAAGCCGCTTGTGCTGTGGGTGGCGGAGCGCATAACGGCCCAGGCGCCGGACTTTCCGCTCTGGTTTGCCGTCGATCACGAATTGCTGGCCGAATGCCTCGAAGGGGCAGGTTTCAGGGCGATCATGACCTCGGCCAGCCACCCGAGCGGCACCGACCGGATCGCTGAGGCCAACGGCACCGTCCGGGCCAGCTATGTCCTCAATGTGCAGGCCGACGAGCCCCTGGTGAGCGCCGGGCAGCTGCAAGCCCTCGCCCGGCTGATCCAGGGCGACTGCCCGATGGCGACGCTGGGCACGCCGTTCAAGCGCGCGGCGGACTTCGACAACCCGAACCAGGTAAAGGTCGTCATGAGCTCGACCGGCCGGGCGCTGTATTTTTCCCGGTCACGGATGCCCTATGCCCGCGACCTCGGGCTGGCGGTGGACGACGCCTGGGTGGCGGCCAATCCCTGCTTCAAGCACCTCGGGCTTTACGCCTACAAGGCAGACTTCCTCGAAAAATTCGTCGCCCTGCCGCCCGGCCGGCTGGAACAGATCGAAAAGCTCGAACAATTGCGCGTGCTGGAGGCGGGCTACCCCATCGCGATTGCCGTCACCGACGACCCCACCATCGGCGTCGACACGCCGGAGGATGCGAGAAAATTCGAAGCCCACTTGGGGTAGGATTTTCCACCACGAAATACACGAAAGTTCAGAAATAGAAAGGCCGGTCATCGACCGGCCTGTTTCATTTCGTGCATTTGATGTGTTTCGTGGTGACTAAATCTTCCCGGCCTTCCGTTTCTCGACCAGCCGGTAGAAATCCTCGAAGAGCGGGTCGGCGTCATTCGGGCCGGGGGCCGCCTCGGGGTGATACTGCACGGAAAACACCGGCAGCTCCTTGTGGCGGAGCCCCTCGACAGTCTGGTCGTTCAGGTTGATCTCGGTGACGACCGCACTGCGCTTCTCCAGCGATTTCGGGTCGGTGGCGAAACCGTGGTTCTGGGCCGTGATGGAGACCTTGCCGGTCTCGAGGTTCTTCACCGGCTGGTTGCCGCCGCGGTGGCCGAACTTGAGCTTGAAGGTCGTGCCGCCGACGGCGTGCGTGAGCATCTGGTGGCCGAGGCAGATGCCGAAGATCGGATACTCGGGCAGCAGGCCGCTGACGGTCTGGTGGATGTAGGGCAGGGCGGCCGGGTCACCGGGGCCGTTGGAGAGAAACACGGCGTCCACGCCGTATTCGCGCACCTGCGCGGCCGTGGCGGTGGCCGGGAAGACATGCACCTCGAAGCCGTGACGGACGAGCTTGCGGAAAATGGTGTATTTTGCGCCGTAGTCGAAGGCGGCGACCTTGAATTTCCTCACGGGCGTGGTCGTCGCCCCGCCCGTCGTGCCCACGGGCAGATACTGGGTGTTGAAGCGGGCGGCATCGTCGCCGCGCCACTGGAAGGGCTCCTTGCAGCTGACATCCTTCACGTAATCGCTGCCGGCCATGTCGCGCCAGTCGCTGGCGAGGGCGACGGCCTCGGCGTCGGTGAGGGGCAGGGTGGACAGGCAGCTCTTCATCGCCCCGTCGACGCGGAGCTTTTTCGTGAGGGCGCGGGTGTCGACCTCGCTGATGCCGGGGATGCCGTATTTGGCCAGATAGTCGCCGAGCGACATCGTGCTGCGCCAGTTGCTGACGACCGGGGAGATCTCGCGCACGACGAAGCCGGAGCATTTCGGGGCGCTGGACTCCTCATCCTCGAGATTGATGCCGTAGTTGCCGATCTGCGGGGCGGTCATCGTCACGATCTGGCCGAAATACGAGGGATCGGTGAGGATCTCTTGGTAACCGGTCATGGACGTGTTGAAAACGCATTCGCCGGCAATGGTGGCCTCGGCGCCAAAGGCGGCGCCGCGGAACACACTGCCGTCTTCAAGGGCGAGAATGGCGGGCTTGGGCACGGGCATTTAGGCCAAGACGAAAGAGGTTTCGCCCACCGCTGTCTAGTGGTTTGTGGAAAAGTTGGACAAATGACGCGGATTGCCCGGGCCGGCGGTCGGGCAAGAAAGTGGGGAAATTCCGCCGTTTGACACCCGTTTGAAACCGGCTACCCCTTACAGACCAACATGCCCTACACCGAAGACCGCTCCGTCTGGTTCGAGGGCCAGGGGCTTTGGGCACACGTGCCGGAGGCGGACTGGCACGACTGGACCTGGCAGCTGAAAAACCGGATCACAACGGTCGAACAGCTCGAGCGTTACATGACGCTCACGCCCGGGGAGAAGGCCGGCTGCCTCTTCGCCAGCCACAAGCTGGCGCTCGCGATCACGCCTTATTTTTTCAACCTCATCGACCGGAACGATCCCGACTGCCCGCTCCGCAAGCAGGTCATCCCGCGCGGCGACGAGATGGTGGTGTCCACGGGCGAAATGCTCGACTCGCTTGGCGAGGACAGCCACTCGCCGGTGCCCGGCCTCGTCCACCGCTACCCGGATCGCGTGCTGTTTCTCGTGACCGACCGGTGCGCCTCCTACTGCCGCTACTGCACCCGCAGCCGGCTGGTGAGCAACGCGCAGGACTACAACTTCCATCCCGAATACGAGCAGGCGCTCCGCCACATCGAGGCGCACCCCGAGATCCGCGACGTGCTCCTTTCCGGCGGCGACCCGTTGCTGCTCTCGGACAAGAAGCTCGATCATCTGCTTGGCCGGCTGCGCGCCATCAAGCATGTCGAGTTCATCCGCATCGGCTCGCGCATCCCGGTGTTCCTGCCGCAGCGCATCACGCCCGAGCTCTGCGAAATCTTCAAGAAGCACGGGCCGATCTGGATGAGCATCCACGTTAATCACCCGAAGGAGGCCACGCAGGAGCTGAAGGACGCGTGTGAGCGGCTGTCGTTCGCCGGCGTGCCGCTGGGCAACCAGAGCGTGTTGCTCAAGGGCGTGAACGACGATGCCGACGTGATGAAGGCCCTCGTGCACCGCCTGCTGCGGATGCGCGTGCGGCCCTACTACATCTACCAGATGGATCTCATCACCGGTGGTGCCCACTTCAAGGCGGACGTCCGCAAGGGCATTGAGATCATCAAGGCGCTGCGCGGTCACACGACCGGCTACGCCGTGCCGCAATACGTCATCGACGCCCCCGGCGGCGGCGGCAAGGTGCCGGTCAATCCCGACTACGTGGAGCAGATCACCGACGACGAGGTGATCTTCCGCAACTTCGAGGGCAAGCGGTTCCATTATCCGCTGAAGGCCGCCCCGGTGCAGGAAAACGCCGGCAAGGTGCTGCCGGCGGAGATCCACCTGTAGGGCGACGGTCAGGAAGGTAGGGGTCGTTGCCCTCAACGGCCCGGCGAAGGCGCTTGAGGGCAAGCGCCCCTACCTGGAGCGCGCGGTCCTTACCGCAAGGTGAACGTCGCCGCGACGGTCGCGGTGATGGTCTTCTCAAGCGCGCTGGTGTCGTTGTTGCCCTCCCAACTGGTGGCGCCCGAGTAGAGCGGATTGATCTGCACGACCCCCATGCGCGCGGAGCGCAGCTCCTTGATCGCGCCGCCGCCCTGTTGCGCGATCTGCTCGGCGCGGGCCCGCGCGTCCTTCGTCGCCTCGGCCATCATCTCGATCTTGGCGTCGCCAGCCTTGGTGTAGATGAACTCGAAGCCCTCGGACATGAAGGCGACACCCTGCTCCAGCAATTCGCTGGAGTCACCCGCGAGTCTCGGCAGCTGCTCCACGTCCGGTGACCGCGCCTCGATGGACTGGCTGAGGCGGTAGCCAACCCGCACGTTGGCGGTCGTGTCCTCGTCCTCGTTGCGGCGGCGCGCGGTGATCTCGCGGATCTGCACGGGGGAGGCGGCAAAGCCCTCGATGCCGCGGGTGCTGAAAAACGCCGCGACCTTGGCGTGGTCGGCGCGCAGTTTCTGCTGCGCCTCGAGCAGAGTCGGCGCGTCGACGGAAAAGCTGGCGCGCCACACGACCAGATCGGAGCGCACGTTTTTACGGGCGGAACCGGTGACGTTGACGACTTGGGATTCGGCAATGCGCGTCCAGGCGCGGGCGAGCACGAGCGAGGCGAAGCAGAGACCAGTGGCGAGAAAAAGGCCTGCGAGCAGGCCGAAGAGATGAGGGCGGGGAGGGTTCATGGAATCTTGTGTTTATGACAAAACCGGCCGCGTTGCCGCGGCCCGGGGCTGGAACCTCACCTTCACGTAAGCAACTGTCCTCCAGTGCTAAGCGCCAGACATTTTGCAGGAAACTTATTCACAGGAATTCCTGCCAAAAAGATTCAACGTTTTGGACCGGGTCGCGTCTATCCTAACGACATCAGTGCGTCGTTTTCATAGACGAACATTGTTTGTAGTTCTTACGGTTTGCTTGGTGTTAGGTCATGCAGGGCGTCCCGCAAGGGGCGCCCTTCATGTTTATGCCGGCTGAGCACCCTGACCGAGGGCCCCGGAAGCCTCCCGAAAAAACCCAAAAAAAGATTCAACGTTTTCGCCCGGGTGCCGTCTATCCTAACGACAACAGTGGGTCGTTCTCATAGGCGAACATTGTTGTGGTTCTTACGGTTTGCTTGGTGTTAGGTCATGTAGGGCGTCCCGCAAGGGGCGCCCTTCATGTTTCGGGAGCCGGAGGTGGCCGGTCAGAAACTCCAGCGGGCCGTGAGCTTGGCCTGGGCCGACGGCGCCTTGGTCGCAATATTGTTATGGGCAAAGGTGGGATCGGCCCCGAGGAAATAATCCGCGCTGAAAATGTTCTCGGCCATCAGCCGCAGCTCGAGCCGGCCGCACTGCCAGCGGACGCCGCCGTGCCAGACCGTAGAAGAGGGAAACACGAGCGTGCGCTCAAAATTGTGATAGTAGCGGTGGCTCCAGACGGTGCCGATGGACAGATTCCAGGCGGGCGTGATCTGCCAGGCCACATTCAGTTTGGCCTGGGTTTCCGGCGTGCCGGGGTAGATAAGCTGCGGGTTAAGGGCCGGGGTGGGCGTGATCCCGGCGTCGAACACGCCGGCCTCCATGGCGATCCGCTCGGCCGGGCCGTATCGGGCGCGGAAGCCGAGCGGGTCGAGCCGGAAGACGCGTTGGGAGCCGGCGGAAGCAATGACACTCACCCGCGGCGAGGGAACCCACGTCAATTCCAGCTCCGTGCCCCGGCCGCGCAACCGCTCAGCGCGGTTGTCCCGGTCATTGAAGCGGGCGTTTTCCCATTCGTAAGCGGCGAGGCTGGCGAAGAACCGACCGCCGATGGAGGAATATTTGGCACCGGCTTCCTGAAACCCGGCCCGGGCGAAATTGCTCAGGCTGTTCACCGTGCCGCCTTGCGCCGGTTGGAGGCTGGTGCCGCGCTGGGCCGTGGCGTAAAGGTTCAGGCCTTCGGCGGCGCGCCAGATTGCACTGAGGGCGCCGGCGGCGTGGTTCTTGTCGCCGCGGCGCATGGCCTCGAGGCGTTGGGCCGGGGTGGCGCGGTCGATCTCGCGCGGCAGGTCGGCGGCGTAATGGGCGGACTCTCCGCGCAGCGACGCCACGGTGCTGAGCCGGTCCGTCCAGCGGGTGCGGGTGAACCCGAAAACCGCGCTCTGCCAGAGGTCGGACTCGCTGCCCGCGCCGAGGGTGGCGGACCAGAGGTTGAGGCCGTCAGGGCCGCGATCCGCGCCGGCCGGCACCACGCTGTTGGGGGAGATTTCCGGCCGCGTGATGTCACGCCGGTTGAAAGGCTCGGCCGTGAAGTCCTGGACTGTCCATCCGTAGCTATAACGGAGGGAGGCGCCGTAAGTGAGCGTGGTCTCCACCGGGGTCAGCCAGGCCCGTTCGGCAAACAACTTGTTCTCGAGCACAAGCTGTCTGGTCGCGATGGCGTAGCCGTAGCTGGAATGCTTGTCGGTATCGACCCGTTCCAGCAGCGATTTCCAGGTGACGGTGCCGCCACCCGCGCGGGTGGACACGAGGTCGAGGAACCAGAGAAAATCCCGGGCATTCGCGTGGTCGCGCGGATCGGCCAGCACGGTGCTGCCGGCGATTTTCTGCGTGAGGGCCCGGCCCCCGGCGGCGAAGTAGGCGCCGGTGTAGCGATAGCCGCCGTCGGTCCCGCGCCGGTCCTCCAGCAAGGCGAGCAGGGCGGGGGCAATCCGGGCTTCGGCGGTCGCGGCGGGCAGGATGAGCGCCCGGAAGTTGGCCGGCTGGCCGGCGTAGGCGCCGGGGAAGACGACGAGGTTGCGATTGACCGCGCCGCCCCAGGCCGGGTCGCTGAGGTTTTGCGGCTCGCCGATGAGATATGCGCCGTGGTCGATCAGGTCCTGCGTGACGCGGTTCCAGCCGGGATTCTCGTTGCTGTGGAAATCATAGAATTCCGCGCCGGTGAACAGGCTGAGGCCGTCGCGCAGGCGGAGCTTGAGCGCGGCGTAGAGGGAGATGTAGTCGTTGTCCACATGGTCCCAGTAGCTGCCGGCGTCCTGAATCGTGAGAGAAACGCGATAGGCCGCGGGCCGTTGGCCCAGCAGGCCGGGGCCGCCCTGGTCGAATTGCATCCGCGCATGGGCGCGGGTGCCGGCGGTGATTTCCAACGAGCCGCGGGTGCGGTCGAAGTAGGGCGACTTGGGGATGAAATTGACGTATCCGCCCTCGAGCGCCGGGCCGAAGTGCGCGGGAGCCGGCCCCTTCACCAGATCGAGCGCCTCGAGCGAGCCGAAGGAGACGGGCATTTCGTTGCGCTGGTAGGCGCGAGCCATGCCGTTGAAGAAGGTGCCGGCCTTGGCGCCGCGGAGGTAGGGTGTGCCCGGC
>JAQSDJ010000134.1 GCA_029945855.1 Lacunisphaera sp.
CGAGGGGGTCCGTTGGCAACGGATTACAGCATCGTCAGCAGATTGCGCGCGCTCTTGATCTTGGAGGTCATCTTGCGCTGCTGCTTGGCGGTGAAGCCGGTGTATTTACGCGGCAGGATCTTGCCGGTGTCCGTGATGAAACGGCTCATCAGCTGCGGGCTGGTGTAAGGGATTTCTTCCGGCTTCAGGGTCTGGGTCTTCGTTTCGGTCGTGCTCATGATTGAAATGGGAGTCGGAAGGTTGGGTTTCCCTCCGCCTCTGTCAACGGGCATTTTTAGATTGCCAAAGCGGGGCCGCGGGACTGTTTGGGAAAGTGGTTAGTCCCCGTAGCTCAAATGGATAGAGCACGCGTTTCCTAAACGTGTGATTCCGGTTCAATTCCGGACGGGGGCACCAGCCTTCGCCGAGAAGTGTGAAGACGCAGGCTGCATGTCGTAGCTTTAGCACAGGAGGGCATGACATCCGCGGCGTGAGCCGAGTGGCTACGGCTGGCAGGCCAGCCCGCTTTCCAGAGCGGAAAGAAACTTGTCGCGCCGCAGCCTTGGCGAAGGCGGACATGGCGGCTTCGCCGTCGCTTTGCGCCCTACATCCCGCTGCGAAAGGTCTGGTGGTCCACCACGCCGCTGGCCCGAACCTGCTTGAGCGCCTTGCCGTATTCCTCCAGGAGCCGCAGCGCGTAGCGGAGCCGTTTGCGCTGGCTCTGGTCCTCCTTGCCGAGGTCGGCTGCATCATCGGGTGCGTTCAGATTCTGCTCCACGTGGTGGATGATCACGTGCTCGGGAATCCACGCCAGGCGGTTGTTCTTGGTGCCGCTCATGCGCAGCTCCGCCACCGGATAGCTCCCGCCGCGGCTGGCCGACACGGTCACGATCAGGCCGGGCTTGTGGCCGATCTCGTCGGCGGTGCAGTTGAGCAGAAAGTTTTTGACCCCGGGCGTCGCCATGCCGCCCCACTCGGGTGTCACGACCACGAGTGCGTCGGTGGCCTTCAACTCGGCCGAGATCGGATCCCAGAGGGCATCAGGCGCGCCGCCGGTCGCCTCGTCCCACAGGGGCAGGGGATTGCCGCTCAGGCTGCAGAGATCAACCTCGGCGCCGGGATGCTCGCGGGTCAGCACCGACTGCACATACTGCGCCACCTTGAGGGTCTGGGCCTCCGCTCGGGGGCTGCCGCTGAGGATGAAGAATTTCATGGCCGCACCAATGCCCCACCTAGGGCTTGCTTGCAAGCGGGCCGGGCGCAAACATTCCGCGCCGTGTCCAACTCCTTCGGCCAGTCCTTCCGCATCACCACCTGGGGCGAAAGCCACGGGCCGGCCGTGGGCGTGGTCGTCGACGGCTGCCCGGCGCGCCTGCCGCTGACGGCGGCGGAAATCCAGGCCGACCTCGACCGTCGCCGCCCCGGCCAGAGTGAGATCACGACGCCGCGGCAGGAGGCCGACCAAGTAGAGATTCTTTCCGGTGTCTTCGAAGGTTTGACCACCGGCGTCCCCATTTCCCTGCTGGTTCGCAACGGCGACCAGCGTCCGGGCGCCTACGACGAGATGCGCGAGAAATACCGCCCGTCGCACGCCGACTACACCTACCAGGCCAAATACGGCCATCGCGACCACCGCGGCGGCGGCCGCTCCTCGGCGCGCGAGACCATCGGTCGCGTGGCGGCCGGGGCCATCGCCAAGAAGATTCTCCACCTGGCCGGTCAGGTCGAGATCCGCGCCTACGTGACGCATATCCACGACATCGCGGCCCCGGCGGTGGTTAATTTTCCCTCCCTCAGCGAAGTCGAGGCCAATGCCGTGCGTTGTCCCGATGCCGCGGTCGCCGCGCAGATGATCGAGCGGATCAAGCAGGCGCGCAGCGAGGGCGACTCCGTCGGCGGCATCATCGAGTGCCGCGTGCGCCACGTCCCCGTCGGACTCGGCGAACCGGTGTTCGACCGCCTCGAGGCCGACCTGGCCAAGGCCATGCTCTCGTTGCCCGCGACCAAGGGCTTTGAGATCGGCAGCGGCTTCGCCGGCACCCTCCTCAAGGGTTCGCAGCATAACGATGCCTTCGTGGCGCAGGGTGGCGGGATCCACACCGCCACCAACAATTCCGGCGGCGTGCAGGGCGGCATCAGCAACGGTGAGGAGATTGTCTTCCGCACGGCCTTCAAGCCCACCGCCACCATTCTGCAGACACAAAAGACCGTCGATGTTCACGGCGCCGGAACGGAACTCCTCGCGCGCGGCCGCCACGATCCGTGCGTGCTGCCTCGCGCGGTCGTCATCGTCGAGGCCATGACCGCATTGGTGCTGGTCGACCACTGGATGCGGCAGGCGGCGCAGAATCGGACCTTTAAATTCTGAGCGGCGGTTATTTTGCCACGAAAAGGCGCAAAAAACGATTTTCCTGCCGGTTGGGGATTCCCGTGCGCCTATAGGCGCCTTGCGAGCTTCACCCGCCGTTAGATTCTTGGGCCTTTTTGTGGCAAAGAAGTCCGGACCTTGGGTTTGGTTGCATTTCCGGTTCCATTGACAATCTTCGGCTGAAATGAACCCCGTTTACTTTATCCTCGGCACGCCCGGTTCGGGCCGGCGCGCGATCGTGCGTGACCTGATCGAGAACGGCCTGGCCCCGGAGGACAAGGCGCTCGTCCTGCTGGCCGAAACCGAGGCCGCCGATCCTGCGGATGCGAAGCTCGCCGAGCGGGCCAGCACCGAGGTGCGGCGCTGGCAATGGACGGAACCGGTGCTGCCACCGGTCGACTTGTCCCCGGGCGCGACCGTCTTCTTCATCGCCGACTCACGCGTCAGCCCGATCGACCAGCTGGAGGCGCTCAAGCCCTGGCTGGAGGCGCACGGCGCCGAACTCGCCCGCGTCTTCTGCATGGTGGATTGCACGCTCGCGGAGAAGCACCCGGTGCTGCGCCAGTGGTTTGACGCCTGCATCCATTTTGCGGACGTGGTGTTTCTCACCCGGCGCGAGGGTCTGGACAACAAGTGGCTCAGCGATTTCATCAAGCACTACACGAACGAGCGATTCCCCTGCCATTTCGTCCAGGTGAAGACCAAGGGCAACCTCGCCACCCCGCTCGTCTGGCTCGATCCCACCGCCCGCCGGGTGTCGCAATACTTCGAGGACGACTACGTCGATCTTTCCGATGTCGTGATCGAGACCGGCGACGACGAGGCCGAGGCGGGCGAGGCGGTCGAGCCCGGCGAAGAGGACGGCATCATTCCGCCCGAGCCCTATTTCGTGCGGCTGAACGGCGGCCGGCGCGACAAGGATGTCCCGGGCATCCGCGACTTCCTGGCGGGAAAATAACCCGCCCGAAAATCGGCGGAAACCCGGCCCGTGATTGCGCTACCCTGGGCGGATGATTTTAAGACATCAATCAGATGAACCGTATTCGACAGATTCGCGCCGGCCGGCCGGGATAAACGGTTTCACTCTACAACCCGAACCCGTCATGGCCGCCCCCGCCCAATCCCTCCCCACGCCGCGCACGATGTATCGCGCGCTCACCCGGCGCGACGCGGCTTACGAGGGGGTCTTCTTCACCGGCGTGAAGACGACGGGGATCTTCTGCCGGCCGACCTGCCGGGCCAAGATCCCGAAGGCCGAGAACGTCGAATTCTTCCCCACCATCAACGAGGCCTTGCACGGCGGCTACCGGCCCTGCCGCCTGTGCCGGCCGATGGACGGCACCAAGCCCGTCCCGCCGCTCGTAGAGAAGTTGCGTCGCGCGGTGGAGGAGTCCACCGACGGCCGCGTGTCCGACAAGGACCTTGTCGCGATGGGCGTCGAGCCCTCGACCGCCCGCCGCCGGTTTCAGGCCTACCACGGGATGACCTTTCACGCCTACCAGCGCGCCCGGCGCATGGGTCTGGCGTTGCGCGACGTGCAGGCCGGCCAGCCGGTCATCGATGTCCAGTTGGCGCGCGGCTACGAGTCCACCAGCGGTTTCCGCGAGGCGTTCACGCGCATCTTCGGCGCGCCGCCGCGCGGGGCAAAGGCCGGCCATTGTCTGCTCGCCCAGCGCATCGAGACGCCGCTCGGCACCATGCTCGCCCTGGCCGACGAGCAAGGCTTGCGTCTGCTGGAATTTGCCGACCGCCGCGGGCTGGAGCGCGAGCTCGCCGGCCTGCGCCGCCGCCTGAAATGCGCCGTCGTGCCCGGCAGCAACGCGATCCTGGAGAAAACCCGCCAGCAGCTGGGCCGCTATTTTGCAGGCGAGACGTTGAGCTTCGACCTGCCGCTCTCGCCGGTCGGTTCGGATTTCCAGCAGCGGGTTTGGAGTGAATTGCAGCGCATCCCGGCCGGCCATACCCGCAGCTATGCGGAAATGGCCAAAAAGCTCGGCATACCCAAGGGTCCGCGCGCCGTCGGGCGGGCCAATGGCTCAAACATGCTGGCCCTGGTGATACCCTGTCACCGGGTCATCAACGCCGACGGATCGCTCTGCGGCTATGCCGGCGGGATCTGGCGCAAGCAGCGCCTGCTCGAGCACGAGCGCAAACACGCCCGGCAGACGTAGTTAGGCCGGCGCAACAAAACTCTTGCGCCACCGGGGGCGAGACGTATCCATGACCGTTCTGTTCTTTGCCCGGGTGGTGGAATTGGTAGACACGCAGGTCTCAGAAGCCAAAAAGGCCTTTTTCCCGGTTGTGTCAGGCTGTGTCCGGTTGTCGTTTTCAGAGGGGAAATGAGCTTTTTACAAACTCCGGTTGTTCCTCTGGAAGGCTCGTTTTTCAAGAGTAGTATAGAAGAACAGGGTAAGAAAAATTGAATTTGGCCCGACCGAAAGCAGTCTTTTTTCTGGGCAAAAATCGGGGTCGAAATGGGCCAGGTGGCGTGGCCAAAGGGTCCCCGCGGGAGGGCGGGGCGGCGACGGGGATCACCCCGCGCGCGTTTGGATCAGGCGCCTGATATGATTGGAATATATGATATAGTTCAAATCAGGCTTGAACTATTGCAGTAAACCGAATCAGATGGATTGGTTAATATGCAATACCTCAAGCGAGGTTAAACCTATGGCACAAAATCCAATCAAAGCACTGGCGGCCTTGCCGCGGGGCGTTCCGGTTGATGCCGGCACGTTGAAGGGGCTCGGTATCTCGTCCGCCCTCGCCACGCACTACGTCAGTGCCGGGTGGCTGGTGCGGCTGGGGCGCGGCGTATTCATGTTTCCGAACGACCAGCTCACGGCCGAGTCCTGCGTGGCGCTCTTGTCGCGCCGCCTGCCCGGCCTGCACGTCGGGGGAAAGACGGCTTTGGCCTGGCGCGGCGTTCGCCATAACGTCGGACCACGGGAGCGACTCCATCTGTGGGGGGAGACCCAGCACCGGTTGCCGCGGTGGTTTACCAAGCGATTCCCGGCGCGCTATGTCACCCGCCATCTTTTCGATTCCTCCCTGGCGCCGACCTTTGGCCTGCAGCCCCTGCCGGAAACGCCCAACGGCCCGGCGGTTTCGGTGCCGGAGCGTGCGCTGCTGGAACTGCTGAGCGACGTGGGAGTGGGGCAGGGGGCGGAAGAGGCCCGTAACGTCATGGAGGGCGTCCGCTCGCCGCGCCTCGATGTGCTCGGCACTCTCCTCAAGCACTGCCCGCGCGTGAAAGTCGTGCGCCTGTGTGTGCAGTGGGCTGAGGAGCTGAACTTGGATTGGGCGGCGGAAGCCCGCAAGCTAGCCGGGCCCCGCGGCCGCAATCGTTGGTTTGGCAAGCTGGCTGACGGCACCACCCTGATCCTGAAACCGTAATGGACAAAACTTACATCGACACCGTTCGCCTGCTGTTGGAAATCGCCCCCGAGGTCTTCCGGGCTGACAGCTTTGCGATGAAGGGCGGCACGGCGCTGAATCTTTTCGTGCAGGACATGCCCCGGCTGTCGGTCGACATCGACGTGGTCTACGTCAAGCACCGCGTGGCCCGGGAGGAAGCGTTGGCCGAGATCGGGCGCGAACTCGGGGCTCTGCGCCAGCGCTTGCGTGAGCGGGGCATTGAGGTCGAGGAGATCAAGGCCGTCGGCGACGAGACCAAGCTGTTTGCCCGGCGCGGTCGCCAGGAAGTGAAAATCGAGGTCAACCATGTCTTTCGCGGCACGTTGCTGCCGACCGAGGCGCGGGATTTGGTGCCCACGGCCCGCGATCTCTTCACGACTGCGCTGACGGTGCCGACCCTGGCCGTCGCGGAAATTTACGGCAGCAAGCTGGTAGCGGCGATGGACCGGCAGCACCCGCGAGATTTTTTCGACGTGCACGGGATGTATCAGCAGATCGGCCTCCGGCCGGACATCGTGGAATGTTTCGTGGGCTACCTCGCTGGCCACAACCGTCCGGTCCACGAAGTGCTTTTCTCCCGGGACATGGAGCTAACCCACGCTTACGAGAATGAATTTGAAGGCATGGCGAGGGAACCAATCGCGCTCGCTGACCTTGTGGCGGTTCGCGCTCGGTTGAGACGCGACCTCCGGACTACGCTGACCGACGCTCACCGGCGCTTCCTGCTGGGGCTGGTGGCAGGTGAGCCCGCGTGGGACCTGATGGGCTGCCGTCATCTGGCGGAACTTCCTGCCGTGCAGTGGAAGCTGCGCAATCTTCTCAAGCTGAAGGAATCGAATCCAACGAAGTTTCGGTTTCAAACCGAGGAGCTCCAGCGGAGATTCTCGGCCTGACCCTTGGGACGGATTCCCCACCGATAGAATTCTCCCACGTGCGGTTTCAGGCGGAATAATCAATGGCTGGCCGGTCCTGGGAATTCGCAATTGTGCTGAGCCTATCTTGCCCATCCGCAGTGCCTCCGCCCGTCGTCAGGCATATCCTCGCAAATTTAGCACTCTAAGACGATTCTCGTTAAGAATATCTTATGGGCGCTAAACGGAAAATGAATCGAATTGATCAGTCTCAATTTGGTCAGAGAAATCTTTTTCTGATGAGCAGCCGTAAAATAATCTGGCGGGGGAAAATAGTGTGATCAAGTTTACGATTCGATGATCCCAGTAAAACCTGCAGCGCTGGCCAAGCGCGTTCGCGCCGAACTGGCCGAACGCTACCTCGTGGCGCTCCGCGCCCAACTGCGAAAAACCGGCCCGGGCAACGGCGACCGCGCGCAAGGTCTCGGCCGCGCAGCGCTCGCGAGCGGGCTGGCCACGCTCGATTTCGCGCGGATCCACGATCAGGCTGTAGTGACGCTCGCGGCCTCGCGAAATTTTGCGAATACGCGCGGCTCGATCGCGCGAATCGGATATTTTTTCGCGCAGGCGCTCATCCCGCTCGAAGCGGCGCACCTCGCCACCCGGAAGACGAACCGCCGGCTCCAGCAGCGCAACGCCATGCTACGCGCCCACACTGCCGAACTGGCACGCGGCAACCGCCGGCTCAAACGTGAAATCAAACGCCGCAAGGCCGGCGAAGAGACTATCCGGCAGAGCAGTCAGCGCTATCAACAACTTTTTCTGGAGTCGCAGGTCATGCACCGCAAACTCCGCCAGCTCACCCGCCAGGTCTTTTCCGCGCAGGAAGAGGAACGAAAACAACTCAGCCGGGAACTGCACGATGGAGTCGTGCAAACGCTCGTTGGCATCAACGTCGAGTTGTCCGCGCTGCTGAATGGCCCCTCGATTGACCTGCACAACCTGAAGGCGAAAATCACCCGCACGCGGCGGATGGTCGCCAAGTCGGTTAACACCGTGCACCGCTTCGCCCGCGAACTGCGCCCGGCGGTCCTCGACGATCTCGGGCTCATCCCGGCGCTGCACGCCTATTGCAAGAATTTCACCGCGCGGAAAAAAATCATAATCAATCTCACGGCCTTCAGCGGGGTCGAAGCCCTCGACATCTCCCGACGCGCGGTCATCTACCGCGTGGCACAGGAAGCCCTCACTAACATCGCGCGCCACGCGCACGCCACGCGGGTTTCCGTCAGTCTCAGCGGAGCGCCTCATGCTATTTGCCTCGAAATCAAGGACAACGGCCGATCCTTCTCTGTCGAGAAAACCCTACGCGCGAAAACTTTCAAGCGCCTTGGACTAATCGGCATGAAGGAGCGCGTCGAAATGGTGAATGGCGTCCTCACGATCGAATCGGCGCCCGGGCAGGGCACGACGGTTCGCGCCGCGATTCCCTTCCATCCCGCTCCCGTCCAACCATGACCCTCAAAAAAGCTCATCACGATTCTACTCGCCGATAATCACACGAACGTGCGCCAAGGCCTGTGTGCCCTGCTCAAAGTCTCCTCTTAGGTGGAGACCACGTAGCTATCGCTGGGTGATTGTGAACAGGGACAAAGAACGATGCGGTTATTGGAGCAGGTTTAGGGATGATCGGAGTGCTTTTTCGATCTGCCTTCCCAATTTTCGCTCAGCGTCAGTGCGCTCCTCGTGGGCAATACATCCACGCCCTTCAGTCGATCCAGCGAGCCCTTTTCGAAACTCATCAATCGCGGATGGAGGAAGATCCTTATCACGCACGTTCCGCTGATCGCACCATGATCTTTCCATGGAAGATAGGCGGCCTACAAGAGCCGGCGCCAAGCCAGGATCTTCTCCCGGCACTTTTCGGGGGGAAGCCAACAGCCCGGAAGCGCCAACAGGCGTTCGAGTTTCGCGATTGCGACCTCAACCGGCAGCGCGGCCGGCCGGCCGGCTTGAGGAACAATCATGAGGTCGAAGAGCCCCAGGAGCCCGCAGGCCGCGACCTTTTCTCGTTCCGCCGTTTTGCGCATGGCCTTGTCGCCGGTGGCCAACCTCGCGCCATCTCCCAGCTCCTTCACGAGCATGATGGCGGACCGGTCAGGTATGGTGAGTCCGCTGCGGATTTGGCCCAGCCGTTCGACCTCTTCGAGCGTAACCACCCGGATCAGTAGCTTGCCGGCTTGGACGTAGCCATCCAGCACCGCGCGCTGCTCCGGGCGGTCAATCTCGTGGGGGTAGATCAGATTTGTCGTCCATGTCTCGATCCCAGAGGCGAACCAGGCATCGACCGTTTCGCTGAGGGCGAGGTCGATAAGGATCGAGGCATCGTGGACAACAAGTTTCATTCCACGATGGGGCCGGTCTCCAATCTAAGTTCACTCAAAGGCTTGCCGAGCAGTCCGGCGCCACGGGAAAGGGAAATGAGACCTTCTGATATCCCCCGCCGCACGAGTCGCTGGAACCGTGCAGGCTGCTCCCGGTAAGCTTTGCTGAGGGCGTCGTCACCCGGCTCGCCCTCGCCGGCATTCTTCCACATCGGCACGATCTGCGCGTAGAAGCGACGCTGAGCGCTCTCATTAATAATACCGAGTGACTTGAGGGCGTAAACGATCGCCCGGATCGAGATTCCAAATCTCAGCTTTACCTCTTCGAGCTCCGCCATCGTAATGGAGGTCCGGTGGTCACCCAAGTAGCGCTTGAGGGCGGCCGTGGGGAGCAGGAACTCCGAGGCGAACGTGTTCATTACCGATTCAGTTTCCTTCTCGATTAGGCCGAGTTTGGTGACCGAATCGTTGAGGAGTGAGTGTGCGAGCTCGTGAGCGAGCGTGAGCCGCATTCTGGCCACCGAATTCTCCGGCCAAGTGCCGATAATGAGGGCGCGAAACTCTGCGACCTCGCATCCATCAAATCCTTTTTCATCCAAGCCGATCTGGATGACTCTGTAGCCGCGATCTTCCAGCAGTTCCACCAAGTTGGGGATGGGTTCCTCGTTTAATCCCCATTCGTTGCGCAAATGGGCCGCCAGTTTTCGAACCGGCTCCAAATTGTCGGGTTTGAAATTCGCGGGCAGCGAGAGTTGTTTCGGAGCGGGTTTCACTTGCTCCGGCACGAACTCCTCGGCTTCGAGATAGTCTTCCAGGCGGCTTCGGACCTGTTCCATAACCATGTCCGTCTGTTTAGCGGAATAGCTCTTCCGCTTCCGGAAGCTGACATTGGACAACGAGGCACGGACGGGTCGGAACATCTGATCGGGCGTCCGCCCCAAAGCCTTGCAAAGAGCGACCAGCATTTCGGAGGACGGCTTCATCTCACCGCGCTCATATTTGGTGAGCGCAACATGGCTTACCGTGCCGACACGTGCACTTAGCTCTCGCAGTGACAGCCCTAGCAGCAGGCGGGCCTGCTTGAGGCGCAAGGGGAAGGGTGACTCTTGGGGGTTCATTGTGTTAACAGTATCGGTTATTTATCGTTGATTGGCAACCACATTACCTAGGTGAGACCGTCTTTAGGGGAATAACCTGATAACAAGTGGTTAACAATATACTATTGCAATCGGCTAGTTGTTAACCATGGTCGAGGTATTGAAACGAGGACAGCCCGGCTTTCGCCGGGCTGTCGGAAATTCAGCAGCTTACGCCACCGGATCTCGTAGTAATTGAACCGTGGGTGAAGTTGCTGGCCGTTGCAACTCCGAATGCCGGCGGCTCCGGCAAAATTCACCATGAACTCCCACGAAAATAAACCCGACCCGGGTCCGAAGCCTCCGCACGAGGTGTCGATTGTCATCAATGGCCAAACCTATGAGGTGCGGCCTGGCAGTCACCCTGTCGCGCAACTGAAGACCATCCCGCAGCCGAACATCCCCAAAGAGGACACCCTCTGCCAGATGATCGGCGGGGTGCTCACCCCGCTGGATAACAAGTCCCACGTCACCATCGTGGGCGGCGAAGCGTTCGCGAGCAACTGCCCCAGCGGCGGGGCCTCCTGAGCCATGCTCGCCGCGGATCAAATCGCGGCGCTGAAAACGCTCTATCCAGTGATCTCGGCAGCGGAGGAAGGTCAGGTGACCTTCCTCCGCATCGAGAACTTGGTTTTGCCCGACGGCGCCAATCCTCAGACCGTCACCGGCCTTCTGTGCCCGGTGCTTAGGGACGGCTACCAGTCCCGCCTGTTTCTCTCCGCCAAAGTTGCCCACCTTGGCAAAGGGGTTAATTGGAACGCTGATGGAGTCCTACTCCTCGGTGAACGCTGGTGGGCGGTATCGTGGCAGACCAAACCGGGCCAAACCCTAATCGAGATGGTCATGGATCATCTCCAAGCATTCCGCCAATGAACCCTATCGCAAAAATTCCCCGGGCGCTTTTGCTCGCCGCGCTCGCCGACCTAGAGCGCCCGCATCCATTCGCCGGAGAGCGCCTGGGCTTCTTCTCGTTTCGTCAGACGCTCGACCCAGTGGAACCTCTGCTGCTTTGCTTCGAGTATCACAGCATCCCCGACGACCAATACCTCGAAGACTACTCGGTTGGCGGCCGGATCGGCAGTGAAGCAATCCAAGCGGCCATGAGCCGCGCCTACAATACCGGCGCCGGCCAACTCTGGATCCACACGCACGGACGAACTGGCATCCCCGGGGTCAGTCCCACTGATCGGGAAAATGGGCCTAAGGTCGTTCAGAGCTGTGCCAATGCACAGCCAAAGATGCTCCACGCCTGGGCCGTAATTTCAGAGCAGGGGATTTGCGGCCAGGTCCGCAGTCAGGATGGGGCTTTTCATCCTCTCCTCCGCCTCGCCGTGATCGGCTGGCCGATGGCAATTCCAGCCCAACGCGAGATCGTCTATCGAACCTTTCGAGCCAAGGCGAAGGATCGAGGGCGCATTGAAGATCGTTACGAGCGCCAGAGCTTCCTCGGGGGCGGCGCGCAGGACATCATTGAAAGTGCACGCGTGGGCATCGTTGGCCTGGGTGGTGGTGGATCACACATGGCTCAGCAACTCGCCCATCTTGGCTTCCAGGATGTGGTGCTTTGTGATCCGCAACAAATCGCAGACACGAACCTGAACCGCCTGGTGGGTGCCACCGTGCATGATGTTCGCGCCAAGGCGTTCAAAACGGACATTGCCGCCCGGCTTTACCGGGGACTGCAACCCAATGCCAAAATCGACGATCGACCTCTCGGCTGGGAGGCTAAGGTCGCCGCCCTCCGCCGCTGCGACGTGATCTTAGGGGCAATCGATGGCTTCGCGGCGCGCCGCGACTTAGAGGCTTTTTGCCGAAACCATCTGATACCGCTCGTCGATATAGGGATGAAGGTCTTGCGTCCGGAAAATGAGGCGCCGGAAATTCGCGGTCAGGTCATCCTCTCCTTGCCCGGGGAAACCTGCATGCATTGCCTTCAATTTCTCACCGCCGCCAACCTCGCAGAAGATGTCCAAGTCTACGACAAAGACCCGCAGCCCCAAGTTGTCTGGCCTAATGGAATTCTTGCATCGTCTGCCATCGGATACGCGATTGGTCTGCTGACGGGATGGTCCGGCTCATCGGTGCCATCGTGTCGAATGGACTACCGCGGCAGTCAGATGACGATGTCGCCCTCGCACATGGCGTCAGCTCTCAACGGACACAGATGCACTCACTTTCCCCTGAGTCAGTGTGGTGACCCGCGTTATCAAAAACTCTGAACCGGAAGGCTAACGCAGGCTCAGAATGCAGAAATTCCAGCGAGCACCAGAGGGTCGGTGTCATTGGTCGCAAGCGCGAAACCTCTTCAACCGGGAAAGGTATCCTCGTCGGCAGTTTGGACTGTTTGCGCCTGGGCACTCCTTTAACTACCGGGCGCAGGCGGTCGATTCGGCGGCCGAGATCGTCTGGGTCTCGACTGATTCCCGTTTTTCCGCGGTGGCCCCGGCTTCCAATTTGCATCGTCTGGTGGCGGCCTGCCTGTCGCAGTCGCCAAGTCCCGCATTGTTTGCTGCTTCCGCGGACGAGCGGCCAGCCACTCCTCCCATGTCAGATTCGTCTTCGCCTTCATCTTTTCCTGCGGAAGGATATGCTGATGACGGCTTCAGGTCAACCAAGGCCCAAGAATTCCCTGTTTGCCCACCGCATGGCGTAGTAGACCGGGCTAAGTGCATTCTAGCCCAAGTCTAGTTCTCCCGAGGCGATATCAGCCCGCGTGATTTTTCCCTTAGGGGCGGCCTCAATCACCGAGTGCTCCATGACAGCGCTTGCTGGTGGACGGGTTAGGGCCACCAACTGGTCATCCGCCAAGGGCGAGGAACCGAGCCAGTCGCGCGCAGACGAGTCCATTAACACTACGGGCATCCGATCATGATAACGGGCGGCATAGTCGTTCGGACTGGTGGTCACCAGGGTGAAGGCATGCGTCCCACTGCCGTCCGGGTCTGTGTCCCACAGGCCGGCAATGAAGAAGCAGGGCCGGGCCCTGATGGTAAACCGCAGTTCACCGCGGGCGCCGGGCGGACCCACTCCGGGCTCGAAGTAGCCAGTGGCTGGTATGGCGCGCGTTTGCGGCGCAAACTGACCCGGTAAACACGGCCGGGCTGTTCGATGCACCCGAAAAGAAGACGACGCGCCAATGGCAGGACACCTCAGGTTCAACGCATATTGACGGTGGCGGACGCATCACCGAAGCCCACACCGGCGCCTTTAAGGGGACCGTGGACGAAGGCGGCAGGGTGACCGGTGCCACGGGCGATCATCTCGGCCAGGTAGGCGGCGACGGCAAGCTCCGTTGACTGGCACAAACTTCATATCGACCAATAATCACTAGCCTAACGTTCTATTCGCTCATGAAACCAAACGTCTCACGTCATACTGCCCTCCTAGCGCTTTGCCTTATTGTTGCCAGCGGGCTCCTCTCCGCTTGTGGACCGAGCGCCGAGGATAAGGCTTGGGCTGCTCTTAACTCTCCGGTCATGCGAGGCGGAAAAGACCCGCAACCATACTACGATTTTGCCAAAAAATACCCGAAGAGCCCCAATGCTGATGCTGCTAAGAACTACGGAATAGAACTGGAAATCGCCCAGACCAAGGCGATCTACGAGAAGCCTTAGACTCGCCTCCGACCGCTCGGGCAATCAGTGAGAGCTTGAGTGGGCGATGTTTCGAGCGACCGCTATGGCGCCCGATAAACCAATCGGCGGTCGTCGCCAAGGAGACCCTCGCCACGAACCGGACGTTGCGCGAAGTCGTATTGGGAAAGAAACTGATGGACGCTGCCACGCTGGACCGCGCACTCGATCCGCTGCGCATGACGCAACCGTGAGGCAAGGCAGCAGCCCGCTCGGCTGCGGTCCACACCGTAATCCCGGCGGCACAACCCTCGCTCATCGGGTTAGACCCCATACCGGTTCCCCAGAATTCCCGCTATCATTGTAATCCATGCTACAAAACATCCAACAGCTCTACGGAAGAAAGCTCGGCGCGACTGACGGGGACATCGGCCATGTGAAGGACTTTTATTTTGACGACAAGACTTGGGCGGTCCGGTATCTCGTGGCCGACACGGGCACTTGGTTGTCGGGCCGCGAGGTGCTGCTCTCACCCCATGCGTTCGGGCCCCGGGCAGTTGAATTATTTGGCGGCGGCGCCGAGGCCGTGCAGGTCAACCTGACCAGACAGCAGATCGAGGCCAGTCCCTCGATCGAATCGCACCGGCCCGTCTCACGGCAACACGAGGAAGAATACTTTCGTTACTATGGTTGGCCGACCTACTGGCAGGACGGTGGGATGTTGGGTTTAGCCGGCTTTCCCGTAGTAACGCCGCCGCCGGAAAATCGGCCCCATCACGGGCACAATCAGCGGGATGACCTTCATCTGCGCAGCACCAAGGCGGTAACCGGCTATCATATTCACGCCACCGATGGACAGATCGGCTCCGTGAGCGGTTTCATGGTGGACGGCAAAAACTGGGCGATCAGCGAATTGGTCGTCGAAACCGGTCACTGGTATGCGGGCAAGACGATCCTGGTCCTTTCCAGAAATATCGACCGGATCAGCTACGACGATTCCACGGTGTTCGTGAACCTCACCATGGACGACATCAGGCAAACCGCAAAAAACGATGTCGCGCACTCGGTAACGGGCTGATGCTCGCGCCATTTCTTGACCTCTTGCTATAAATCCCAAGTCGGGCCGAACCACAGAAACTACGCTTATGAAAACGACCCTCATCGCTCCCAGTCACGAAGAAATAACCGCCCGAGCCCAGCAGCTTTGGCAGATTGCAGGGAACCCGGCTGATCGCGACGTGGAATTCTGGCTCGCCGCTGAGAATGAGGTTGAGCACGAGCGCGTGGAAACCAGTCGGGCCGCAGACGCATCGCCGCAAGTCCAGGTTTCGGCGACCTCGGGTCCCGGGAAAGTAGCCAAGGCCCAATTGCCAACGGCGCGTCGGCGTCGGAGTCGCTGACGATTTATGCTCAACCCATTCGGCCTCACCCAATCTCTATTTTCGCCATGGGCTTCGATAAAAATAGCAATCAGCCGCCCGTCAATTTCCGCCGGTGGACGACTAAAGTAAACCTCTGGATGGTCGTGGGCGTGCTGTGCTTTCTGGGCATCGGCGCACTCGTAATGTTCTACTGGACCCGAATCAAACCACTATGAACCCGGACAAATCTGAAGAATCCTCCACGAGCGCAGGCGTTCACAGTCAAAACATTCAGCGGATGTTGTCGGACCTCATTGTCCATCTTCGGCAGGATACCGTCATCGTCGATGAGCCGCGTTTCGGTGCGCTTTTGGAAACATCCGCTGAAGTGCTCGGCGGCCTAAAAACCGCCTTTGAGCACTATGATCAAGGGAAAGAGCGCGCTTGGAAACGCTAGCATGATCCGTGAGCCTCACAGTCTTCCTCGGCGCGAATCCGGCGGTGGCCAAAGTTGGCTGAACTATGTGCCACTTATCGCGCTCGTGTTGGTGAGCGCGCTCGTCGCCTCGGCGTTGAAACGATCTTATGGTCCCGACGCCAATCCCGCGCATTGGATGCACGATTTCATGGGTTTCTTTCTCGTCGTGTTCGCCCTCTTGAAATTGTTCGACCTGCCCGCCTTTGCCGACGGATTCCAGAAATATGATCTGCTCGCGAAGCACTTCCGGGCCTATGCCCTCGTTTATCCGTTCATCGAACTTACCCTCGGTCTCGCCTATTTTTCGTTCTGGCGGCCGACCACGGTTTATCTCGCCACGGTAATTGTGCTCGGCTTCGGCGCGCTCGGCGTCGTGCGGGCGCTGTGGCGCGGACTCGACCTCGAATGCGCTTGTATGGGCTCAATTTTGAAAGTCCCGCTCTCGACCGTCGCTCTCACCGAGGATCTCGGCATGGTCGCCATGGCCCTGGCGATGTGGTGGCGCGTGAGGTCGAGCTAGCACCGTTTTTATGAGCGCGACTCGCCGTCAGGTTCGTTCTCTCACGCCCGTGGCCAAAGTCCTGGGCAGCGCGATCACCCATCCGGCCAAAGCTTCAAAGTGCGCGGAAGAGAAACCGTCGGCCAAGCGCTCCCGGCCGCAACCCATCAAGGACAAAGGTGACGCCGCGTCGGCCTCCCGGGAAAAGACGGTGAGTGACGCAGTGGACGCGTGGCGCAACGAAGGGGACCCTAACTGATGGCGGAGGAGAAATCATCTGCCGGATTCGATGCCCTGACTGAACTCGCTTTGGATCTGCGCTGGTCGTGGAATCATTGCACCGACGAGGTCTGGCGGCAGCTCGATCCTGCGCTTTGGGAACGCACCCGCCACCCTTTTACCGTCCTCCAGTCGGTGCCACGGGGCGAAATCGAACGCAGGTTGGCCGACCCGTCTTTTCGCGCCCAGGTGGACGCTCTCGTGCAAGCCAAGCGGCAGATGGCGGTAGCGCCCGGCTGGTTTCAGGAAGCTCATCCGCAGTCTCCTTTGACCTGCGTGGCGTATTTCAGCATGGAGTTCATGCTGACCGCATCGCTCCCGATCTATTCGGGAGGGCTGGGCAATGTCGCCGGCGATCAGCTCAAAACGTCCAGCGATTTGGGTGTGCCGGTGGTGGGTGTGGGGCTGCTTTATCAGAAAGGTTATTTTCGCCAAGTGATCGACCGGGACGGAGCCCAACAAGCCCAATTCCCCTATAACGATCCCGCGCAGTTGCCGATCACGCCGGTTCTGAGTCCGGACGGCGGATGCCTGCGGTTGGAAATTGCGTGGCCCGGTTTTTCCGTCTGGCTCCGCGTCTGGCAGGCTCAAGTCGGGCGATTGAAACTTTACCTGCTGGACAGCAATGACGCGGCGAATTCCCCCGAGCATCGCGAGATTACCGGCGAGCTGTATAGCGGCGGCCCGGACCGGCGTCTCCAGCAAGAAATTATCCTTGGGATCGGTGGATGGCGGTTGCTCGCTACACTCGGAATCAAGCCGGAGGTCTGTCACCTCAACGAAGGCCATGCCGCCTTCGCCGTCTTGGAGCGCGCCGCCTGTTTCATGGCCGGGACAGGGCAATCTTTCGAAGTCGCGGCGGCGGTCACACGAGCGGGCAACCTTTTCACCACCCACACGGCGGTCGATGCGGGCTTCGATCGGTTTGCCCCGTCCCTGATCGAGCACTATCTCGGCGGCTATGCCGACAAAAGGCTCGGCGTGGCCCTCAACGATTTGCTGGCGTTGGGTCGCCAGAATCCGACCGACTCGTCCGAGAGTTTCAACATGGCCTTCTTGGCCATCCGCAGCAGTGGGGCGGTGAACGGAGTCAGCCGCCTGCATGGACAGGTGAGCCGGCGGCTTTTCGCGCCGCTCTTTCCCCGTCGTCCGCTGGACGAAGTGCCGGTCGGACACGTCACCAACGGAGTCCATATGCCAACTTGGGACTCGGCTGACGCGGACGCTCTGTGGACGGAAACCTGTGGAAAATGCCGATGGCTTGGGCCGACCGACAAGCTGGAGCATGACATCCGGCAAGTCTCCGACGCTCGGCTGTGGCAGTTGCGCACGGTCGGGCGGAAACAAGTGGTTGCCTTTGCCCGCGAACACGTGGCCCGCGATATGGCCGCCGCTGGCGCCTCGCCCGATGAGATCGAGCGCACGAAGCAACGGTTGAATCCCGACGTGCTGACCCTGGGCTTTGCGCGCCGCTTTACGAATTACAAGAGACCGAACCTGCTCTTGCATGATCCGGAGCGGTTGCTGCGCATTCTCGGCAATCCGCAGCGCCCGGTGCAGCTCATCCTGGCCGGTAAGGCGCATCCGGCGGATTACGCGGGGCAGGCCCTGATCCGTGAATGGACGCAGTTCATCCGTCGAGGCCCGCCGAATCCACCGGTGATTTTCCTGGCCGACTACGATATGTTGATGGCCGAATATCTCGTGCAGGGTGTGGACGTTTGGATCAACACCCCGCGGCGACCGTGGGAGGCGAGTGGAACCAGCGGGATGAAAGTCCTCGTCAACGGGGGCATCAATCTTTCGGAGTTGGATGGCTGGTGGGTCGAAGCCTACACGCCTGAAGTGGGCTGGGCTCTGGGTGATGGCCAGGAACATGGCGACGATCCGGTGTGGGACGCAACCGAAGCCGAGGAACTCTACGAACGGCTCGAACACGAAGTGATTCCCGAGTTTTATACGCGCGATGGCAACGGCATCCCGGTTGCGTGGATCGCACGAGTGCGCGAGAGCATGGCACGATTGACGCCGCATTTTTCCGCCAACCGCACGGTGCGCGAATATACCGAGAAACACTACCTCCCGGCCGCTGCCGCCTACCGCCAACGCGCCGCAGAGAAGGGTATCGTCGGCCGGGCGCTGGTCGATTGGCGACACACGCTGGAGCAGAAATGGCCCCAACTAAGTTTTGGCGAACTGAAGGTGTCGCGAGAGGGAGAACAGCACGCCATCGAAGTTGAAATCCATCTTCACGGCCTCGACGCAAACGCCGTGCGAGCCGAACTCTATGCCGACGGAAACAACGGCGGCGATCCCGTGCGGCAGGAGATGACGCGGGTTCGCGATTTGGTCGACGCATCGGGCGGCGGCGTATATCGCGCGACAGTATCCGCGAACCGCCCGGCAACCGACTACACCGCGCGCCTGATCCCGCATTGCGATGGTCTGTCGGTCCCTTTGGAAGCCGGCCAAATCCTGTGGCGGTGATAAACTGCGCTCTCCGAAGTCGCAGGTCTGCCCGCGTATTTCACGGGCATTTGCACCGGCGCGAAGCGATCGTAACGGGTCTTCGCCAAGTCGTGTGCGCATGCTGTGCGTTGGCGGGAGAACTTAAGGCGCATGAGCCCGACGAGGCGGCGGTGCATCGCGCCCGGCAGGCGTTGAAACGCGCGCGGGCGGTGCTGCGCCTCGGCGAAGCGATGGGGATCGCGGGCGCAAAAGCCGCGCGGCGACGCTTGTCGCGCCATGCGCGGGAACTTTCGCCAATGCGCGATGCCACGATGGCGACGAAAGTCGCTCAACGACTCGCGCGGCGGCTCGATGGCGCTTTGCAGGCGGGCGCAATGGAGATCATTGCTATGGAACCAACCCCACGCGATGCGACGTGGTGGCGGGCGTGGAAACGAAAACTCGCCGCGGAAGCGCGACGACTCGGCAACTTCGCGTGGACCGATTGCACGGCGCACGATCTCGCGCACGCGTTGCGACAATCCGTGAAGCGCGTGCGCCGGCATGCGCGAAAAGCGCTGGCGTCGGATGAAATCGAGACAGCGCACGACTGGCGCAAGGCCGTGATCATCCTTCGGGAGCAAGTCATAGCGCTGCGACCGTTGCTCGGAAGTGAGGCGTCGGTTTTACGGGCGCAGTTGCAGGAGCTCGCAAGCCGACTCGGAAAGGCGACCGATTTCAACATCTTCGCCGAGGCGGTCCGCGACCGGAATCTGCCTGGCGACCTGGCGAAAACGCGTTCGCGGCTCAAGGCCGTGGCGCGGAGCAAAGTGGAACGCGCGATCAAAAACGCACGGAAGCGATGGCCGAAAGTGCGGCGAGCGCTGCAAAAACTTTTGCCTAACCAGTCGCGTTAGATTTGCAAAGTCGGGCCGAGCCGAAGGGGATCATGGGCGAAGGGCGTATTGCCGAATTCAGTCGTGTTCAACGAAGGCTAACGCGAAAACCGTCAGCCTCGCGCTCGCCGAGGAGCAATCTTGCCGGCGCTGCGCGGTTGAGGAACATGCCCGTTCTCTAAAAGGATATCGATATAAAGTATCTTACAGATCCGTCTGCCCGCGGCCCGGGGCTGCGGGGCCAGTAAGGTCTCGCCTTTAGGAACTGACCTACTTTGGTGTGCGTCTTGCTCCCCCGTCTAAATGCCACTGGAGGGGAACGTCGATCGAGAAATCCTACAACGCCAGGGCGGGATTCAATTTTCCGCGCGGGTTTTTGATCCGTTGCACCACGAGTTTCGCGAGCACGGCACCCATCTGGTTAGCAGGCATGATGTAGTCTGCTTCGACGGCAGCCAGCGCGCTTTTCGGCATTGAAGGGGCAGCAGCCTCGCCGGGGTCTTGAACGATGGCGACGCCGCCCGCTCGCTTGATCGCCGCCAAACCCGCGGTTCCGTCCGCGAGGTATCCGCTCAAAATGATGCCAATCGACCGTGCGCCACAGTGCTGCGCGGCTGAACGGAAGAGCGGATCGACGGCGGGACGGCTATGACTTTCCTTCGGCCCGGAAACCACCGAAAGCTTTCCGCCGTTGATTTGAAGGTGGCGATCAGGCGGCGCGACATAGATGCGCCCGTGTTGAATAGTCTCGCCATCCTCCGCATGGGCGGCCGGCAGCGGTCCCCATTTGGAAATTAATTTTGGCAGCAAACTGAGGAACGAGGGCGTGACATGCACCACGACGAAAATACTTGCCGGCAAATCCTCGGGAAGAGACGAAACAAGCAAGCGCAACGCCTCGACACCACCCACCGAAGCACCCACGACCACGATATCGCGAGGAACCATTGCAGAGGGGCCGGTGGAGCGATCTCTCATAACTGCACACAGACGTTCGGGGTTTCCGTTTCAACACCAAAGCAGCATTTGCTCCGCCCTCTCGACTGCCGGTGCCAATGTCGGGGCTGCGCCCAGCGAGGGCACATCGTCAACGTTAGCTGGGCCAACCTCGAATTATTCGCCCAAAGCCTGGCGCGCGGCAGGAGCTTCCGGCGCCGCAAGGTCAGAGTGGCTACAGAGCGAGATATGGCTGTTCTGCGCACAACAAAGTAGGTCAGTGCGCTTTAGCCTCCAGGCCTGCGGCGAACGTCACAGTTCATCCGGCGACGGACGTTCGCGGGTCAGAGGCGAGGAGAGGTGAGATGGTTCGCCCTCGGTTGCACGGACGTTTATTTTCAAAGACGCAGGAATTCCCGTAACCAGAAACCAGTGTCGTGCGAAAATCTCCTCGACCCGCGCCACGTCGGTTCTCCGGCAGATCAACGAGTCGTGCACCGGGAGGATCTTAATCCCCTCGCGGGCACATTCGCCGCAGGCGCCATCGATCGCAATGGCGGCTTCGAGTTTTTGCATCTGTAGTGGCAGGGAGGTGTTGCCGCCCTTTTTGATGGTCGCCATCTTGGCGGCGAGTAGGGGGAACTGTTGCGAAAACGGCACCAGCAGGTCGTATTTTGCGGCGCAGTAGTAAGAGCCAAAGGCGATCTGGTTGAAGAATTCGGTTTTGGCTTCGTCCCGGGTCCATGACTTTCCGGCCCACTCCGCGATCGCCTCGTAGAACCGCCCGCCCTGAACAAAGGTAAGATACCGGTCACTCTCTGGACATGGCTCGGCATACAGGGTTGCGAGCAGGGTCGGCTGACTGGCGGCGATATCGATCTCGGCGACCTCGGAGCCATCGATCAGCAACTCGGCGCGGATCACCTTCGGCAGGTTGGCGACAGGATAGTAGACGCGGCCGGAACCGGCGCAGACCTTGAAGCGTAGTCGGCCGGCGGTGATATTCTCCGTGTGATGCATGGCGCAATTACGCGCAGCCTCGGATTTGAACGGGTGCTGCTCCAGGAGGCCGGTAGTCGCCTCAGTAAAGCCGACGCCATGGTAGGTCTGCAGGATCCACTTACGCGCGGGTCCCACCATCGCCTTGTAGGAGGAGCGGTCCATCAGCCGATTCAACCGCATTTCTAATTTTGGGCAGTCCAGGACCCCCTGGATCACCCCGCAGCGGTAGCCTTGGGCCAACCGATAGCTCTTGCTGACGACACCCGGGTAATATCGGCCGCCGTCCTTCATTTCGACCACGCCGAGTTCCCGGAGCAGCCTTATCATCGGTCCGTAGAAGCGGGTGGTGTAGACGGCCACAGAGATCCTCGACTGCAGCGGGGAATACTCCTCGAAATTCCGACGCTCCGCGGCCTTCAGGTAAAGCTGGGAGATGAAGACGAGGCAGGAATTCGCCAAGGGCCGTCGATCGCAGGCCTTCTCGATGAGGAACCGCAATGCGGGATGAACGTAGATTTTCACAAAAGAAATTGGTGGATTGCGACGATGGAGAGGGCAGGCGGATTTGGGCGGGGAATTTGGCCGAAAAGCGGCGACCTGTATTTTTTCTATTTTCTTTGCCCTCAACCCCTCGGAACCAAACCAGCATTATCCAGCTCACCCCTACCTCCATATGTAGTCACAATCCGATCGGGTTGAATTAGTAGTCGCTAGGAAGCAGGATGGTGGTGCAACTCCGGTCCCACTCGGTCATGACCCAGAAGACCGTTCCCCTGGGCGTGCGATAGATGGAGTGCAGGCGTTCGCCCAGCTTGACGGCCTCATCGTTGACGAGGCGGTCGTGAGTGTATTGCTCCCCCCAGTCGCCGGTGAGGTGGCGGGCCAGGGCGGAGTTGATGTCCGACGGGGTGAGAATGCGATCGGCGTTGGCGGTGACGACAATCACTCCGGCCGAAAATACCGGGGTGATGGCGAGGATGATGAGCTTAGTATTCATAGATGCCGGACACGCCGGCATCACATTATGGCACGCGCCTCGAAAATGACCCGATTTCGCCCGGTCTCCCTCTGGGCCGGGGTGGTGGCCGCGCGTCAAATCAGCGCCTCAGCGGCAGGTTTTTGGGGTATGATCATTTCCCGGGATAGGGCCGTAGGCCGGGCGCCCCGGGCGATTGCGGGAGAACCGGTTAACCCCCGAACGCGACAATCTAAGCGGACGGAGAGATTTTATCTCCCGGGTTAGGCTGCGCTTGAATCAAGGAGGCCCACCCTGATCACCACCAGTTATGTAAAGACGCCCCTCTAGTCAGATGAGACGCGAGCCTTCACAAGTTTGCGGATAATTTTCCCCACAATAAGTGCACCGAGTAAACCGGCGGCACCGGCACCGGCATTTTTTGCTGCCGCACGCACGTTGCCTTTTTTATGTTCCTTGAGCGCCTCGTTCATGGCACCAAAGGCCGCCATCCAAAGAAACAGAATTAGAAACAGTAACATGAACTTTGTCGGCAGCGCGATGCAGGCTTTCATGAAAGAACCGTTGGCTCGCCGTGATTCGCCAAACGATATCAGCACGATAATCGCGGTAACCCCCATCAACAGGAAGGTCACCGTGGATGAGTGCGCGCTCGCGACAAGTGTCGCGATAGTTGAAGCATAGCCCAACGCGGTCAGCAGGAGGTCTTCCTTTCCGTTGAAAACAACGAGTCGATCAGTGAATCCCCAGAATAATCCCCAGAGCGCAATTGGGATGCAAAGCGTGGCTAGCGATGCAACCGACATGACAAGCTCTTCAGTCATGTGTCCCTCAAGGGTGGATCGTTGCGCCCATTAAAAACCTGCCACAGCCGCACCATGGCGAAGGTATCGAGTCGGCAATACGCATGGAGATGGCGTTCGATTTCCATTTTGCGGGCTTCACCCGTGCCGGGTTGGACCGCCTCGATAAAGGCATTCATGGCCATTCCTCCATCCTGCACCCCCTCAAGGCTGTCGTAGCTCAATTCGGGGACGGCAGCGCTACTGCGTGAGGCGGTCGTGCCGGAAGGCGAGCAAGGCGGCAAGCCAGCGGGCCTGGTTGGGCCAGCCGGAGAACCAAGGACACTTCCGGGGCGCGGAAAACGTGGCCCGCGTCCAGGAGTGGCGGAAGGGCCATCCTGGTTATTGGAAACGCTCGAAGCGATCTCGGGGCGTTGCGTTACAAGATCTCTTGAATGCACAACCCGCAGCGGTCCAAGGGGCTGGGAAGCAAGACGGTGTCCTTGCGTTACAAGATCCCTTCGGCACGCAATCGCCTGTGATGGTGGGGCTTATCGCGCATCTCACCGGAGATGCGTTACAAGAGGACATCGCCCGGACCCTGCGGACGCTGCATTCCCGGGGGCGGGCCGTGATGGGCATCGACGTTCCCCGGTCCGACTATGCAAAAACAAATCATTGATCGGGAGCGGGTGCGGCGGGTGCCGCCCCAGTTTAGCTGGGTGGACCACCGGTTGGTTCGCGGCAATCACCTGATGCGGGCCTCGGCGAGTGCCTGGGGCCTGTATCTGGTGCTGGTGACCGTGGGCGACGAAAATGGCTTGAGCTACTACGCGGAGCGCACGCTCTGCCGGCTGCTCTCCGTGTCGGAGCCCGCCTTGGCGGCGGCGCGCCGCGAGCTGGTGGCCGCCCGGGTGATCGCCTACGAGGCGCCATTCTACCAGGTGCTCGAACTGGAGGCGGCGTCATGATCGACTACGCCACCTTTTGCCGGATGAAACAAACGCAGGCGGCCGGCCGCACGGCGCCGCAAATCGCGCAGGAACTGGGGCTGCACATCCAGACGGTGCGCAAGTGGATTGCCCGGGAGCGCTACGAGCGCAGTGGCGGCGCGCAGCGGCCGCGCCGAAGCAAACTCGACGAGCACAAAGGCGCCGTGGTGCGCTGGCTCGACAGCCATCCGTTCACGGCGATGCAGTTGTTCTACAAATTACGCGAGCAGGGTTACACGGGCGGCTACTCGATCCTGAAGGACTACGTGCGGCGGATCCGGCCGAACCGGCAAGAGGCGTTCCTCACCCTGAAATTTGCGCCGGGCCAGTGCGCGCAGGTCGACTGGGGCAGCTTCGGGTCGGTGCCGGTGGAGGGCGGCACGCGGCGGGCGCTGAGCTTTTTCGTGATGGTGCTCGCCCACAGCCGGTGGCTGCACGTTGAATTTACCCTCGGTCAGAGCCAGGAATGGTTCCTGGGCTGCCACCAGCGGGCCTTTGAAAAACTCGGGGGCGTGCCGCACGAGGTCATGGTGGACAACTGCAAGACCGCGGTTCTCGCGCACGCGCCCGGGGCCGCGCCGGTGTTCAACGCGCAGTATCTCGACTTCTCCCGGCACTACGGCTTCCAGATCAAGGCCTGCGGGCCGCATCATCCGCAGTCGAAGGGCATCGTGGAGAACGCCGTTTCGTATATAAAAAGGAGCTTCCTCTCCGGCCGGGAAGTCAACCGCTTCGAGGAACTGGCCCCCGCCGTCAGCCTGTGGCTGGACACGGTGGCCAACGTGCGGCTGCACGCCGAAACGCACGAGCGGCCGGTGGACCGGCTCGCCGGAGAGCGGCCGCACCTGCTCGCCCTCAATGCCCAGCCCTATGCAGCCGTGCAGACGCGCACCGTGCGGGCCTCGCGACGCTGCCGGGTCACCGTCGAAACCAACCGCTACTCGGTGCCGGCGCGCCAGGCCGGGGCGCGGCTCACGCTCCAACTCTCCAGCGACCGGGTCCGGCTCTACGCGGGCACGGTCCTGGTGGCCGACCACGCCCGCCGCCACGGACGCCGGGCCGACATTGAAAACCCCGACCACGGGCGTGAATTGGAGGAGCGCAAGCGCGGCGGCGCCCGCCAGCGCCTGCTGGCCCGCTTCCTCGCGCTCACCCCGGCGGCCGGTCCCTATCAGGGTGGCTTGCAGGAACGGCGGCTGAACGCCGGCCACCACCTGGCGCGCATCCTCGGGCTGGTGCCGGCCTACGGGGAGAGGGCCGTCGGTGAGGCCATTGAAAACGCCCACCAGCTCGGCGCCTACGCCAGCGATTACATCGTCAACCTCCTCGAACAACGGGCCCGCCGGTTGCCGGAAGCCGGCCCGTTGCTTTTGACCCGCGCCACCGAGGCGCTCCAGATCGAACTCTCCGCCCCGGACCTCAGCCCCTACCAGCCATGACCACCGCCCTGTCCTTCGACGACCAGCTCAAGTATCTGAAACTCGCGCACACCCTGCGCCACCACGGCGAACTCACCGCCGAGGCCGCCAAGAAGCACTGCTCTCACGCCCAGTTCCTGCGCCAGGTGATCGAGGCCGAAACCCATGACCGCCAGCAGCACGCCCTAGAGCGGCGCATCCGGGCGGCCCGTTTCCCCGTGCGCAAGACCCTCGACCAGTTCCTCTGGGACTGGCCCAAAAAAATCAACGAGGCGCAGGTGCGCCACCTCTTCGAACTGCGCTTCGTGACGGAGCACGCCAACGCCATCTTCTGTGGTGGCGTTGGGCTCGGCAAGAGCCACTTGAGCGTCGCCCTCGGGCATGCCGCCTGCCAGGCGGGCCACACCGTGCTCTTCACCACCGCCGTCGACGCGATCAACGCCCTGGTGACCGCGCAGGCCACCCACCGTCTTCAGCACGAGCTCAAGAAGTATCTCGCCCCGGCCGTTTTGGTTTTGGACGAGGTCGGCTATCTTCCCCTGGACAAGTCCGGAGCTGACCTGTTCTTCCAGATCATCAGCCAGCGCTACGAGCGCGGCTCGACCATCGTGACGACCAACAAGGCCTACAAACACTGGCCCGGGATCTTCAACAACGATGCTGGAATTACTGCCGCTATCCTCGACCGCCTGCTGCACCGCGCCGAAACCGTCGTCATCGAGGGCAAGTCCTACCGCATGAAAGACCGCATTGGCGACGAGCCGACCGCCTGAGTAACCCGCCGCCGGCGTCCTCCCCGGACCCGGCGGCACCGTTTTACCACAGGTGACTTCTTAACCGCCAGAAACCGACGACGTTCGCACCGCCGCTCACACGCTGGCCGCTGGCCGTCGGGGCGTGACCAAGTGGAATCGAGCGCGGTTCAGGT
>JAQSDJ010000135.1:0-4517 GCA_029945855.1 Lacunisphaera sp.
AGGTGCGGCGCACCGAGTAGGGCCGCTCCCGCGCCCCGGCGCGGTCTGGGGCCAGCGCGGCGAGGCCGGCCAGGAGCGGGCCGAGGCGTTCCTCGAGCTTGTCGAGCGTGCAGCGGCGCAGGCCGGTGAGCGTGGGGGGGCCGAGCGGAGGGGTGGGCATAGGGCGGTATATATACCGCCCTATTGACACGTCTGCTACCTTGATCGCATGGAAACTAAACAAATGGCGACCGCCCGGGCCGCTTGGCGTAAGCACACCGCCCAGTTGAACGCCTGTCTGGCCACGCCCGGCTGGATCAGCGAGGGCACCGCCCAGAACCGCGGGCCCGGGGCCGGTGGCCCCTGCTACCAGTGGTCCCGCAAGGTGCAGGGTAAGACCGTGAGCGTCGCGCTCTCCAAGGAACAATACCAGTGGCTGGCGGCGGCGATCACCAACTGGCGCACGGTGCAGGCCACCCTCAAGGCGATGCAGCAGTTAAGTCGCACCGTGCTCTTCACCACCCTGCCCGGCACCCAACGGCGCAAACGCCTCGGCAAAAGAACCCTCGGCATTACTTAAGCGCCATTCGGCGTAAAGCCCGACCTACAAGGCTTGGTTTTCTTCGTGACCAAGCCGAAGGAGGACAGGCAAAGCGCTCCTCCTGGATCAGCCCGTCCGGCGATTCGCGATCGTTCGCGACATTCGCGGGCAACCCTACCGGCCCCGCACGTGCGGCATGCCGCGGGTGATCATGGCCGGGCGGTGCTGGTTGGCAGTCTTCAGGCGCTGCTCGATCTCGCGGTTGTGCTGCTTGTAGGACTCGTGCGGGACCTTGGGTTTGATCGCGGTGGCGGCGACGAGATCGGCCGGAACCTCGACCTTGATCGTCTCATTCTCCGGCGGCGGCGGGGCTTCCCTGACGGGAGCAGGCTGCGGGGTGGGCCCGGTGAACAACGCGGTCAGGGCTTTCAGGGGATTGTTCATGGTAGTGGTTGTCGGCTGGGCACGTCCGGGACGCGCCGGTTGTGACGGCCGTGTTCTCCACGGCCTTTCTTGCCGCTACCATACACCCGAATGATGAACTCAGACAGAAGAAATTCCCGCGTTTTACGGCTTGGCGGCGGTGATGACGAAAGGGATCGCCGGGGCGGCACCGAGGGGGACGCCGACGGTTTTCTTGCCGTCCTTGGGGGTTTTGTTTTCCCGCTTCGTGAAGCCGTTGATGATGAGATTTCCTTCGGCGCCGGGTTTAAGTTTGGCGGCGTCGCACGCGAGGATGATGTCGAGTTGGCCGCCGTGTTGCTCGGTTTTCTGGATCGTGATGCCGGCCGGGGCGTCGGACAACTCGGCGCCGGTGATCTCGACGCGGCGCGGGACGAGCGAGGCGAGGGTGATTGTGACCGTGCCGCCGGCGGGGATATTCACCGGGGGCCGGTCGGACACCCGGATCGGGGCGGTGCGGCCGGAGACATCGGCCAGGAATTCCTTGGCGGGCACGAGGTGGCGGTAGAGGAAGGCTTGCATCATGTCGTCGGCCGGGAGGGCCTCGCGGGTCACGTTCTGGCCGGCGATCTTGGCGACCCCGCCGAGCCGGAGTTCGTAGACCTGGTCCCGGGGCGTGGGGGAGACATTGAGCGTGAGCTGGATCTTGTCTTGTCCGGCGGGCAGGCGGGCGCCGCTGAGGCCGAAGCCGTCGGGGGCGTCGATCAGGCCGAGCTTGATCTCGCCGGAAAATCCATCGTGGCGCACGGCGAAGATGGTGATGACCTGGCTGCCGCCCGCCCGGAGGTTGATCGTGGAGGGCGCGACGCGGAGTTCGAAATCCTCCCGCGGCTGGCCGACCCGCAGGCGGTAGGCGTGGGCCGGACTGCCTTGGTGCTGGGCGTCGGTGACGTGGATAAAATAGTCTCCATCAGCGGGCAGGGTGGCGGTCAGGCGGGAGTCGGCTTGGTGCGCGAGAAGGCCGGCGGCTTTGTCGTCAAAGTCGTCGTTGCTGGCGATGACCTTTCCGGCGGCGTCAGTGAGGCGGAGCGAGGAATCCAGCGGAGATTGCAGCCGGCGGGCGAGGATCTCGGCGACGATCTGTGCTCCGGCCTTGCCGCGGAGGAGATAGATATCGGCATCGTCGGCGCGCTCGATGCGTCCGTTGACGATGGCGGGCAGGGTGAGCAACTGGGCGCGCGGCGAAGGGTCGTTGGGTTCGGCTTCGGCAGTGTCGGGCTGGGAATCGACGACGAAGACGGCGCGGTTGGAGCGAAGGTCCTGGCGGTGGGCGAACAGTTCATACCGGCCCGGGGGACGGCTGCTGTTGTCCAACTCGACCCGGTTGGCCGACAGGTTCCAGCCGGTGAGAGCGAAGGCGCATTTGGGCGACGGCGTGCACCCGAGAGGATAGATACCGGTGATGAAGGGCAGCTCGCCGAGGGTGAGACGGTAGATAAAGTCCTCGCGGCCGCGGTAGATGGAATCCTTGATCTCGACGGTGTATTCGCCGTCGGCGGGGATGGTGTAGGCGAGGACGGGGTCGGGGTTGAAGCGGAAGTCGTCGGTGTAGGCGACCTCGCGGCCGGCGGAGTCGTAGAGCGCGAGCGTGGCCTGGAACCAGCCCGGCACGGCGTCGGCGAGGTAGGGCAGGAGGGCGCGGGCCGAGGTGACGAGGGTCAGCTGCTGGCCGGCGCGGGCGGCGAACTTGTAGCGGTCGATCTCGCCCGGCAGAATCTGGCCGTTGACGAGCACGGGCAGCTTGATCGCGACGGGGGGCTGGCGCACGGCGGCGCGTGGCTCGGCCTTGCGGGCGGCGCCCTCGGCGGCGGGATTTTCCGCAGTGATGACGGGCGCGACGTATTCGCGGAGCGTGCCGACCTGGAAGACGATCGGATTGGAGAGACCGTTGGCGGTGCGGACACGCAACTCGCGGTCGCCCGGCGGGGCGTCGGCAGCGACGGTGAGCTCGATGGTGACGGTCTCGGCGAGGGCGGGATTGGCCTGGCGCTGCTGGCGGCCGGCCAGCTTCACGCGGGCGGCGGCGATGGCCTGCTGGTCCGCGTCAGTGAATTTGGGCGCGGCGGGATCGGCCTGGGCGGCGGCGCGCTTTTTCTGGAGCAGGTCGACCTGTTCGCGCAGCTCGTTGATTTCCTTTTGATTCAGCGGGCGGTGGTAACCGGTGATCTTGGCGGTGAGGCCGGGGCCGGTGAGGCGGAGCGCGGTGGCTTTGTCGAGGTTCTGTCCGCCGAGGGAGAGCGTGACGGTCGTGCCCTGCTGGGCGCCGGCCGGGTAGACGTAGCCGAGGCGCGGCGGCGGGCGGAAGCCGCCGGGTTGGTTTTGCGCGGCGGCGGGGGAGACAAACGTCAAGGCGGCGACGAGAGCGCACAGAACAATGGAGCCACGGCGACCCCGCCGTGGTTCGGGGGCAGACCGCAGCGAGGTCGCTGCGGCTCCAGAGTATAAAGCGCGTTTCATGTCACAATATCGCCGCGAGCGGGTTGGTGGTGCGGGGGGCGTCGGATTGTTGCGGCACGGCGCGGACGTCGAGGCCCTCGGGGTGCGGGAGCTTGGCGGCGGGGTCGATGCCGAGGCGGCCGTAGATGCCGGCGATGAGCTCGGACGGATGCACGGCGGTGCCGACGACCTCCTCGCCGCGGGCGTCGGAGGCGCCGACCACCTGGCCGCCGCGGAAGCCGCCGCCGGCGACGAGCGCGGAGAAGACCTTGCCGTAGTGGCCGCGGCCGCCGTTCCACGGGGCTTCCCAGAGGACGCGCGGCGTGCGGCCGAATTCGCCGCCGGCCCAGACGACGGTCTGGTCGAGCAGGCCGCGGTCGGAGAGATCGGCGAGCAGCGTGGCGAGGCCGCGGTCGAACTCGGGGAGCTTGCGGCGCATGATCTGGAAGTGCTGCTTGTGCGTGTCCCAGCCCTTGTAGTTGATGGTGACGTAGGGCACGCCGCGCTCGACGAGGCGGCGGGCGAGCAGGCAGGACTGGCCGAAGGTGTTGCGGCCATAGCGCTCGCGGTCGGCGGCCTTTTCCTGGGCGAGATCGAATACCTTGCCGGCGTCGCCGAGGATCATCTCGTAGGCCTCGGTCTCGCATTGGGCGAGCGCGGCGAGGCGCGGGTCGCCGCCGGCAGCGGCGTGCTCGAAGGTGTTGAGGCGGTGGAGCAGGTCGCGGCGCTCGCGCTGGCGCGCGTCGTCGATGCCCGGCGCCACGACGCCCTCGACGATGAAGCGGTTCTGCGCGGGGTCGCCGCCGGTGGCGAAGGGCTTGTAGCGCTGGCCCAAAAAGCCGGCCTCGGAGAAACGGCCCTGCAGCTCCGTGAGCACGATGTAGGGCGGGAGCAGGCCGCGGTAACCGGCGTCATAGCCCTTGAAGAGCGAGACGACGGCACCGGCGCCCGGGAAGACATCGCGGCCGCCGGCGGGCCGGCCGGTCTGCACCATGTAGGCGGCGGTCTCATGGGCGTTGCTGTTGTGGCTGAGGTTGCGGATGAGGGAGTATTTGTCGGCCTGCCGCGCGAGTTGGGGCAGGAGTTCGCCGAGCTGCAT
>JAQSDJ010000135.1:4527-11205 GCA_029945855.1 Lacunisphaera sp.
GCCGGCGACGCTGGTGCTCACGGCGGAGTTGAGCGGACCGGTGAAGTCGGCGCCCGCGCCCGGCTTGGGATCGAAGGTGTCGATGTGGCAGGGGCCGCCCCAGAGCCAGATCTGGATGACGGACTTGGCGCGCGTGACCGGACGCGGCGGCGGCGGGGCGGCGAAGGCGCGCGAGCCAAGGGCACCCGAGCCCAACAGAAGTCCGGCGGAGCCGAGCAGGCCGAGGCGGATGGCCTCGCGACGGGTCATGGGCGCCCCGCGCAGGCCGAGCAGGCGAAACTCCGCGTCGGGGTTCCAGAAGCGGGGATCTTCACTGTGGTGGAGGGAGGTCATGGGGGGAGATGGCTTCGTTATTTCACGCGCGGATCGATCCCACACACCCCGGCACTGCGTGCCACCCCTCTTCATAGAGGGGATTAAATGCCACGCAGCCGTAGCTCCCCTCTATCAAGAGGGGTGCCCGACAGGGCGGGGTGTGTAGGGTGTCCATCGAAGGGGGTGGGATATTCGCATCAGTGCCGCAGCAGGAACTCGGCGCTGTTGAGGAGGGCCCAGGCGACGTCGTGGCCGGCGGCGCGCTGGTCCTTGTGCTCGAGGAAATAGGCGAGGACCTCGACGCGCTCGTCCTCGGTCGGGGGCCGCGAGAGGAAGGTGTAATAGAGCGCGTCGATGGACCCGCCGGGCTCGTTGCTTTGCCGGAAGAGCGCCTGGAGCTTCGGGCCCGACTCGAGCTTGCGCTGGATGTGCGTGGAGTTGAGGAGGTGGAGCCGCTGGCTGGCGGTGAGGCGGTTGTTGCGCTCGGCCTCGAGGCCGGTGTCACGCGACGGGCGGCCGAAGTTTTCCAGGAAGGAGCTGGTGATGCTGCCGTCGGGCAGAGTGTGGCTGGGCGGTGACACTGGTGGTGTTGCACATGAATAACTCAGTGTCGGTGGTGCCGGTGATCTGGTTGATGGCGTCGATCAACACCTCGGCCTCGAGGCGGCGCGGGACATAGCCGGCGAAGTTGGCCTCGGCGACGGGATCGGCGGTTGCGGGCGAGGACAGCTGATAGGTGCGGGAGTTGAGGATGAGGCGGAAGAGCGCCTTGAGGTCGTAGCGGGCGGCCACGAGCTCGGCGGCGAGGTGGTCGAGCAGCGCGGCGTTGACCGGCGGATTGTCGGGCCGGAAGTCGTCGGCCTCGTGGACCAGCCCGCGGCCAAGGAGCCAGCTCCAGGCGCGGTTGGCGATGGCGCGGGTGAACCAGGGATTGTCCGGGCGGATCAGCCAGTCGGCGAAAACCTCGCGCGGATCGCGGTCGGGCGGGAGCATGGCGGGCGTGCCGTCGGGGAAGGCGGCGGTCGCGAGCCCGGCGGGCAGGGGCTTGGCGGGGTCGAAGAACACGATCTCCTCCTTCCACTCACCGGTGCCCTTGTAGCCGAGACGGGCGAAGAAAGGCGCGCAGGCGGCGAGGCGTTCCGGCGGCCATTTCTCGGCGCGGGTGCCCAGGAAGGTGAGCGCGACCGTGCGGGCGAGGGCGGCGGGCTCGCGGCTTTGCACGGCGCGATAGAAGTTGACGGGACCGACGCGGAAGTTGCTGCCGTTGGCGGTGAGCAGTTCGCGGGCGAAGCGGTCGTAGGGAAGATTGTCGCGCACCGCGGTGTGGATCCAGCGGTAGTAGGCCTGGGTGGCGTTCGGCCAGAGATTGATGGGGAACTCGGCCTTAACGCGCAGCAGGTCGCTCCATTTCATCGCCCAGTAATCGGCGAACTCCGGACGCGTGAGCAGGCGGTCGATCAGGGCGGCGCGCTTGTCGGGCGACTGGTCGCGGAGGAAGTCGCGCGCCTCGGCGGCGGTGGGCAGGGTGCCGATGACGTCGAGAAAGGCGCGGCGGACAAAGACGGCGTCGGAGCAGAGCGGGGCGGGTTTCAGGCCGAGGCGGGCGAGCTGCGCAAAGTTGAGCTCGTCGATCCGGCCGGCCGGCGCGGGAGAACCGGCCTGGGCGTAGAGGGTGGCGGCGCCGACCGGGGCGGCGGGGGGAACAGCGGCGGCGGCGGACTGCGCAGAAATTGCGAACGCGCCAGCGGCGCTAATAAGCGTGCGCCAAAAACACAACCGATGCGGAGCCGGGTGGGCTCCGGCGTCCACGCGAGGGCCGGAAACGAGGGGTGACATGGGGGGTTGACTGGGCCGGCGCGGGCGTGGACACGCAGGATTACCGAGGAGACGACTGACGGGGCAGGAGGCTACACGGCCGACGGAGATAAAACGAAACTAATCCCGGGCATTCTCATCCTGACTAGCCTGGCGCGGAACCCGGTTGCCCGGCGATGGGCGTAACTCGGCGCGCGGGAACGCGTCAGCTCCCCATGCAAACAAGTCCCGTGGCTGAATCCAAAGCGACCCGCGTGGGCAAAGCGCCGTCGGTCCCGGCGGAGTCCGTCGTGACCGTGGTGCCGTGTCCCGGCGAGCCGGTGGCGGCCGTGTTCCGGCGGTTGGCGGACGAACTGGCGGCAGGTGCGGGGGTGCCGACGGCCCTGATGCTCTACGGGGCGATCGCGGCGCACGCCGAGATCACGCGCGCGATGCGCGACGCCTTGGGGGAAACCAACTGGCCGGTGACGTGGATCGAGGGCGCGAGTTGCGACGGTGCGCCGCTGGCGGGGGTGCAGGTTTTCACCGTGCGCGACCGGCCGGTCACACGCGTGCGGCTCGGCGGCAGGGTGGTGGCCTCCGTGTTCGAGGATGCCGGTGCGCAACACTGTCTGGTGGGCGGCGTCAGCCCCGTCGCGGTGACGCTGCCGCCGCCGGCGCAGACGCAGCAGGCGTTCAGCCATCTGGAGACGGCGCTGGACATGGCGGGCTTCACGCTCGCCGACGTGGTGCGCACCTGGTTCTACAACGACGACATCCTCGGGTGGTATGCCGACTTCAACCGCGTGCGCTCGGCGCATTACGCCGGGGTGAAGTGGCGGACCGGCTCGCTGCCGGCGAGCACCGGCAGCGGCGCGCGGACCCCGTCCGGCGCGGCGCGGGTCGTCGGCGCGCGGGCGCTCCGGCCGGCGGGCGGCGCGGCGCCGGCGGTCGAGGTGGGTTCGCCGCTGCAATGTCCGGCCCCGGCCTACGGCAGCGCGTTTGCCCGCGCCATGGAACTGAGCACCACCGGCGGGCGACTGCTGATGGTTTCGGGCACGGCCAGCATCCATCCGGACGGCCGGACCGCCTGGGTGGGGGACGCGGCGAAGCAGGTCGGCCTGACGATGGAAGTGATCGGCGCAATACTGCAGTCGCGGGGGATGGACTATGACGATGTCACGCGGGCGACGGCCTATTACCGTGACGCGGCGGACAAAAAACATTTCGATCGCTGGCTCGCTGAACACGGGCGGCAGGCGATGCCGGTGGTGCACACGCACAGTGTGGTGTGCCGCGATGATCTGCTGTTCGAGGTGGAGTTGGATGCGGTGGTGACAGGGTGAGCGGGGCTCGGCAGTTTATTGTGGGGCTGTCGCGGCGGAAGGCGCGAGCAAGCTCGCTGGCCCACAAGGAGCAGGTTGAGTCTGGCTCAGGCGAACACGGCGCCGCCGAGCAGGCGTTCGCCGTCGTAGAGGGCCATGATCTGGCCGGGGGCGAGGGCGCGCTGGGGGTGGGCGAAGCGGATGTGGGCGGAGCGGGCGTCGTCAAGCGACGCCCCTACCGGGGTGAACTCGATCGCGACGCGGGGGTCGCGGTAGCGGACTTTGCATTCGATGCGGCATTGTTCCGTGATCGGTTCGCCGATGAAACTGAGGCTGTGCACGCGGCACTCGCTCGTCCACAAGCCGGGGGCCGCGGGTCCGTCGAAGGCGACGAGCAGCGCGTGGTCGCTGGCGCGTTTGCCGGTGACGACATAGGCCTGGTCAGCGGTGTTCGACGGGATGCGGATGCCGCGCCGCTGGCCGATGGTGTAATAGTGCAGGCCGCGGTGCTGGCCCAGCACCTTGCCGTCGGTGGCGCGGATGATCGGGCCCGGGTGCTCGGGCACGTAGGCCTTCAAAAAGTCGGCCATCTTCACCTCGCCGATGAAGCAGATGCCCTGGCTGTCCTTCTTGGCGGCGGTCGGGAGCTTCGCCTCGGCGGCGAGCGCGCGGAGCTCGGGCTTGGTGAGGTGGCCGATGGGAAAGCGGGCGAGGCGCAACTGTTCCGCCGAGAGCAGGGCGAGGAAGTAGGACTGGTCCTTGTTCTGGTCGAGGCCCTCGAGGAGGGCGTAGGTGGAAATTGAGGTAGGTCGGGGTTTATCCCCGACAGTCGGGCATAAAGCCCGACCTACAGGAAAATAGGAAACCTCCACCCGGCGGGCGTAATGCCCGGTGGCGACGGCCGAAAAGCCCTCGGCCTGGGCGTATTTCGCGAACACGCCGAATTTCATCTCGCGGTTGCACATCACGTCGGGATTCGGCGTCAGGCCGCGCTGGTAGCCGTCGAGCAGGTAGTCGACGACGAGCCGGCGGTAGTCGTCCATCAGGTTGACGACGCGGAACTCGATGCCGATCCTTTCGGCCACGGCGCGGGCGTCCTCGATGTCCTGTCGCCACGGGCAGTGGCCGATGACGTTGTCCTCGTTGATCCAGTTCTTCATGTAGGCGCCGACGACGTCATGTCCCTGCTGCTGGAGCAGGAGGGCGGCGACACTGCTGTCGACGCCGCCGGACAGGCCGACGAGGATGCGTTCCGAGGACATGGGAGGAAGGGAAACCACGGAACGCCCGGAATACACGGAAAAAAGCAGGTAGGGGCGCGGCTTGACCGCGCCCGGGCGTCGTCAAGCGACGCCCCTACAAAATTAAGCGCATGCTTGCGGTGGCGCGGCAACTGCTGGAGAATCGATCCCTCCATTCCATGGTCACCACGCGCGCCCCCTTCAGCCCCGATTCCCAGCGGATTGTCCGCGCGTGGCTGAGTTCGGCCTCGTCGGGGGTGATCGAGCTCGATGCCGACTGGACGGGTGACTCGCTGCCGCTGCTGGCGCCGGGGGACAAGGCCTTTGCCTTCACCGACCTCCGGCCGGCGGCGCCCTCGCTCTACGCGGACGAGGCGGCCTACTATGTGGACGCGGAGGGCCTGCTGGTGTTCGTGCTCGATCCGACGGAGCACAGCTGGGTGGATTTCGCCACCATGCCCGTCTATGTGGCGGGCGACTTCAACGGCTGGGAGGCGGCGGTCGGGCAGGCGGAATGGGCGCTGCAGCCCGGCGAGGTGAACGGCCGCGCGGTCTGGCTGCTGCGCCGGCCCGCCGCACCGCTGCTCACGGAGCCGCCGAGGATTTTCAAGTTCGTCACGGGCGACAACCGCTGGGTCGACCTGCCGCGCGAGGCCACGAACCTGGTGGACGACGGTCACGGCCACTTCAACCGCGCGATCTTCCGCCACCGCACGGGGCGGAACCTGTTCGAGTTCACCACGACGGCGCCGGTGCTGCTCTACCAGACCTATTCGGTCGTGCACATGCGCGACGGCCGGGAGGCGCCGAAGGTGCGGCTGCGGCTGGGCCGGTTCTTTCATGAGATGCGCAGCGACCTGCCGCTCGGCGCCCGCATCCAGCGCGGCGAGACGACCTTCCGGCTGTTCGCGCCGCGCGCGCGGCACGTGCGGCTGTTCGTCTGCGAGAAGCTGGAAGAGCAGGAGACGGCCTTCGGTTACGAGCTGGACCGGCGCCTGGAGGCGGACGACACCTGGCACGGCGTGTGGGAGGCGCACCTCGACCGCAACCTGCACGGCTGGTTTTACTGGTATTCGGTGAGCGGCCCGCACGACGTCTTCGGGCATTTCCATCCGAACCAGAAGGTGCTCGATCCCTACGCGCAGGCGGCCGTGTGCCGGGACGGCCCGGGCATCGTGCTCGATGCGGCGCGGGTAGGGCGGGGCGACCGCAGCCTGGCCACGCCGGAGTGGCAGGACCTCGTCATGGCCGAGGCGCACGTCCGCGACCTCGCCGCGCATGCGCCGGTCGAGCTCACGCCGGACGAGCGGCTGGGTTTCAGCGGCCTGACCAAGTGGGTGGAAAGCCCGGATTTCTACCTGAAGAAGCTCGGGGTGAACTGCGTCGAGCTGCAGCCGCTGCACGAATTCGACAACCGCACGCGCGAGGAATACCACTGGGGCTACATGACGGCGAACTACTTCGCCCCGGCCAGCGCCTATGCGCGGGACGCCGCCCGGGCCACGCAGGTGCGGGAACTGCAGGAGCTGGTGGCCGCGTTCCACCGGCAGGGCATCGCGGTGGTGGTCGACGTCGTCTACAACCACGTCGGCGAGCCGGCGCACCTGATGTTCATCGACAAGCTCTATTACTTCGAGCTCGACGACAACGGCGCGCTGGCGAACTGGAGCGGCTGCGGCAACGACGTGCGCTGCCGCTCGGCGATGGCGACGCGGCTCATCATCGACAGCCTCGTGCACTTCATCGAGACCTACGGCGTCGACGGTTTCCGCTTCGACCTGGCCGAGCTCATCGGCGTGGACGTGCTGCGCGAGATCGAGGTGGCGGTGAAGCGGGTGAAGCCGGATGTCATCCTGATCGCCGAGCCGTGGAGTTTCCGCGGGCACATCGCGGCGGCGCTGCGCACGACCGGCTACGCGTCGTGGAACGACGGCTACCGGAACTTCGTCCGCGACTACGTGCGCGGGCTCGGGGCGGCGGAGCGGATGGAATATTACCTGAAA